>CAYPBP010000004.1:0-86782 GCA_964408995.1 uncultured Gammaproteobacteria bacterium | reverse complement strand
AACCACATCATAAATAAATTATAAGGCGAAGCACTGAGCTTGTCGAAGTGCGGAGAGTGTGAGTCTGGAACTTTTCTATCCCTATAACTCCCAACTAGGTGTCTTATTATATCAACCATTTATACCTAAATAAGACAAATGAGACACTATAAAAAAGAAAGTCTTAAAACACTGATATAGTTTGATATACAAACAAGAGATAATTAATTTACCAACTAATAAACTCATTTAAAATTCTTCTTAAAAAATTAGGGTTCATTTTCTTTTCTAATTCTTTGTATCTCTTCATTTGTTTTTCTGTTAATTCTTCCTTATTATCTATCGCTTCCTTTAATACGTTATAGTTCAGGTTGTCGACCATTCTCAACATCATTATTGATCTATCAAATGATGCCTCTTTCGATTTCTTCTCAAATATTCTTTTTTTTAAATATTTCAGAATATTTTTAGTAATAATTAATATTTTTTCATAATTTTTAGGTACATTTTTAGAATGTAATTCTCTGGTTTCATTTTTAAGAATTTCAATTAATTTTTCATATTCATCAACCAAAGGGTGTTGCCAAGTTTCTTTAGCCATTTTTAAAACTTCAGTTTCAAACCAAATTTTTTCTTTTCTACCACGATTAAATTTATTGAAAAGATCTGGCCCTTGTTCTTTATAAGCAGCCAGAAGAGATTCTAGATTGTGAATCTTATCAGCAATACAGACCGCCTTAGCTCCTTCTGGTCCTTTTCTGACTGTTTCTATATATTGTTTCTTCTTTTCTTCCCATTCTAAAGAATCATCATTAGTTACCGCTTTAACAATTTCTAAAACTTCATCACCAAGTTCTTCTTTTAACTTTTCTTCTGGATAATCTGTATCTTCCAAAACATCATGAGTTAAAGCTGCCGCAATCACTTCATTTGGAAAATTATATTTTTGAAGTTTAAAAGCTACCATTAAAGGGTGAGTAATATAAGGTGAACCATCACCTTTACGAATCTGACCTTTATGGGCTTCAACTGCTATTCTTAACGCTTTATCTATCTTATTCATATTTTTATTTAACATATAACTTTAATAACCATAGTTGAAAGGGGAAATACTATTTATTGTTCTAGTATTACCTCGTATGCTTAATTTTTTTTACTGAAATTGGTTGGGGTTTTTAAAATCAGGGCTTCGGTCTATTCAATTGAAATTATCGTCACTTCCAGAGTATCTATCACTAACCAATAGTAACATATTAATTAAGATTTTTCTATTTTCTTAAAATTTTAGTGCTATAATCCAAGTATCAAGAGAGACGAGTAGTGAACTGACACGATGATCCGTCCGACAACCCTTACAGGTTGACAACTGTAAGAAGGTGCCACATTCAGCCCATAATGGGAAAGATAAGCCAGTCATTTTTTTATTATTAAGGCCTTTCTCTTCATTATGGGAAAGGTTTTTTTATGAAAAAAAATGACAACCAAAGTCTAACCCTAGAGGAAAAGCTTATTAAATTAAGAAATGAATATCCTCTAATTCCCCATACTAATGCTGGCCGACTTTCGTCCATGGTTCGCAGAATGAAAGCTGAGCAAGACATGGAAATTCCTATTAATCTTCGTTCTGCTTTTGCCATATCAGTTGCCAATGGCAAACACACTAATCAAATGATGGAAGAAGAATGGGAAGATTTCTTTTTTGCTCTGTCAGCAGAGTTAAAAAGAGATTACCCCGAAATTTATAACAGAACCTTTCCACTTCCCAAAGGTTTAACAGAATGTACTTTTTGTGGCCAATATAAAGGAAAAACCAAAGCCAAATATATAAAATTAAATGATCCTTCAGGTGTAAATCCAAATGAAACTATTTCTTTTTCTTGTTTATGTGATGGAATTCTTTGTTCTAAATGTCATATCAACAAAGTGCCCAGACCAATTTCTAATAAATACGAGCGAGAAACAAATTCTTTTTGGCATTATCCTTGGTTTACAGGTCAAATGGGGTGTCAGGAATGCCGCAATAAAAAATAATTAATTATTAATCAAAGATATGAAACAGTTATTTCCAAAAGAACTTAATCAATTATCAAAAACAAAAGAATTATTTTCCCAAAAATCAGTTACTGAAAAAGAAAATCATGAACATAATTGGAAACAAGGATTTCTTTGGCATCCAGGTATGGGTTGTCTAAATCCTCATCCTTGTCTTTTTTGTTATGAGTGTGGAGAAAGAATAATGATTCCAATGACTGAAGAAATGCATACAGAAATAAAGGAAATTATTAATAACCATTAAAATACAAAAATAATTTATTTATTAAATATCTTTCAAACTAATACCTTGTTCTGTCTTCCATTCTTTTCTACCATTAGATGATATTCCTAATATAAAACTTGAAGCTGTACTTGGTGCTTTAAAAACATAATCTTGCTTAAATATATAAGCTTTCTGATTATTAGGATCTTGGATTATAGCCTCTTCTTTAATCAGTTTTTCTTTTAATTTTTGTAAATTATTTCGTAATGAGTCTTTTTTATTTATTCTAACTTGTGAGCCTTTTAATACAACAAAACCCTCATCATTATAAATTCCTGATGCTTGTATATTGTCTTCTTTATAAGAAACATAAAAAATTAATTCTTCTTTCGTTAATGTTTCATTTCTAGCTGTTTCAGTACGGATTATTTTATAGTTCATAACAGTTAATATAAATACTATATTTTCAATAAATCCATCCATTTCTACTTTATCTGCTTCAGATAGTATTTTATTACTTGGTTGATTCCCATTAATAAGATCACAAAGTTTATCTTTTAATGCTTTTTCCACTAAAACACTTTCAATATAACGAACACCTGCTTTGTCTAACCCTTCATCTGTAGCAGTAATCACTACTATTTCTGTCCAGTCTTCTTTTAAGTGTCCCTTAATGCGTGTTTTTAAAACATCTGCTTCTCCTATGTAAACTTTTGGTAGTGATTCGTCTAAATTATCAGTATTAAAAAGAAAATAAACACCAGCTTTATTCATTTCTTCTCTGTTAATCAATTGATTAACACTGGCCCTTGGACTAATAAATGCCCTTATATTTGTCAACTTCAAATCAGCATATCTCAAACCATAAGGAGTACCTTCAAGCAGTAAAATTTCAACTTTTTTTTGATTTATCATATTTATATTCTATATTAATATGTTTTAGTAAACTCTTTTTTGTTTAAATATATAAGTTACTTTTCAGTAATTAATTCTTTAGCTTCTTTAGTAAACAAATAGTTTGAATCAACAGACATCCCAACACGAGGTAAGTCTAATCTATCAGCATCTAGGCAGGTATGGACAGTAATATTTTTGCTTAATGGATTATTAATTTTAGACATCTCTTCAGGGGATAGATTATGGTTTTTAACTGCAAATTTTAATATTTTTACTTGTTCTTTATTTAAATATTCAGAGAATAAATCACAACTAGAGACAGCTCTTTTTCCATGACCAGGATCTTCATCTTGATTAAATCTAAAATAATCATGTAAAACAGAAAAGAAATAGATAACTGTTTTATCCGCTCCATTTTTATCAGCAATCTTATTTCCAAAACTATTTACCTTTTCCCAATGGGAAAATCCATGTATTCCAGGATAAGAAATTCTTATTACTTTTGCAGCACTACCCATAAATACAGTTGGATTTTTTAAATATTGCTTATAAGCAATTCTAAATAAACCATGAACAGGTATTTTTTCTTTTTTTCTTGAAATATGTAAATCACTCTCTTGTTTCTTTCTAGCAACTGCTTCTAAGTGGATTTTTTGGTCATTTAATAGTTTTTCTTCATATTTTTTCTTTTTTATTTCATCCATTTTTGTTTTTTCTTCATAAGAAATATCTTTTTCTATATAATAATCACCACCATTAAAAGCCACCCAATTGAATAACTCGATTGCTTTATTTTTATCTTTTTCTTCAATTTTCTTTATTAAATTATATATTTGGTTAGTACTACCACCAGATGATCCATTAATTAAACGATAACCCTTAATTAAATTTTCAAAAAATAAAACAGAGCCTTCTAGTTTAGTGATTTCATATGGTTTTAAAATACCGATTATTGATAATTCTGAAAACTCTTCATCAGAATAAGACCCATTTCTACCAACTTCTACAAATTTATCTACAATAGATTTCATGTTTTATTTAATATTGTTTTTAGCAATCTTATTAATCTCTTCTTCAGTTATTGAAACACCTTGAACTATTATTGGTTTTTTCTTGTAACGATCTAAATAAAGCATATCTCCATGTCCTAATAATTTTTCTGCCCCTTCCATACCAATAATAAGCTTAGAGTCTTCTTTGTTAGTGGTTTTAAAAGCTATACGATTAAAATAACTAAGTTCGGTTAAATCATTTATTCCAAGCGGTATTCCCCCTATAGAATTAAGTTTAATCAAACTATTAAATATCCTTACATGTGGTCTTTGGGTAGCTATTACCAAATGAATTCCTGGCACTTTACCAAATTGAGTGATACGACAAATAATTTCTTCCACTTTTTCAGGCATATAAAATGCAAGATCAGCAAATTCATCAATAAAAATGAAGATATAAGGTAATGGTTTTAATCCAGATATTTGATTATATGTTTCTATGTTTTTTGCTCCTATATCAGCAAGTAAATGAAACCTACGATCTATTTCTTCTAATACCCAATCTAAAGCTTTAATAGCTTCCTTAACGTCTAAAATAACAGGAAAGATTAATTGTTTTATCCCATTATAATTTAAAAATTCAACCTGCAGAAAATCCATTAAAATAAATTTAATATTTTCTTCAGACTTTGTTTTTGTCATCAAACTACAAATCCAATTATTTAACAATGTTGTCTTTCCAGAAGCAACTTCACCAGATATTAATATGTGTGGGGTCTTAGAAAAATCAAAGTTAACCAATTTATTATTTGATTTTTTTATACCAAGGGGAACAACTAACTTATTTTTCATCTAAAAACCTCATTGTAAATTTCCTTTGGGTTGAGTTTTTTGATGGTTATTTTTTTCTTACCTTCAAACATAGTTTCTAAAATAGCTTCATCGGGTGAGGTTAAATCAGCTGACTCTGGAATACCAGTATCTCTAGCTATTTTTTTATCAGTTGGTTTAAAAACCAACTTGGCTGGACAATTAGCCGTGATTAATTTTAAGGTTTTAGAATTTGGATAGTCAGTTCCAACAACAACATAAACGCCATATTTTTTACCCATAGAAATAATCATATAAAGATTATCTTCAACTTCTGATGGGGAATAATACACTATTTGGTTGTAGGAATTAATTAAAATTAAAATTTTAGAATCACTCCACACATTTTCTCCTTTCATTCTATTTTGAATTTCATTAACAGTCCATTTCAAAGCACTAATTGATTTTTCTGGTTCAACAATTAAAGGAGTTAGTAAATGACTGGCTTGATTTGGAACAATTAAATCACCTTTAACTCCATCTATAGCAATTATTCTTAATTCTTCTGGTGAATAGATAGCCATAGAATTGACCAAAATATTATTTAAAAGGTCAACTGCTGAGGTAAATTGGGAACCAACAATCATTAAATTGCCATATTTATCTAAATTAAGGTTTACCTTTTTATTATTTTCATCCAACCCTAAATTAATTTCAAAATCTTCAGATTTATCTTGGGCATATTTAGTTTTATTCCATTTAATTTGTGGCTCTGGTTCTTTTTCAACAGTTTTTGGTATTTTATTAGCAACTGTTTCCCATACATTAGAACGATGTTGCATAAAAATATCTCTTGGATTAGCACCATTTGAAGGTCCAATAAGTCCCTCTGATTCTATTTCATCAAGTATTTTAGCTGCTCTAGCATAACCAATAACCAACTTTCTTTGAAGAAAAGTAGTACTGGCTTTACCAGTATCTTGAATTAATTTAACTGCTGCTTCAAATAACGGGTCGCAATTATCTTGATTAATAGTTTCTTTTTTAGGTAAATCGTAAGTTAGCATAACAAATAATAACACTATAGGGTTAAAATTAACTCAAATGAGTCCTTGGTTTAAAAAATGGTTATGTCGAACTATTATGTGGTATTTCGCTTTTTTTATAATTTTTACCAAATGGGGAGAGGATACTTTATTATCATTTCTATTTATTTCTTTTACTTTCTTTTTTATAGTAGTTATTCGATCTACAATAAAAGCTTTAAAAGAATTTTTAAACACTAGACTAGAAATTTATCTACATAATTAATCTTTTATTGCCCAATTATCTTTCCATAATTTTTCTGTATATTTTCACCAGCAAAATCTTCACTTTCTCCACTTTCTGTTAAGGATTTATAAATTTTCTCTTCAATTTCATCCAAATTTTTTCCAGGAAAACACCACCAATCACCTGACATTTCTAATTTAAGCCTATTTCTATTAATTCCTGCTAACAATCCATAAATATGTTTTAAAACCAAATTTCCAAAAATTGGTTGTTTGGTTATTTCATCTTTAGCACAATTTTCTTGAGTTATTTTTTCTTTTAAATCCTTACTAGCTCCAGTGTAGAGTTCTTTGTAATGATCAACAAACAATTCGCTTCTATTTATAAACCCTAAAGGTTCAAGTGATAATTCATGAAAACTAGTAAAAAACATTGTGTTTGAAGAATCAGCATAGCTCATTTCAAAATATGCAAACCTATCATCACGAGATAATACAAAGAGTTTGTCATCCTTAATAAAAAAAGGATCAACTTTGAAGAATATATCTATGTTCCCAAGGTCTAATTCTGTTCCTTCAATAACTTTTTCACCATCAATAAGATAAGGAATTACCATATAACAACAATGTGCTCCACCGGAATAATAATTCACTAAAATAATGTTTTTATCTTTAAATAAAATTTTATAGATTGAGGACACAGCATTTGGGTATTTTTTAGAAATTAATATTTTTGTTCCATTTTTAACAACAAGCTTTGTGTCCATTAAATCTTTTACTCTATTAAACTCAAAATCAAATTTGCCAATATTAAAAACAATATGGTCATTGCTAGCTTCACTACCATAATCAAAAATTTTTTCAGATTTAGGCTTTTCTTTTGCAAAGTCTTCAGTAATTAGATTTACAGTATCTTCTGTTACTGTTTCTACATCTTTATTTAAATAGAACCAAATCAAAGTACTAGATACAACAAATATAAAAACAATTAAAGATAAAATTCTAGTTATTTTTTTAAACATTAAATAATAACCTTTATTAACTATTCGGCATTAAAATCGACTCTCACAGTGGCTCTAATAGTCTTTTCGATAGATGTTGTATCAAAGTTACCATAATCATCAACATCCTTGTCGTTCTTGCTATTAACTTGGAATACACCCTGTTGAGCACTTAATATTTTTCCAATTGAAGTTTTAGAAACTCCACTAGAAGCATTAACTAAAGCATTAGCTCTATCTTGTGCATCAGATATAGCTATTTTAAGTAAAGGTATTTTCTCAGATTCATAATTTGTATAGGTATATTCGGCTCTATTATCAATTAAACCAATCCCTTTTTCTTCACAATATAATCTTAATTTATTAACTCCTTCACCAACTTTGTAAACATCTTTTGTTTCTATAGTGAAAGTTGATTTTGTTTCATAATTTTCAATTTCTGTAGTATTACCATAACCACTTTCTTTTGCTTTGTAGATTGTATCAACACCAATTCGTGAAGAACCAAGTATTTGTTTATCAAAACCAAGGTTAATAATGTGTTCTCTAACTAATTTTTCATCAACAGTTAATTCTTTAATATTTTTGGATCTATCAAGACTCTTTCTGGATATTGTTATTACCCAAATTGCTTTATCAGAAACTACATCTTTAGTTGATACACCAATAACAGAAACTGCATTTTTATATGTTTTAATTTCTTTTTTAGAAAAAGCATTTGACCAGATTATTGTGCTCAAAAGAATTATGGCTCCAATAAATAGTAGATTTGGGGTTACATTTTTGAATATTTTTTTAATCATTTCCATAAAATTATTATACTCTAATGAAATATTTTCATAGGTTAATGTTTTCTCAATTTTTTTCAAAGGAATCTTTTTAAAAGGGATCTTGTTAAATAACCAAAGAACAAGACTAAATAGTGGATAAAATAAAAAGATAATAAAACCAAAGAACAAGGCCAGTAGTGGCATTGTAACAAAAGTAAAAACTGAATCTGGAAGAAGAGTCATTACTGCCGCTAATATAATTGATGCTAGAAGAACTATTAACCAATCTACTTTCTTAGTATTATTAGCAAGAAATTCATTAAGAGCAGAAGGAACTAAAACCATAAACAGTAGTCCAGACAGGATTCCTAATTCGGCAAAATAACCAGCTGCTTCTCCAGTTTTAGTTCCCATGTAGTTAAAAACTACTGTGGCAATAAAAAAATATAAAGTAGGGTGGAAAGAAAAAATATATTTAATTATCTTTTTTAACATTAAGCAATAATAGCATTTATTTAAAATATAAATTTGCTTACAGAATTAATATTTTACATATTTCCATGCCAATAGTTTCTTAAAAATTCATTGTATTCCAACGAATCTTTACTTATCTCACTCTTTTTAATTATTTTTGGATATTTAGTCCACAGACTACTAATCTGATCTTTCGCTAAAACATAATATTTATCGTAATCTTTTCCTAATTGTTTCTCAAAATATTTGTCATTATATTTATAGATTGCCCAAATAACCTTATTTCCTCTACCACCTTGTTCTCTTTTTAAAACCCTTAAAGCACCATCACTAGCTTTTTGGCCTAATTTTCCAAATGTTTCATTGGTGATATTTTTAATTTCATCAGTTAATGGTCCATCTTTTGGATATTCATCAACCATTTCCACTACTTCCAATACCCCATCTTTATCATAATCATCAGCCCATAAATCACCAACTTCACCAGACCAAAATAAACAATCTCTAGCATCTTCAACATCATCAGTTAAACATACTGGAATGATACCCATATTTCCATCTTTCGACTTGAATAAACCAAAAAACATGGTCTCTGATGAATGTGGTCCAAGAATAAATTCAAGACTTACAAATTGTTTTTTATCTTTTTTAATTGGAGTATATACTCTGGCTGTATTAGATAAAGGTATATCTATGGCAGGAAAATTATCTGGTAATCTACCAATTTCTTTCTTGTTTTTATCAAAAGCAATCAAAATAAGCTCTGGATATGCTTCATTACTATTTTTACTTGTTATCTGTAGGACTTCTTGTTGACCATCACCGTTTAAATCAATATATTTTTCTTCTATTTTTGTATCGTTTTTATTTTCTTTATTTTCAGGATAATTTTTATTATAAATTGACAGTATTTTACTTAAATTATCATCAGAAAGTTTATTACTATAATAATATTCTGATGCTTTATTTGATAATTCTATTGATGTGTCATAAAGATTTATCCATTCTTTTCCTTTAACATCAGTAATTTTAATTCTTGAGTCATAAATAATTTCTACTACATCATAACCTTTGTTATTATTATCGTTGTCTATTATTTTTAGTATTTTATTCCAAAATTCATCATCTGTAACTAATTTTTCTTTCCAATCTAACACGACATTGTAAACACTAATAAAAACACTTATTTTTTTAGGCACTTTATCATTAAAATTTTCAGTTAAAAGACCTTTTTCAAAATTTTCTTTAATACTTATTTGTAGTTTTTGAAGTTTGTTAATTACTTCTTTTAAAGAATCTATACTTATATCTTTACCACCACTAGTATCTCTCATGAAACTAGAGAACTTGATTTGCTCTGTTAATACATAATAAAAAATACTCTCAGATTCTTTGACTTTTTTATAATCTCTTAATGATAAATAATACTTATCAAAGGCTTCCTTTTTAAGACCGTAGTATTTTTTATATTTTGGTGGCAAAAGAAAAGTAATCTTAGCTTGTTTTTCTAATAGATTCTGATGGTCATTAATAAGAGAATCCATTTTATTTAAATTCTCATTAATTAGACCAGAATAATATTCATATTCTTCGTTTGATTTTAGACCTCCTTCTCGACCACTTCTTTGCTCAACATTATCAAAAGATGCCCCTTTAACAGATTCTATTGATGAATAAATTGATTTCATTTGAAATTCAAGCTTATTAAAATAAAAAGCAGGGAATAATAGTAAAAACACACTTATCAATACTAAAGAAAATAAGATTATTATTATTTTTAACTTAGACATAATTTTATTAATTATCCTTTTTACCATTAAGCAATATTAACATTTAAATAAACTTATGGCTGGATTTTAAAGAATTAATTTAACAAATCTTTATTTTTTTCAAAAAAATCATAATATTTTTGATTTCCAATATTGATAATGAACAAATTGTATCTACATCTTGTTATAGCAGTGTAAATTAATTCATCAACATCATCATTATTATTTATAATTAAGAATAGTGTTGGTATTTCCCATCCTTTAAAGCTATGTATTGTTGATAATTTCATTGTTCCATCATTCATCCAAAAATTAAATTTCTTGTTTTTATCAATACCTTTTAATACTTTTTTAAAATTAATATCATTTTCTTTTTTTAGAGATTCAAACCTTTCTTTTGTTGCAAACGTTGTTTTAGTGTGTTCTTTAAAAGAGTTTCTTATTTCAAAATCAATATCTCTTAATATTTCTTTTTTAGATGAAAGAAAACAAATATTATTAGGATGGATTTTCTTTTCTTTTATTATTTTTGATATTTGGCTAATTATTGGTAATAATTCTTTTTTTTTGAAAAAATAATGTTTTATATTCTCTTCAGAAAATAAAGTATGCTGTTCAATGTTTTCGGTTACATCCAGATCATATTTTTCTTTAAAGAAATATTTTTGAAATCTAGTTGATAAATGTATTATTTTTTCGCTTAGTCTAAAAGACTCTTTTAACTCAATCCATCTACCTGGAATAGTAGTATTTGGTTTTTTGTCTTGATCTAAAATTCTTTTATAAATATTTTGTTTTTCGTCTCCAAAAACTACAAACTCTCCATCTTCATCAAGAAAATATTTCTTCAGTATTTGTATCCATTGTGTTCTGTAATCTTGTACTTCATCTATTAATATAGTTTTATATTTTTCTATTTGATTTTCATAACCATTAAATAAATTTAAGTCTTCATAAGATTCAAGTTTTTTAATACAAATGTTTAAGTTATTTGTTTCAGAATTAATAAATTGATGATAATTAGAAATATTAAAATATTTCCATTCAAATTCTTCCCTTACATCACTTATTTTATCGTGTATATAATTCTTAAGACTTATATTGTAGGTTAAAATCAAGACTTTTGAAGAGGTTCTTTTATGGGAATTAACTGCTCTTTTGGCAAGAAGTATAGTTTTTCCACTTCCAGCAAAACCTTTAATTTTTTGTTGAACCACCATGCTTTGTGATAATTCAGTTTGTTTTGGAGAATATTTAATTTCAGTTCCTTCCTCCAAAGTGTGAATTGGAGGTTGGAAAAACCTTTTAAAACTGTTATATAATTCTTCATCAAATAAATGTGATTTTGTGTTTAATCGACGTTTTGATAAAACTTTATTAAATTTTTCTAAAGTTAAATCATCTTTTCCTAATAAATCAATATATTTCAGATCTTGATTTTCTGTTTTAAATTCTTTTTCAAAAAAAATATTAATTTCATTTTTGGTAGCATTACTAAAATACACAGCACAATTAACAATTGAAAAATATTTTGGGTCATTTATCTTTCTTTCTAATAAATTTTCAATATGTAGATTGTAAAGATTATTTTTATATTCTTTAACCTGAGATATGGGTGATTTAATAATCTGTTTTTGTCCTCTATTATTTTGTATTTTCTTTAAATACCAATTTTTATTACTATCAATTTCGTAACTACCCAAATTCCAATCTTTAACTTCAATAATTAAAACTCCTGAATTCTTTTTTACAATAACTATATCTGGTCTATCTCCGTTAATATAAGGTTGAAAATATACCTCAAAATCATTAGAAAGATTTTTTATTAAAAAATTTAAAAGTTGACATTCTCCTGAAGTAGGTCGGACCTTTAACTTATTAATATTTTTTATGTCTGGATATATTTGTGCCACTTATTTAATCAAAATTATTTATTAGATCAAACTACCAGCTAATCTATTGGCCTATCTTACTACTATGAATAAAATTACTCAATTTATTTTAAAATAAAGTCTTATTCAATCTCTTAAGTTACTTTTTTATAATTACAAAAATAACAATCGTGACCAGTTATAGTAATCTTTTACTATTTAGTATTATCCTCAAATGCCTTGGCAACACTCGGACTATTAGCCGTTAATTTTTTTATTGTTAATTCTGATGTTTTACTGTTGGCTAGCCTTAGGTTGTTATCAGATTTAAGTAAGTTCTCCCTCACTTTATTAAGGTGCTTAATAGTAATGTCGATTTCTTTAATAGCGTCACTAAATTGTTCTGAAGCTAAATTATAGTTTCTATCAAAGGCATCTTTAAATGCATTCATATTAGCCTCAAAATTAGTTACATCGATATTTTGATTCTTAAGAATAAAAATAGTTTTTCTCAATTCTTGGGATTTTAGATTACCTTGGCGCAAAAAGCCAATTATAGTTATAAAATGTTGAGGTCGGATAGAATACATGTTGGGATAATCAGAGACATTAACTATATCGTCATAGTATTCATTATCTTTTTCAAGAAGGCTAACCAAAACCGCATATTCACAGTTTTTCTCACGTCGGTCTTTGTCCAATTCTTTGAAAAAGTCCTTATTCTTTTTCTTAGTAGTAGTTGCATTATCTTCATTTTTCATTTCAAACATAATTGATAGAATTTCGTTGCCATCATCGTCTGACTCTCGATAAACATAATCACCTTTAGATCCAGAGTCCGATATCTGATTATCTTTATTAAATTTAGCATTAGGAAAGGCAAGTGGTCGAAGTTTATTAAATTCATTCTCACAGTGAGTCTCTAATGATTCACCAATCATCTTAGTGCTCATTCTGGAGCGCATTTCTTTTAGTGAAACTAAAGCAGTTTCGCTTGCTTTGAGTTGATCTTGATATTTTTGATCGCTTAGTTCTTTTTGATGTTTAATTTCTTGAACCTCGGTATCCTTTTCGGATATTTTTTGTCTATACTCATCCTCTAAATATTTTTTCTCTTCCAGGGCTTTGATCTTAGCATCCGATTCAACCTGCTTTGCGATGTTTTCGACTTTTATGTTGAGAGCTATGATTTCCTGATCTTTCTTTGTAAGTGCCTCTTTAGCTTTATTTATAATATCCTTCTCTTTGATTTCTGCTTCAAGAGACTTTTCTTTTTCAATATTCCGTTTTGCCGACTCTAATTGTGTATTAAACTCATCGTTCCTGATTTCTTTTATAAGATTATCAATTGTTGTTTTATCAATATCTGTATCATGAATAGACTTAAGATCAATTATGTCTCCTTTTTGACCATCCTCTAGAAGTAATAGTGTGTTTACATCTTGTATTGATACTTTAATTGTTTTCATAATTATTTTCCTTAATCGCTTGAAATATCAAAAAATCTTTAATAACCATAGTGGCTTTACAATCATCTTCATTATAAAGCAAAATTCTATCCATATCTTTTTTATCCTTAGTTTCTAAATATTTATTAAACCATTCGATTGACATAGCACCTGAAGGGGATTTGTCTCTCCAACTAAAGTCTAAATATTGAGCAATATCTTTCAGTGAATAACTCATTAGAGGCCAATCCGTATTTTTTAGAATAACATCAGAATATAAATCAACCGCTTTTCCAGGACTAAAAAACCATTCTAACTCTTCATCACTTACTACCCCAGGATATTTTTGACTCATTTTTTTGTAAGTTGTTTTTTCGTGGTGAGAATAATAGTAAACAGTAAAATCGTCTTTAGGTAATGATCTAATATAAATCCAAAAATTAAGCCAAGCTTCTTTTTCGGAAGCACCTGTTTTTTCTTCAGCTACAAACGAAACATATCTTTCTTCTTTTGGAGATCTTTCATATACACCATGTAAATAAATAAAAGACTGAGTTGGATCATCTTCAATATCAAAAAATAATTCGTAAGAAGTTTTTGGAAAGACGGGGGTAATATAAACAACTGGTTTTTTAATATTATTTGTTACATTTGCTCTTTTAATGCATTTTTCTAAGCTGTCTTTGCCAATTCGATACAAAAACCCTTTTTCTTTATTCTTTTTTTCTAGTGCTTGTTCAACATCAATATTAATAATATCTTCATAACTTTCTATTTCTAAATCTTTAAATAAAGTATCTCTCATTGCCCGACCTACATAGAAAATTGCACTTGGATCATGTTTTTTATTTATCCAATCTTTACAACTTTTATACCAAGGACATAGTTTACATTTACCAGAATATGCTGGTTTGTTTTGAGTTTCGTTTAGCAATAAACTAGTAGCCTTTAGTTTTATTTCTTGATAATACTGCCACCAAGTTATTGGATTTCTAGCCCCCATTTCTTGATCAAGGTCATAAATTACTTTTTCCGAATCAATATCAATAATCATTCCTTTATGTTCTTTAGCAAACCCATTTGCAATTAATACTTCAACATAAAGTGCTAATTGAACAGCATAATGCTTTTTATATTTTCCATCATTATCATTTTCTTCATCAACACCTTCTATTCCCATTCCACTTTTAATATCGATAGGTAAATATGTTCCATCGCCATTATTTTGTAGTAAATCTGGGATACCTAACAAGTCACCATTTCTTAGTACTCCTTGGTAAATAAGGGGTACACCCATTTTCATTGCATCAATAGTTTTTTGAATTTTTTCTTCTTCTGTACCGACATCTTTTAAATTAAGAATCTGACCTAAACCTTCAACAATGTTTTCTTCATGAGCTACACCTTTATCCCAAAGCATTTGGACAAAAGGATTTGTATCCTTAGATTTTTCATCTTGTGGGCCATAAATATCTCTCCAAATTCGATGTTCACATTGAATGTAATTATAAAGTTTTGAAGCGGTAATGTTCATTTTTTTTGATTTAGATATTCAGATAAAAAAAGTTTTATTAAAATTCATTAGTTTGTTGAATATATTTATTATTAATTTTATTAACTTCCCAAGTACTTGTAGATATTTTCCAGTTTACTGATTCAAATACGTGCTTAAATGGGTCTTTGATTATAATAATATTATTTCCATGGTTATTATCACTTAAATTAACCAAATATATATAGTATTTTTCACTTAATCTTTCAGCTGTTCTGACCTCATTTTCACTCCAAAAAAATCTAGGTTGATTTCTATACGACTTTACTTCTATATATCTATCTATTTCTTTTGATTCTGGTCCATCAAAAGACACAATGTCATATCCTCTATTAACACTTATATCGGAAATAATTTTTATATCCTGGATTAAGGAATGTCCAACTAATCGTAGTAATTCAAATTCTAGTGCAATTTTTTCACCTTCCATACCCATTTCATTTCTAATATCTAATATTCTGTTTAACTGTTCTAATGTAAAATTTTTTTTATTAATTTTCGCAATCTCCTTTTTTTTTGAAAGACTAACAATGTTTTTGAAGTAATCTTCATACTTCTTGTCAATAAAATAATCATATTTGTCAATGTTAGAAGAGTAAAAACCAAAATTAATTAAAAAATCTCTAATTTGAGAATGTTTCAATGATAAATAATTTTGTTTTATTCCTATGAGTTGAGATTTATTATCAAAAAATATTCCTTCTGGTTTAAATATATCGAACAACTTCCCCATATTTGTTATTTCATCCAAAAATAATTTAATAATATCTCCATAAATAACTTCGTTGTGTTTTACTTCGATTTTACCAATCGTTACAAACTCTCCATTTATTTTTAATAATCCCAATTGGTCTAATATATTGATGTTATTCTCAACCACATCAATAAATGTATAACCACTTAATTTGCATATGATTATTAAATCACTTAACTTTAAAGGATTACTTGAATGATAAACAGTTTTGATTATTTTTTTCGTCAATTCTGGATTACCAAGTGACCTAAGATTTATGATTTGCTTTAGATTTATACTCATATTCGTTTAATATTGCTTTTATATCATTTATTGTACCTGTATCTGAATCGTTTTCTTTAAATAATGGTATTTCTTGACTTTCTATAATTTCCAACATCCTTTTTTCTTTTATAATTAATCTCTCATGAATTCTTAGGTCTATTGTGTTCTCTGAAACTATATAATAATAATTAATTTTATCGTCTGCATTTAAACCTACTCTATGAATGCGATCTTTCGATTGAATAAAATTAGCTGCATTAAAAGTTCTATCCATATAAATAGCATTATGACAAGCTTTGTGTAACGAAATCGATTCTGATGCCGCAAATGGGTTTGCGATTATTACTCTAAATGATGAATTTGGGTTATGAAACTCTCGAACAATTGATTCTCTAGTTTCTTCATCATGTAAATCATCATCTTTATCTACTGGAATATCTCCATATAATAATTTTGAATTAATATTCAAAGTATGCAAATATTGCTGAAAATCTTTAATATTTTGAATAAAGTTTGACCAAACTATAACTTTTTCACTACTATTTTTCAAAATATTAATTATAATTTCACCGACAGTAATAAACTTTGCAGGAATCTCACTATATTTTGAGATTTTTTCTTTTATCTCAGTATCGTCAATATAAATATTATCAGGGATTCCTTGTTCTCTATAAAATGTATCAAGTGGTTTTTTTAATAAATTTGGATTGGTAGCCAGTTGCATGAGACGAATAATTCTTGCTTTTTGTAACGAAGCAAAAAAATTATTATTTGAACTTTGTTTAGATAAATATTTCATATATATATCATTTATATAATCGTATATTTCTTTCTGTTGCTGACCCATCTTGCAAAAAATAGGACTATTCTCTATTGGTTTTGGTAAGCCTAAATCTTTTTTAGTTATTCTAATAAAAAATGGTGATGCTCTTAAAATTAATTCTTTAATAATATTCTGGTTTGGACTGGTTGTAAGTGATTTTAATTGAAATTTATTAAAACCAAGAACATTGTTTTGAGGCCAAATAAACTTATATAAGTTATATAAATCTTGATATCCGTTTGGAACAGGAGTTCCAGTTAAAACAACTCTAGATTTGCAAAACTCTGATAATGACAATATTGTCTCTGCCCATAAACCACTATTAGTATTTTTGATTTTATGTGCTTCGTCTAACACTACCATTACTTTATTATTTTTTAGAAAATACTTTATATTCTTTTGAGAAGAAATAACTCCTTGATATGATATTAAGATTAATTCTATGTTTTCTGGATTAAATAAAATAGCATCTTTTTGTCCTTTGCTTAAATTACTTGTAATTCTTTTTGATATTGGTTTTCTATTGAAACATTTTTCATATTCTTGTTCCCATGGACCAAAAGAACTTAAAGGTCCTATCACTAATAGTTTGTCAATATGTTTTTTATCCTCGTCAGGTAACGATTTCAAGTATGTAAGAGCACCATAAACTACTGTTGTTTTACCAGCACCTGGGACAGAAAAATTACATGCATTTTGTGAAAATGCAAGATGAAAAGAAGATAATAATTGCAATTTATATGGCTTTCTAACCATTTTACTTTCTAAAACAGAGATAAAATTTGATAATTCATCACTTACAATATTATTGTTTCTAATTTTTTCAGCTTTATCGGAAAATTTAATGAAATTATTTTCCTCTATTATTATTTGGTTAAATTCACATTCTAATTGTTCAGAATATCTTGGTTCGTATCCAAACCTCTTAATATATTCAGATATTTTTTGAAGAGTTATTGATTTATTTGTTTCTGTGTATGGTATTAAATATTTATTATTATCTAATGAAGCTGATAAATAATTCTCTAAATACAATCTAGCTTTTGGAATAAAATTTGGTGTTTTTTCAGAAATGATTAGTTGACTTGAATTCTTATCAATATCTAATGAAATTTGGTTCATAAATTCTAGTCAAACATTTTTTTTAGTTCAAAAGATTTTTTGTTAATTTCCACAATTTTTTCATATATTCCACTCTCACTAAAACCATCACTGTTAGTATCTATGCTATTTAAATAGTTTATACATTTAGTTAATAGCTCAAATGGTTTGTCAATTTCTTTTGATTCACGAAGATGGGCGTCACTCCAAATAATGCTTTCTACAAATTCTTTAGTTAATGTTTCTTTAAATTTTGTGTCTCTTGCTATTAACTGTTCTGAAATATCCTCATCAGGGGTACTTTCTCTTATTTCAGATACTAATTGTTCTTTGTAGTTTTCAGTTGCATTATTATAACGTTCTTTAAACCTTTTCCAAATATCTCCTTTTTTGAATATCTCAAATAATTTTCTAAACTCTTTACCTTCATATTCTGCACGAATATAGTTGTAAGCTATCTGCTCAAGTTCACTAACATCAAAGTCTTGATATGGCCAATCTGCTGCACCATTACCATTTTTATAAGTTGATAAAAATTTATTTAAAGTTATGAATTGATCTTCTCGCTTGTCTAACATTGTATATAAGCCGTCATATGACCAGTAATTCAAATAACTCTCCATTGTTTTAAGCCTTGATTGGTATTTTTTTATTTCACCAATTCTTTCACTCATCATTGTAGAAATATCTTGTTCGCTGTATCCGACACTCAACAGGTCTTTACATTTTAGATATTTTTCAATGGCGTTGTAATCAAGTTTCTCATCTTGACCCATTTGTAGGGTTGTCTCCAACTTCATAATTTCTTTAGCTCCAAATTCTTCATCCAGAATTATTGCTTCGAAGTATTTACAGTGGTCTACATCAATGCCTTGTTTTTGCCATAAGTCTCTTTCGTTATAAATCTTATTTAATAACATGGCTCTTCTATTACCATCAATAATTATTCCGTCTTTTGTCACAACACCATAGGTAACTTGATGATCTGTGGCAAGGCTTCTTTCAGTTTTTTCATTTCTGTCTTTTTTTGATTTCCAAAGAAAATCAATGATTATATCCTTATCTTTACTATTTTCTGGATCTAATTCTCTGAATTGTTTTTCATAGGATTTAATAGCTGCACCAATCCTTCCATTGTACTTATTGTAAATTAAACATTCTAAAGGTATTTTATGAGTTGTAAATGTTTTAAACTCACCATCATATCTTATAGTTATTCCCGATTTTACCACTGAACTATTATCATTTTTTATTTTTATTAATTCATCTATTCTCTGTTGTTTATTCATACATTTGAATCATTATTATTAATAACAAAGGATATCATGAAAATATAAGATTAACTACAACATTAAAATTAGGAATAAAAACATTATGCGCTATTTTTATTTATTTCTTTAAAAAGTTCTACTCCTAATCTAGTTATCACCCCGACGACAAGTGCATTTCCCATAAAAAAAGCTCTTTTAACTACTGATTTCTCTAGTGCAGTATGACCTTTTGGAAACATATTTAAAGCTTCTAGTTCGTTAGGTGTTAATCTTCTTTTTTTTCCATTTATGTTAATAACATGTTTAAACCTAGAAGGGGATGATCCTCCTTCTCCTGTAACTATTGTCCTAGAAGGACCATCTAATTTATCTGGAAATACCATCCCTCCTTCACTATAATTATATTCAAATCCATCTTTAGTTTTCCTTTTTTCATTTTTAGCACCTTTAAGTTTTTTCCATATAGGTAAACTAGATTTATCAATATAAAATTCTTTTGGGACATCTTTTTCATCATCAAGAATATCTTTTATTATTGTTTTTTGACCATTATAATTTGGAATTATTTTTGTCGTGTATATTTCTCTGTCTATCATTAATCCTGATATTTCAAATGGAGTTTTTCTCGAATTCTTATTAAAATTATCATTTATTTTTAAAATATCTTTATCTATTAAAAATGGTTTTATCTCATTTTTAATATTAATAATTGGAAATGATTTAGCAAAAACACCTTTTTCGTTAATCCATTTAATTCCTTTATTTTCTTTTAACTTCGAATATAAGTCCGTTCCTCTTTTATAGCCAAGAATGTAAGTTCTCCTTCTTCGCTGTGGCATTCCATAATCAGCAGCATTAATTACTCTCCACTCAACAGCGTATCCGAGTTTTGCCAGAGAAGACAACATAATAGCAAAATCACGACCTCTTTGTTTTACGGGTGATTTAAGTAATCTATCCACATTTTCTAACATTAAATAATCTGGACTATCGTCTCCAGACTTTTCTAAAATGTTTTTTATATCCCACCATAGAACACCTTTTTTTCCTTGAATTCCTTTTGCTTGGGTTAATGTACGTGCTACAGAATAATCTTGACATGGAAATCCACCAACAAGTAAATTATGTTTGGGAATTTTATTAAAATGTTTTTCAACTACTTCATGTATATCAGTATTAGAATATTGATTTATAGCTTTAACAAAATGATTTTTATAAACATCAAAAGCATGTTGTATTTTTGTTGAAGGTTCCCATTGATTTCCCCATACAATTTCGTATCCTTCATTCTTTTTCAACCGAAGTTTTTTATTTGCTCTTTCAAAACCAAGATGGAAACCACCAACACCAGCAAACAATTCAACAACTTTTATTCTTTTCATAAAGCCATTCTAACAAATAAAAACAAATTGATCAAGCTTCATTTTCATCGTTATTTATGGCATTTTGTATATATTTAGCATTTAACCAGAAACAACGCTTCATTTCTTGTGTGTGTTGTGGAGTTTCTATTGTATCTTTAGAGTTTTTTCCATGAGGGCGTACATGTGCTATTTTACTGTCCTTTGTTTTTGGTAAATCATTGTAACGATTTTCGTTAATACAATTAACAGTTTTTTGCCACACATTTTTAGCTTCACCAATATCACTCATTGGAAAATTCCAAAATATTATTTTCTTTAAAATTATATTTTTTGTTCCTTTTTGTTTTTGAAAAACGACAAATAAAAATTTTTTAGTTTCAAGTTGTAAATGAAAATCAGACATTATTTCTTTTATATCGTCATACCAAACTTGTGTCACTAAATCCTTATAGTCAAAAGCAGGAAATGAAATTGATTCTCTTAAATTACCTGTATGTTCCAAGGTCAAAACTCTAAGTGTTACATTTGCTTTATCTAATTCCTCAATCTTATTGGATTTTACTCCAAGAATTTTATTCACAATTAATCGCTTATAGCTTTTTGATTTTTTACCTAAATTAGAATTTAGTCTAGTTAAAATTTCTTTATCAGTTTTTCCAATAAATAATGAGAATTTTTGTTTAATTACGTCTTCAATTGTTTCTAATCTTCTTTGTTTTTTGAATATAGAATCAGTATTTATTGTGTTACCAAGTAATTTTGTTTGAATAAGATAATTAATATACTGCTGTTTAAGTGAAAATGCTCTTGGTTTTGCTGGCGTATTATTTAATGGTTGATTACGTACTGCTTGGCTATTAGTGGCTTTTGTAGAAGCTCCAAGATAGTATGTATCACCTTCAGACAATAAATGGGCTTCACCTCTTTTAATTTTTGCAACGATGTATTCCCAATCTTTTTGAATTTGAAATTTATCTTCATCAGAAATATCATCAATTAAATCTAATAAATGAATAAGTTTGAATTTATATTCAAGAATACTTTGATTTTGTATCCACAAATAAAACATTAATAATAATGATTTATTCTTCTTTAAGAAAGAACTTGATTCCCATTTTTCATCAATAATAGATTCATAGTTAATCATTGAAAAAACTAATCTTTCTTTTGATACATATTGTTTTTGTGAGTGGCTTTTTAATGGAGTAGTTTTTAGTTCAACTCCAGCAACATTAAAATCTGGTTTACTAATATTTCCTGGATTAATATCAAAAAAATATTTTTCTATTAAATCACCTAAAAAACCCTTACGTTTTAAACCATATCCGCTGATTTGATTTTCAATATTTTTAATTGCTTCATTAGAAATTACCTCGCGCAAAGATTTATTTTTAATTGTTTCTGCTTTTTTTAAAATTTGATTTTTTGTTTGATATTTATCAATCATTTTATTTAGATTAATAGTTTCTGCCACAATTATACCGCCATCAAGATTTTAAAACTGCTAATCAAAATTTAATTTGAAAAAATAATTTGATGATTTTACATATTAGCTTTTCTTCTTAAGAAGTTGTACAATTGTTTAGTTCGACAATAAATAGATTGATAAGAATAAGAGATAGATAAGAAATTTCAAAAGATAATAGATAGATAATTCCATGTTTTTATGTAGGTTTCTAGCAATACCTAATGAGATAGATAAGTCAGAGATACTAGAAAGGCTCTGAGCTTTATTTATTGAATTAGGAGGTCGCAATGACTGATAAAAACGAGAAAATAAAGATAGAGAATGTTCGTATTAATAATTTAAAAAATCCCGAATACAATCCAAGACATTGGAGCAAGGAACAATCAGACAATCTCAAGGAGAGTATTGAACGTTTTGGAATAGTTGATCCAATTTTGGTGAATTCTGCTGAGAATCGCCAAGGAATTGTAATTGGTGGAAATTTTCGTCTAGAAATAGCTAAACAGCTTGGGTATAAGGAAATACCAGTTATTTATATAAATATTCCAGACATTGAAAGAGAAAAAGAGTTGAACCTTAGGTTAAATCGTAATACTGGCACGTGGAATTTTGATTTATTAAAAAATTTCGACGTTGAAATGCTGATGAATATTGGTTTTGATAATAGCGATTTATCAAAAATTTGGGACAAAAATTTAGACACAGAAGATGATAATTTTGATACGCAGAGAGAGATTGAAAAGATTAAGGAACCAAGAACTAAATTAGGCGATATTGTTCAACTTGGTCCTCATCTGTTGATTTGTGGTGATAGTACCGACTTGTCAGTTGTTAATCAACTGACATCAAATAAAGAGGTATCTATGGTTTATTGTGATCCTCCGTTTAACATTTCACTTGATTATAATAAGGGGATTGGAGGTAAGGGAACATATGGAGGAAAGACTAATGATAATAAAACAGATAAAGAATATAGAAGTTTTTTAAAAAAAACAATTGAAAATGCATTAGTTATTTCTAAATTAGATTGTCATATATTTTTTTGGAGTGATGAGTGTAATATCGGTTTAATTCAAGATTTGTATAAGGAAATTGGAATAAAAAATAAACGGGTATGCTTATGGATAAAAAACGGATTTTCACCCACACCAAATACTGCCTTTAATAAAAGTTACGAGGCGTGTGTCTATGGAACAATTGGTAAAGCACCAATTTCTGAAAATCCCAAGAATCTAAACGAAATTATGAATAAAGAAATTGGCTCAGGTAATCAAACAATCGACAATATTCTTGATTTATTAAATATTTGGTTAATAAAAAGATTGCCTGGAAATGAATATACTCATCCAACTGAAAAGAGTCCTACTCTCCACGAAAAAGCCATAAGAAGATGCACTAGAGTTGGAGACACAGTTTTAGATTTATTTGCCGGCTCAGGTTCAACTATGTGTAGCTGTGAACAATTAAAACGAAAATGTCTGATGGCTGAAGTTGAACCAATATTTTGTGATCTCATAATTTCTCGATATAAAAAAATAACTAATAATGATGTTGTATATGTCAATAATTATCAATCATTTTCAAAAACTAAAGAAATATGAAAATCGATGAGGATAAAAAACTATTAATTGAACAATTGAAAAAGACACCAATCGTTCAGATAACATGTGAAATAACCAATATCAGTCGAGCTAGTTATTATAGATGGCGCGCTAATAATAAAGAATTTAAGCAAAAAACTGATGAAGCCATTAAATATGGCAACCTTTTTATTAATGACATCGCCGAATCACAGTTAATATCTGCTATTAAAGATAAAAATATGACAGCAATTATTTATTGGCTTAATAATCATCACCCTAGTTATTCAAATAATAAAGTTTATCTTTCTGAAAAAGATAAACAAGAACTAATAAAAACTGTTATTTCTTCAAATCCAGAAACTGCACTTCAGTTAATATCCAAGAATGTAATAAAAGGAAAAATTCCTAGGTTTTTCTTTTATATCCTTAGATCAATTATTAATAGTTCAAGTCAGATTAAAGATCATGAAAATGAGGCTAAAAAGATTGAAGTTTTATCCAAGTTTTCTGCTTTTAAAAAAAAATTATGAAACCAAATACAATTAAAAAAAAGATAAAACAACCACAATTTTTGCCAAAAGAAAAGATATCCCTTATCTTTTCTAATTATTATAGAGTAGATAATTCTGCTCCTATTTTCAGAATGGATGAAATAAAAGAAATGATTGGTGAAACAGAAGAAAGTGATAGATGTGAAACTAACCAATGGGTTGAATTAATAAAAATGATTCAATTGGAAGATTTAGAGGCAAAAATTCATTATTTAACATTTTTAGCATTAGTCAATGAGATTTCTATATTGATTTATAGATATGAAATAAATAAAAATCCAAAATTAAAAGTTCATAAAATGAAAATTTATTCAGTTGTATTAGGTAAAATAGCAACATATTCAGATATTTGTTTTTATCTTTATTTTGAGTTGGATCTTTTTTTATCAATAACAGTAGATTTATTGATTAATAATTATTTATTTGACAATGTCTTTGGAAAAGAAAATTTATATTTTTTTAAATGTTTACATGACTTATCTGGAATTAGAAAACATTGTAGGAAGATAAACCTTAAGTCAGCTTTTCCAGTTGATCCATTTATGAAAGGTTTTATTATAGAAAGTTATTTAAAAACATTTTTTGAAAAAAGAATATTAGAAACAATAGAAGAACACTTAGATTACATTCAAGACAATATTTTTTCAAATGTAATTTATGAAAATCAAAGGATAATAATAAGAGGGGAAATAATTAAAAATCTTTATAAATACTTTCCGAAATTAATATTTATTTCAGAAGGTCACCAACATCTACCTTTAAAGACTTAGCTATTTTTTCTAAAACTTCCAAAGATGGAGTATTTCGGCCTTGCTCGACATAGCCAATATAAACTCGACTAACTCTAACTTTTTCGGCTAAATCTTCCTGAGTTAAACCTCTGTCACTTCTATATTTTTTAATTCTTTTACAAATAGTTTTGGTTAATTTGGCATTACTTCTCATACCAAAAGACTATGAAAAGTTAAACCAATACTCTACTAAGTCAGACTTAGCAAAGAGGCACAACATAGCCTTGACTTTGTGCTAAGCCACAGTTAGTATGATGTTGAATTAACAATTTATAAAAAATATGAAAAAGAAGAATTGGTTTTTAAGACATAAAATAGTTTCTGCTTTTTTGGTTATATTATTACTAACAACTATTTCAAATATTGGCAATAAAGATGCAAAAGAAGCTTTTGAGAAAGGAAAACAATATAAAGAAGAACAAGTGGCAAACCAAGCATCAACGCCTAAATCAATTAAAAAAGCAGAATCTCTAACTAAGAGTGATGCAATTTCAATGTTGAAAAATTATGAAATAAAAAATGATTTAAAAACCATAGATAAATCAACAAAAGGAATGGCTGTTTCTGTTTACTTAGAGAATTTAGTATTAAAGGGAATGAAAGCTGATCCAACTACTAAAACTGGAAGTTGGTCTGCATCTTTAAATAGTGATGGAATATATAATGTTGATTATTCTTTTAGAACACTAGGTCTTGATCAAATTTTTACTTGGGAAGTAAGTAAAGATTCGATAAAGGCAATAAATGGAAAAGCTATTACAATAACTCCAGAATTAGGACCACAAGAAAAGGAAGTGTCTGGAACAGACAGAGAAAAAGAAATTTATGAATATTCTATGAGTCTTTATAAAAAATATGAAAGTGTTTCAGATAGTTATGAAGCTGAAACCAAATCAACCAAAGAGACAGCTACTAAATTTGGTATTACAGAAGAGGAAGTAGAAAGTATTGTTAGTCGACTTTTAGATACAAAAATTTAATTTTTTTAATTCTTGTTATAAAATTAGAGATGAAAAAAAAGTTTGAAGATAATGATTTCTATAGTTTGTATCTTAAATTTCAAGAAATATACGAAATAATATACCCTTTAATACCGAAGAAAAACACGTGTAAAGAATTATTCGGTCAGATCCTTGAAGGTGTTATTAGAAAAGATTTTTTCACAATGCAAACAATGTTGGTTTTGATTGATCAAATAAAAATAGATAGAGGGAATTTAATTGTTTTTTCTGGATCAATTTTAGATTTATCAAGAAGAATCTTTGAAGATAGTATTGCTATGGTTTATATAAATCTTAAGGGTAAGGCGAAATATTCTAAAAGATTAATAGATTATATTGCTGTAGAAGATAAAGCTGATATCGATTTTTTAGATTTTAACAAATTACATGTCGATGATAATTTCAGAAATGAAGTTGAAGAAAAATATTTAAAATTATCAAAAGAAACTAAAGGAAGAAAAAACTGGGCAGGATTAGATATTGAAGGAATGATTGATTTTATTGCTCAAAAAACTAACATGCCAGATTTTCAAAAACAAATTGTATTGAAGGAATATATGCATGGAAATAGAAAAAATCATGTTTCTTCTATTGATGTTTGGACACAGGGATCATCTGATCAAGAGATACTTGAACGCATTGCTGAGGGTGATATTTCAATGGCTTTAATCACCGCGTCTCAATCGATTCTATGGGTTTCAATGTTTTTTGGAAAAGAAGAAGAAAATCCTAAAGAAATACAAGATAAATTGTATGACTTTTGGAAAAAATTGAATAATGGGAAAATGCCAAATGAAAACATTTTAAATGGTAAAGAATAATCATCTAGTTGATAAGTATTTTTACTGCGGTATAGTCCCATCATGAAAAATGAAAAAAATGGAACTATCCAAGAAAATGAGCGGTTAAACTATTGTCTTTATGCTCGAAAATCGACCGAATCTGACGAGCGACAGGCTATGTCAATCGATTCTCAAATTAAAGAGATGAAAGATTTAGCCAACAGGGATGGATTATTTATTAAAGAAGTTAGACAAGAAAGCCATTCAGCTAAATCATCAGGGTTAAGACCAATCTTCAATAAACTTTTAATTGATATCCGAAATGGAGAATTTGATGCCATTTTAACTTGGGCACCAGACCGATTAAGTAGAAATGCTGGCGATCTTGGAACATTAGTAGATTTAATGGATCAAAGGAAACTACAAATTATCCGAACTTTTTCTCAATCATTTTCCAATAATCCAAATGAAAAGTTTCTTTTAATGATTTTATGCTCTCAAGCCAAACTAGAAAATGATAATCGAGGTATTAACGTTAAAAGAGGCCTTAGAGCTAAATGTGAGGCAGGATGGAGGCCAGGATCAGCTCCAATTGGTTATATTAACAAATTAACTGAAAATAGAATTTCTTGTATTGAAATTGACAGAAAAAGAGCTCCAATTGTTAAAGAAATATTTGAAAGAGCTGCCAATCAAGGCCAAAGTGGACGAACGATTAAATATTGGCTAGACAAAAGTGGTTTTAAAACCAAAGTTGGTAAAAGAGTAGCTATTGGAGAAATTTATCGAATCTTAAAAAATCCATTTTATTATGGTGAATTTGAATTTGGAGGTAAATTCTACAAAGGAAAACATAAACCAATTATAACTAAAGAAATTTTTGATAAAACTCAAATACAATTAATCGCCCCATCAAGATCCTGGAATAAACAAGTTTTTCCTTTCAAAGGTTTATTTAAATGTGGCCAATGTGGAGGGGGAATAACTGCTGAAGAGAAATACAAGAATTTAACTAATGGAAAAGTTAACCGATATGTCTATTATCATTGCGGCCGATCAGTAAATTATGACTGTACCCAGCCTTATATCACTGAAGATGACTTAATTAATCAACTATTGTCTAAAATTGACGAAATAGAGTTTGATCAAGATGCTATTAATAAGAAAATAAGAGAGGAAATTGAACATTATCACCGATTAAGAGAGGATGTTCTTCATCAAGAGATGTTTACCCAACAATTTGAAATTATGGACTATCCAATAATAAAAGAGAAGTCAGATAAAGAAAGAATGAAAGATTATATCGTTCACGTTCTAAAAACTGGTTTTTCAGAAGAAAAACAAGAGATCCTAAGCCTTTTTAAGACAAAATTTGTGATTAAAGACAAGCAAATATTCAAAGTTAAATAAATAATATAGCTCTGATTAAATGCTATTATTGCTTAATGTTGAAAAAGATAATTAAATATATTCTTTCTTTTGATCTTATTTTTTGGCTTTTTCTTATTATGATAGTTTTTAGCTATATAAGTTCAAAACCTGGGAATGAAAATTCAGAATTTGGTTTCTTCGGATTATTATTTGGGTTATTTTTTATAATCAGGGTTCCTTTTATCCTCAATGAATTTATCTCTAACAAAAGTAAAAAAGCAAGCTGGCTTCTTACTTTATTAGTATCGATAATATTATTATTAATTCAGATATTCCTTTCTTCAAATTCAATTTTTGACTTTATTTTATTTCCTTTACTTTCTTTATTTCTTAGTTGTGTTCTATTTTTATTTTTTCCAATATTTAATTTTATCGTCCTTTGGTTAAGCAAAAAAATTCATTGGGAAGAAACTAAAAAAACATTAACTTATAAAAAAAGATTGATTATTTTTATTACAGTTTTTATCATATTAATATTAATCTTTTTTTGGTGACAATCAGTCTCATTTCTCTGAATGTAAAACTTGACGGAGCATGTGAGTCCAAAACTATTCTATCCTTATAATTTAACCTTTCTTATTGAAAAATATATATCCACTAAAGCTAGGCAAACACTAATAGTCAATGGTCCAAATATAAAACCAAGAGGACCGAAAATAATTACTCCTCCAAGCACTGAGATAAAAACAATCAAAGGATGCAATTTCATTCCATAACCAATCAAACTTGGACCTAAAAAATTATCTATCAAACCGACAGCAGCCATCCCCCAAATAATTAACCCAATTCCACTATAAATATTACCAATTATAAATAAATATATTATGGCTGGTGTAAGAACCAAAGCAGTACCGACTCCAGGCAAAAGGGCAGCAATAGCTGCTATACTACCCCATAAAACCGGGTTAGGTACTCCAAATATGACAAATCCTATACCTGTAAGTATTCCCTGAATTACCCCAATAGCAAGATTTCCACCTATTGTTGCATGTATCGCTAATTTAAGTCGCGAAATTATGGACAAATCATCTTGATCATTAAGAGGGCTTAGTTTTATAAAATATTTTTCAAATTTCTCCCCATCTCTTAAAAAGAAATAAAGTGCCATCAAAAATACAAAAAAATTTAGAATAATAGCAGCAAAACTAGAAAATATTCCTCCAATATTTTGAACTAATGATTCTAACCCTTGACCAATATATTTGTTGAGATCTAATTCAATAGTTTCTAAGTTAGGAAAAACTACTTTAGCATTAACAATTGTCTTTTCTATTATTTCTACGACGTTGCGACCACTTAAATTTTTATATATGTCAGTTGTTTCTTTTAAAATTGTCTTTGCCAAAAAAGATATTGGTATTATTACCACTATTATCGAAATAATAGTGACTAAAAGGGCTGAAATTGAAGAATGGCCCTTAGTCCATTTTGTTAATTTTAAATAAATTGGTTCAAACATAACAGCAAAAACAGCAGCCATAATTAATGGGTTTAAAAATGGACGAAAAATAAAAAAGACCAAAATTATAAAAGCTATTAAACAAAAGAACAAAAAATATTGTGAAAATTTATCTCTACGCATAATAGTATTCTACTATACT
The DNA here is from genome assembly GCA_964408995.1 of uncultured Gammaproteobacteria bacterium. Lineage (GTDB taxonomy): Bacteria > Patescibacteriota > Microgenomatia > UBA12405 > UBA12405 > WARW01. The sequence goes on along the minus strand of CAYPBP010000004.1, from coordinate 56,906 downwards.
GTCTTTAATATATTTGCAAATACTTTTTATTATTTCCATATGTCTATTATTAAAGGCTGCCAAACATATGAGTATAAAATATTTAGTATCATCACTGTTAGGTGGTGAGTCTGGAACCAAATTTGAACCTAACAGGAACAAAAAAGAAAAGTTCGAAGGAGTAGCATCGCCTATATTACACGTAACTATACGGAACAACTCAAATACGGCGGAGGAGGTGAGATTCGAACTCACGAGCTTTTTACAGCGCAGACTTTCCAGGTCTGTGGAATGAACCACTATCCGACTCCTCCAATAGGTAGGGATATTATATCTTATTATCTAACTTTACTGATAGTGAGTATTTTTTAATCTTTCTGCCCAATCTTTAATCATTACTCTTAGATCAATTTTTTCATCAATTTCATTATTTACAGTATTAATCCTATCATTTAATGTTTTAATCTCCAATCCATTGCTCATTCCTTCCAAAAAAGATGATAAATTACGACTACTCGACTTTCTTCCAAGGTCAAAACCTTTTTCATAATATTCTATTCCTGGTTGTTCACCTTTTTCTAGTTCGTCTGTCTTTTCTATAATTTCTTCGGCTATAGCTTTTGTTGCTTCATAAGCATCTAGGGTTAATATACGTCTTGCTCTATCTTCTATTGTTCTTTGTTCTAAACCACCACCTATTCCATCCAAAAGACCTAAAAATTCTTCATTATCTAAATCTCTTCCAAATTCTAAACCTCGTTGGCTATGATCTTTTTTTTGTAGTTTTACTTTTTCTACTCCTTCAATAATATTTTCTTTTGTCATTTTATTAAAAATAAATAAGTCTCCCTTTCCTCAAGGGGAGATGTCTCGATTTATCGAGACAGAGGGGTTTTGATTTTTTCCAATTGAACTTTGGCCTTTTTTAAAAGCAGTTTTTCACTTTCATATGCCAAAACCTTACTGGCTTCTTCAAAACTAAACCAAGTTCTTTCCAAAACCATTTCTGTATCATAATATTTCAAATTACTTTCACCAGCATATTCCATCAAAAAGAAAGTAACTTTTTTAATGATTTTTTTTCTTTCTTCCCTGTCCCAAATAATATAATCATTTGAACCCAACTTAAGAACCACTTTGGCTTTGACTCGGCCTTCTTCTTCCACTTCTCTTAGGGCGGCCTCCTTTAAAAACTCATTTTGTTTTAAATGACCTTTGGGGAATTTATAAATCGCTCCATCAGTTTCTTTTTTCTTATTTTTATCACTCTTAAAGTTGGAAATAGTTTTAATTAAAAGCCAAAACACTTTGTTATTTTCTATTTTATAGACCAATCCACCGGCTGATCTCTCGTCATACAATTTTTCTTCTTCTTTGATAACCATGCTCTATTATATCTAAATAAATCTTCAAACCAAAACAAAAGTAGTGTTTCCTATCTTTTTTATTCTCTTCTAAACAATGTCACCCAACTAAAAATTGCAAAGAAAATAATTATAATCAACAAAATTAATCTTCTCCAAATTTTTGGTCTTAATTCCTTGGCCAGTGTTTTTTGATTTAACCACAAGATTGCAATCGAATAAACCAACATTGTCATTGCATTTAAAAAGGCACTAATAATTACCAATTGCATTGGTTCTTTAAAACCAAACAATAAAATCATTATTGCCAAAGATATCTGAGTCCACAAAAACAAGAAATAATATTTAGATAAATTTTTAATTTTAAACTTATCTTGATTCATAATGATTAAATTTTCTGAAGTAATTCGACTGGTAGCATCCATTACTGATAATTGAGTTGAAAACAACATCATCACCACTAATATTAAAAAGGTTGATCCTAACACGGGGATTGTATTACTAGAAATCACACTAGCTTCTTTAAACAAAAAATTAATTCCAGCCAAACCTTCAGTTTGTTTATAAACAGTTGAAAAAGCTAAAAGACTAAGAAAAATAATTGTAATTGCCCCCGTAAGCCAAAAGACTAAAAGATGTTCTGTATTTATCTTTTTCCACCAATCTTTAAAAACAGAAAGATTCTCTTTATTTATCTCAAAAGTTTTCCCTTCTAAATTAAAATTTTCATCATTCTTTTTCAATAAACTAGTTATTTTGCCCCCATATTTTCCCATTCCATATTCTTTTTCTCGAATATAAAAGGACTGGGCTAGGTTCAAATTTCCTCCAGCTCCAGAATAAGCAAAAGCTCCCAAAAAAGTTATTAAAGACAAACCAGAGGGGATTAGCCAAAATCCATCTCCTTGTCCCATAAAACCATTAGCTAAACTTTGCCAATCACTACCCTTGGCAAAATAAATAGCTATTAATAAAATAAAAGGAACTCCAAAATATATCAAAGTTTTTTGAATTACTTCTTGGGTTTTGTAAACCACTTTCCCTAAACTCAATATCAATCCAACCAAAATTAACATTATAATTGCTATTAAATTAGCTCTATTAAATCCAAATATAGCTGCAAAAATAGTTGCTGAAGATAAAATTATTCCTGGCCACATCCAAGGAATAATTGTTGATAAAATAAACCAAATTGGAGATAAAATTCTAAATTTTCTAGCCAAACCAACAAACACACTTTCACCAGTTACTAAAGTGTATCTTTCAATTTCCATGTTAATAAAAAATTGAAAAGTAATACCTAAAACTGCTGCCCAAACGATACCCAAACCATAATTAGCTGCCAAAAATGGCCACATAATTAATTCACCACTCCCTAAACCCATTCCCAGTAAAACAAAACTTGGCCCTATCATTTCTCTTAATTTTGGAGATTTTGGTAAATTATCTATTCCAATCGAATTAATTCTCATTAAGTTATTGCCATTATTAATAAATAAAGACCAGTTCCATTAAGCACAAAACTAGCTGGCATAAAATATCTTTTCTTTATATCACTAACTCCTAGTAACATTATTCCAAGTTCATTAGATAGAGGACTTGCAACTATAGTTATTCCTAAAATTGGTAATATCCACTTTAATTTTCGATGATATAAAGTTCTTTTTATTATTTGTTTTTTATCAATTATTTTATAAATTTCCAAAAGTTCATCTTTTAAATTATCTTTTGTTAATTTAAATAATAAAGTATCACCAAGCATTGATCCAAAACTAGAAATCAAAACTAATGGTAAGACAGGTAAACTTTTAGACAAGATTACAATAATCATTATTCCAATTCCCACAGTAAAACTGTAAACATAAAAGATTCCTCCAATTAATGCTCCTATATAACCAAAAGTATGGAGACTAGCTAAAAAATTATTTACCCAAGGCAATGTTGACAAAATAAAAGCCAATATTATTCCCGAAAAAAATAGAGTTAAATCTTTATATTTTTTAAAAATAATCACTATTAATTATCTTACCAGTCCTAATGGTTGATACCAAGTATATGGTTTTTTACATACAGGACAAGTTTGTGGGGGAGTTTTTCCTTTATGGATATAACCACAATTAACACATTTCCATTCTAGTTCTACATCTCGATTGTAAAGAGTATTGGCATCCATATGAGTGGCAATAATCAAATATCTTTCTTCATGTTTTTCTTCGACCTCTCTAACTTCTCTAAATAATCTCTCAGCCTCAGTATCTCCATCAATTTTGGCTTGTTCTTCAAAAGATGGATACATTTCTGTCCATTCATGATGTTCACCAGCGGCAGCCATTCTTAAATTCTCTAAAGTATTTTTACTAAATGGTCCAATTCCCAAATTTTCTTCAACAGTTACCAAATCTTTAATCATTTCAAACTCTTCTTCAGCGTGAGCTCTTTCTTGGTCAGCTGTTTCTTCAAAGACTCGAGCTACCCATTCTAAATTTTCTTTTCGAGCCATTTTGGCAAACATGTAATACTTATTTCTGGCTTGGCTCTCACCAGCAAATGCTTTTAGGAGGTTTTGTTGTGTTTTGTTCATATTAAATTAAGTATATCAAAATTTTCCAGTTCCAAAAATTAAACAAGTAGCCAATCCATCAACCCCAATTCCCACATGATCCCATTTAGTATTAAGTTGGTTATCGTTGTGAGGTTTATCTCCAGCATACATCCATTCAATTGTATGAACTCCATTCAATCTATATCCAAAACTAATATTTTCCCCAAGAGATGTAAAGCCTACTTTATTAAATCCATCTTCATTTTCTAAAAAGTTTTTAAAACCTTTATGTTGATCGACTGATTTAATACTATTCAAATATTGAGCTCTTTGCTGGGCATAATTAGACAATTTCTCATCCCAATTTAAAATTTGTGAATTATGGACTCTTCGATATTCATTTAAAGCATCAAAAATTTCTCTAGGAGTTGCCATTCTTTCATCCTCGCCAATTTTCATTGTCCAAGTTACTTCACCTATCTGTTTTGCTACTCCCCAAGGTTCACCATCGTCTATTATTTGTTTTTTAGTTGGGGTCACTATTTTTTTTATTACAATTGGAGTTGGAGTTATGATTATAGTTGGTTTTGGAGTTGGTGTTGGCAATTCTGGTATATATTCAACTATTTCTTTCACCATTGGTATTCTTTTTACATCCACCAATCTCATCGTCCTTAAAAAATTTAATATCAATCCCCAAAGTATTACCATTTCAATTATTAAAATTATCCATTTCCAAATTGTTTTCATTAATCAATTATAAGTTAATTAAGTGTTAAAATTAAAAACTGTAAATCTCCCTTCTTTAATGGGAGAATCCTGAGCCTGTCGAAGGAGAGGGATTTAAATTATGATAAACAAAGCCAAATCTATTATCAAAATGCCTATTCTAAAGATTATTTTTACTTTAGCTATTCCTGTTATTGTGGCCAATCTTTTTCAATCCATATATCAGATGACTGATTCTTTTTGGGTTGGTCGTCTTGGCGGAGCCGCTTTAGCTTCTGTTTCCATTTGTGCTCCAATTATTTTTCTCGCTTTTTCAATTGGTATTGGTTTTGCCATGGCTGGATCTACTTTTGTGGCTCAATATTTTGGTGCCAAAAACAACAAAATGGTCAGTCATTCTGCTGCTCAAACCATTTTAATGGTTGTTTTTCTGTCGTTTATTTTTAGTATTTTAGGTTTGATTTTTGCTCCCAATATCCTTAAATTTATGGGAGCTAATGATGAAATTTTTTCTAATGCTCTTGGTTTTCTAAGAATTTCTTTTGCTGCTATTATTTTCAATTTCTTTTTCTTCATCTTCATGTCAATTATGAGGGGAATTGGCAAACCAATTATTCCAGTTTATGTAGTTATCGTTACTGTAATTTTAAATTTCTTTCTTGACCCTCTTTTTATTTTTGGTTATGGGCGAATCCCGGCTATGGGTCCTATGGGTGCCGCTATGGCCACTTTTATAACTCAAGCTTTATCAGCCATTATTGGTATGGCAATTTTATTTGGTGGCAAACATGGAATCCACTTAAAACTAGCTGACTTTATACCTGATTTTAAATTCATTAAAAAAGCTTTTTTAATTGGTTTGCCTTCATCAATCGAACAATCAGCCAGAAATTTCGCTATGGTTTTTGTTATATCTCTATTTACTGGTTTTGGTACTGTTGCTGTGGCCTCTTATGGTGCCGCTTCTAATATTAATCAAGTAATTTTTATGGTTGGCATTGGTCTAGCAGTTGCCAATGGTACTCTGGTTGGCCAAAATATTGGTGCCAAAAATATCAAAGAAGCGATTCGAATTTCTAAACTAAGCGCGGTTCTTTCTTTTTCAATCTTGTCTTTTTTATCTTTAATTGTTTTCATTTTTGCTCCTCAATTTATTTCTTTCTTTATTCCCAATGATCCATTAGTCATTGCTACCGGTGCTGCTTTTATTAGAACCGCTGCAGTTGGTTTTGGTTTTGTTGGTCTTCAAATGTCTTTTGCTAATGTTTTTATAGCTGCTGGCAAAACTACCACTACCATGTTTATGACTATTTTTTCTCAATTCTTTGTTTTAATCCCTTTGGCTTATTTTTTGTCTCAAAAAACCAGTCTAGGCATAAGAGGAATTTGGCTTTCTTTCCCAATTACCAATGTTATTAGTGCTAGTATGGCTTTTGCTTTATACAAACAAGGTTCTTGGCAAAGAAAAAAAATTATTGAAGAAGTTAACTTAATATGACCATTAAAAAACTTTTCTTACCTTTATTTTTAGTTTTTGGTACTATCACTGCTTTTATTATTTCTATAATTAAACCTGATTTTAGTTCTCCAAAAATTTCTTTAGATGAAGAATCAAACTTATCACCAACAAAAGAACCATCACCTACAATCTCTTCTAATCCACTTCACCTTCAAAAATTAACTGTCCTACCACTTCGTTGTATTGGTTGTGGTAAATGTACCAGAATTGATCCATCCCATTTTGAAATGAATCCTAATACTGGTAAAGCTTTTGTTATTTCATCAACCAATTTAGATTCTCAAAACTTATCGATGGCTATTAATATTTGTCCTGCCAGTGCTATTACCCTAGAATAATTTATGAATAATTACTATTTTTTTCTCCTATCTTTTATCGTTTTTGACTTTTATTTTATTTCTAGTTACTTAGTTAAATCCCAAAAAATTTCTCTAATTACTCATCGTCGTATATGGAATATTATTTTACTCATATCCTTTTTAATTTCCGGAATCATTGGCCTAATTTTAGCTATGTTTATTGACCTAAAACTCTCCATTTCTTGGTATCAATCAATACTTTGGATTCATGTCGAGACTGGTATTGTCATGGCTCTAGTTGCCATTTTTCACACTCTTTGGCACCTACCTTATTTCACTTCTCTTTTTAAAAAGAAATAATTATTTTTGTGGAAGATTTTTTAAATATTCAATAAATCCGTTTTGGGTTGGACTTTGAGAAGCTTCCACATAACCTTTTTTTAAGTTATCAATTCCTTGAGGATCCTTTATATCTTTTGGGCATCGACAAACGATATCTTTTAAAGGATCATTAAAATCGGCACACGAACAACCATAACAATCGGCAGATCCAAGGTAACTATTATTTGGACATTTTTCTCTATTATTTGACATATGGCGCTATTTTAAGGGTTTTTTACCAAATGTCAAATCTTCACTCCCAACTTTTTTAAATCATTTTCAAATTTTTTAGCGGTGGTAAATTGAATTCCTATCATTCCTAAATCTTTTGCTGCCTTTGCATATTCCAAAATATCATCAGTGTAAACACAATCTTTCGGCTTCAATTTCAATTTGCCCAAAGCATCTAAAAATATTTTTTTATCTGGTTTCATTGATTTTGATTGAAAAGAAGTAGTTATTGTCTCAAAAGTTTTTATAATTGGGGCGACTTTATTCATATATTCAAAATCCCATTCACTAGTGTTAGATAACAGATTAATTCTGTAATTCTTTTGCAATTTTTTAATTAAATCCATTGTTCCTTCAACTGGAGTAAATTTATCTTTATAATAAATCTCTTTGAATTGTTCATATGGCACATTTAAACCTAAAACTTTTGATAATCCACTATAAAATTCTTGAGAAGTTATTAATCCAGTTTCATATTTTTTAGGTAATTCAGATTCTTTATAAATCAAATCAAAGACTTCTTCTTTTATTTTACCCGAAAGCTTACTGATTCTTTCAATAAGAATTTCATTAGTAAAATGACAGATAACATTTCCAAAATCAAAAATTATAGCTTTAATCATATCTGTATATTATACAAAATATCATTTGATATAATTCCTTATTAATTTAAAAAACATTTATGAAAAAGTTACCCAATCAAAACCAATATAAGTCTGATTTCTTAGTTGCTGTATACATTTTTTGTCTAGTTGCTGCCGAATTAATGGGTTCCAAAACTTTTCCTCTAGTTACTATCTTTGGCCTTAAATTAACTGGAGCTATGGGTATGTTTTTAATTCCTTGGATTTTTTCCATCAATGATATTTTTACTGAAGTTTATGGATATAAACGAGCCAAAAATTTGGCTAAAATTTCAATTTCTATAATTTTCTTTATAATTTTATTCTCTTCTTTTGCTATTGCCCTACCTTCATCAACCCGTTTTTTACCTATGGTTGATAGTTATAACAAAATATTCTCCCAATCAATCAGAATTTCCATTGCTAGTTTAATTGCTATTTCTATATCTAATTTCTTAGATATCAATGTTTTCCACAAATTAAAACAAAAGATGAGCAAATACGGTCTTTGGTTTAGAAACAATCTTTCTAACACCTTGGCTGTCTTTTTTGACACTTTCATTTTTATAACAGTGGCTTTCTATTCTCTCAATACCTCATTTTCAGATAATGTAACTTTTTTATGGGGAATCATTTTGCCTTATTGGATTTTAAAAACTACTATGTCAGTTTTCACTACTCCTTTTGTTTATTTAGGCATTAATTGGCTCAATAAACCAGTAAAAGATGAAGATTCAAAACTATAAACAGGCCCTCGAATATCTTTATAAATCAATTCCCAAAGGTAAATACAGGTATCCCGGAGAGCTTGGCCTTAGTCGTCAAAAATTTATCTTAAACTGCCTTGGCAATCCTCAAAATTCTTATCCCGTCATTCATATTGCCGGCACTTCTGGCAAAGGCTCTACTGCTTCTTATTTAAGCCACTTATTAGCCAATCATGGATTCAAAACTGGTCTAACTGTTTCTCCCCACATTTTTGATATCAAAGAAAGAGTTCAAATTAACAATAAACTAATCAGTCAAAAAGATTTTGTTCTTTTATTAAATAAAGTTATCCCTGCTATTGAAAAAACTAAAACTAGTGGTCTTGGCAATCCCACTTATTTTGAAATTTTAGTAGCCATCTTTTATCTTGCTTTTTATTATTACCATGTCGATTATGCTGTTATAGAAACTGGTATGGGGGGGTTAATGGATGGCACTAATATCATTGACTCTAAAAATAAAATCGCCGTTATTACCAAACTTGGCCTAGATCATACTAATGTTTTAGGTAGTACTATTGGTAAAATTGCTATTCAAAAAGCTGGCATTATTAAATCCCAAAATACAGTCTTGTCTTTATGGCCAGTAAAAGCCGCCAAATTAGTTATCGACAAAGCTGCCAAAGACAATCAATCGTCCCTCTCCTATATCAAAAAGGGGATAAATTATAAAAATATTAAATTAGCCAAAAAAGGTTTAACTTATACTTATTGTTTTGATAATTTAGTTTTAAAAAAACTTTTAATAAACACCATTGCTCTCTATCAAGTTGAAAACAGTGCTTTAGCCTTAAGTGTTTTAAAAACAATTAGTAATCGTGATAATTTTCAAATTAACCAAAAAATTGTCAAAAAAACTCTAGCCAACTTCAAGTTTCTTGGTCGTATGGATGTTTCAAAGACCAATAACTCTACTATTGTTTATGATGGAGCTCACAATCCTCAAAAAATGTCTGCATTCATCAAAAGTCTTAAATTTTCTTTTCCTCAAAAAGATTTTGTTTTTGTAGTTGCTTTCAAACAAAAAAAAGAAGCCAAAAAGATGCTAAAAGAAATTCTTCCTATTGCTAAAAAAATTATTTTGACGAGTTTTATAGTTACCGATCAAGATATGGTGGCTATTTCTCAGACCCAAGATTATTTAATCAAAATCTTAAGAGATTTGAATTTTGATAAATATCAAATAATTAGCAACCCCAATTTAGCTATCAAAAAAGCCACAAAAGATTCAAATTTAGTGGCCATCACCGGCAGTCTTTATTTACTTAATAAAATATACAAAAAAGCCTAATCTTTTAGTAATTCTCTAATTCTTGGAATAGCTTTATTCATAGCTTTTTCTCGATGGTTCAACAAATGTTGTTTATCCTCAACTGGCAACTCCATCGCATCTCCCAAAAGCATGTTCCATTCTTCTACAAAAAATAAAGATTTAAAAGGGAAACCTTCAACTCTAATAGGTGATGCTTCTTCCAAAATATAGCCTCTCAAAATTCCAGTAAAAATTTCTATTCCTTTACCGGGGATATTCAAAGCCAAAACGGTCTTAAATTGAGCTCCTCTCTTTTTTTTTGGAATTCCTTTCATTCTTTCCAAACAATAATCAATTAATTCTTCATCAGTCATAGCATTTTCTCCATCCCTCCAACGTCTCACATGAATCCCTGGTTCTCCGTTAAGGGCATCTATCTCTAAGCCTGTATCATCCGAAAGAATTAAGGTATCAGTTACTAAGTCAGAATAAGCTTCTGCTTTTAAAATAGCATTTTCTTCTAAACTATTTCCACTTTCTTCAATATCAATATTTATTTCATAATCACTTGGAGTGGTAACCTTAATTCCGTGATGACCCAAATGTTTAATTGCCTCAAATCTCTTTCCAGGATTATTTGTGGCATAAAATAGTTCTTTTTTCATTTATTTTTAATAAATTTTTAATCTTTTTAACCCCTTCTTCAGCTTTATTTTGATTAAACAACACTGTTTTCCAACCTAAACTTTGAGGTACCACTAAGTTTTCTTCTATATCATCAACAAATAAAATCTCTTTACCTTTAACTCCTGATTCTTTTTGAACAATTTTGTAAATTTCAGGATCTGGTTTACGAAGACCCAATTGGTAAGACAAAAAAACTTTTTTATATTTAATATTTGGAACCATTCCATATTTTAATGCAGACTCCCAAGTCCCAGAAGGAATATTGGAAATAATTCCCATATCTATTTTATTTTCCAATGAATAAACTAGTTCATTAATTGGTTTGATAATCCTATAATCCAATGCCCAAGATTTAAGTAAATCATAATTTTCTGCATTTTTAAGCTTAAATTTTTCTATACACTTTTGCCAAAATTCATCAGTTGTAATTTTCCCAATAGACATATCGAGATAATCAAACTTGTCGTAGAACTTAAAGAAATCATCAGTATTTAACCCAAAATCAGAACACATTGTATGTAAAAATTTTTCATAATTTACCAAAACCCCTCCAAAATCAAAATAAATTACCTTAATCATTTTTCAAAGCCTCAAAAATATTTATTACATCAATAATCCACTCACCATTTCGTAATTCATTTTCCATATTTTTAATTTCTTTAAAAGAAAACCATTTAGCATCAAGAATTTCTCCTTTTTTAGTTTTTAATTCTCCACCTATTACTTTAGCTTCAAAAATATGTTTTACTGGTTCATCAACTGATTTTTGATGAACACTTATTTTTTTAATTAATTCAACTTTATATCCAACTTCTTCAAAAGCTTCTCTAACGGCTGCCTCTTCAATCGATTCTCCCAAATCCACCTTTCCAGCTGGGAAATTCCAAAGTTTATATGCTGCACCTTTTCCTTCTTGGACTAAAAGATATTTATTATCTTTTTGGATAATCACTCCTGCCACCATAAAAACCATTTGAATTTGTTTTTCTTCCATAGCCAATTATACTTTATCAAAATTAAAGCGGTGGGAGAGGGAGTCGGACCCCCATGTCCTTGCGAACGTCCCGTTTCGAACGGGGTACCTTACCAATTCGGTGCATCCCACCATTAAGAATGAATTTTACCTCAAAAAGACATTTTAATCTATTTTTGCTATCATTTTCTAATGAAAAATATTAAAAAAATCACCATCAGTTTTATCTTTTTATTTTCTTTATTTTGTCTAGGTGGCTGTAGCCTAGTGGCCAAGCCTGCTACTGTGCCAACTTCTAAAAGCCCAACTAAAAGTATTACTACTTTAACTGGTCAATTAATAATTAAAACAGCCGAAGGTTATCTTTTAAAATCAGGAACTGAAGTCACCACTATTACTAGCCAAAAATATAACTTAGATAGTTATATAAAAAAGTATATTGAAGTTTCTGGTATGTACAGTGGTAAAGTTCTCTACGTCGATAATCTTAAAGAAGTTAATTAAATTAAGTGCGCCTACAAGGAATCGTCCCGCTGCTGCGGGACCGCAAACGACACTTACTGAGTGTACTCGAGAGGGCTCGGACCTCCAACCTTTGGTTCCGCAAACCAATGCTCTATCCAATTGAGCTACGAGTACATCGAAGTGAATTATACCAAAAAAAATCTATTTTTCCCGTTTTTCCAAAGGTAATCTGTCTCCAAACCATTTTGTTAATTTATCAATAAAGTTAGGTGAAGATTCAATCAATGGTAATTTTTTCAAAAGGACATTTTTGATTTCTTCTTTTTCTTCAGTATTTATAACCAAAGAGATTTGTCTTGGGAAGTTTAGTTCAGTCTCAAATTCCAAAAGTTCACTATCTAAATTCTTTTTAAACCAAAATCTTGCCAAAATATCCCATTTGTACTCTGCTTCCCCAAAATAAACGCCTCTGTTGGTAATTTTACTTTTAATTTTCTCTGGAGGAACTGTTGCTAAAACATAATATAAAAATAATATTGAAACCAAAGCTACTATCAAAAAGAACTCTTCTATAAAGAATAAAATAACAGAAAATAGAATCAAAATTGCCACTACTGTTATCCAAAAGTCTTTATCTCTTTTTTTATAAGACCTTTCAGCTGATTCCCACTCAAATAACGTCTTCTCTTCATTAATACTTTTTATTAATTTATCCATTTGTTCTTCCATTAATATAATAATAAAGCATTTTATAAAAATTTGATATACTAAAACACATCCAACAAGGAAGGGTGCGGCGAATGGTAAGCCACAGGTTTGCTAAACCTGCGTCAGAAATGGCATGTGGGTTCGACTCCCATCCCTTCCGCCTAACGGCCAAAGTTCTGTGCGACCCGAGTGCTAGTCAAGTATTTTCCTAACTTGTTGGTGTATATTCTCCAAATTCAACATTTTCCAAGACAAGTTTCTGTAATAAACAAAAATCCCGTCATATAACGGGGTTTAAAATACAGTTTTTCAAAACAATTTTATTCGTCAATTGTCTTTATTTGTATTTTTTTTGGCTGAGACTTCGGAATTTTATTAAAAGTAATTGTCATCATTCCGTGTTTATATGTTGCCTCCGGTTCTTTATTGGAATCAACTTCACCGGGAACAGCTACACGGTAAGAAAATGACTGGCTGGCTTGACGGTAATATTTTTTATTTTTATCTTTTTCCTCTTCTTTAGTTTCAGCCCTTACCCATAGATAGCCATCTTGAAAGGTAACCTCGACATCTTTAGGGTTTATCCCTGGAATAGCTGTTTCAATATATACTTTACTGTCATCTTCGTAAACAGATAGTCCACTCTGAGTGGATGGAGTCATAAACCAATCTTCATCCTCATCCCAAAGACTGGGTAGAGAAAAAGAAGGAAAAGATAACATTTTTTTAGGAACAATGTTGACTGACATTTTTACCTCCTTATTAAATATAAAAATAATTAATTAAGGTGGTTAGAAGATCACCAATTTACATTGTAGGCGTCCCCACCAAGGAGACTGCAATGATGATTATTAAGCCACTATCGCAGGCTAATGCTATATTGGTTTTTCTAACCACCTAGCAGTATTGTAAAACGAGTGCTAATTTATTGTCAAGAGGGTTAATTATTTATATTGGTAATTTAGTTCTACTCTCTAACCTTAGGATGAATAGAATGGTAAAATTAGACAATCAAATGTGGGTGTTATAGGGACAGAATGGTGCTAGACCCACATGTTCCGCTTTCGCAGGCCGTAGTGAAACGTAGGCCTGATGTTTTCAATATTCTCAGTCCGATAAAAGTATTTTTTATTTCCTGCTTCAATTTTATAGAATACAGAAATAGTATCTATAACATATTTCCTCAAACTTTAGCCAATATTTTGTATTTTTATTGTATAAGATGTTATAATAAACGATGTTAAATTCAAATGAACTTCTAACTAACGAACTAGATAAAGAAGTTTCACAAAAATTTTCTGCTGTTGTACCTTCTTATAATGAAAACCCACGTTTTGTAAAAGTAGTTTTAGAATTATTAAAAATTCCCCAAATGGATGAACTAATTTTTATAGATGATGGGAGTACTGATGATACAGAAATAGCAGTAAAACAATTTGAAAACGAAGAACGTTTCACATATATTAAATTAAATAAAAACAGAGGTAAGGGTTTAGCTTTAAAAACTGGGGTTAAAAAAGCAAGAAATGAAATAATTTTATTCTTAGATGCTGATTTAGGCAATATAACTAGTCAAAAAATATTTAAAATTGTAGAACCAGTATTATTAGATAAGGTAGACATGGCTAGAGGATCTTTTACTCGAGCCAGAGGTAGGGTTACAGAATTTGCAGTAAAACCAATGATGGAAATACTATTCCCTAGTATGTATTTCGATCAACCAATTAGTGGTCAAATTTGTGCCAAAAAAAGTTTTTTAATAAATGCTGAATTTGCTGATAGGTATGGAGTAGATATTGGCTTACTTTTTGATGCTATTGAATCAGAACAAAGGATTGTTGAAGTTAACATTGGCTCTTTAGTCAACAGAGAAAATTCAGCTGAAACAGTTAAAGAAATGAGTCGGCAAGTATTAGAAACAATGATTTCTAAAGCTGGCCTAATTCGTCATAATTACAAATTAGTTTTATTTACGTTAGATAATACTTTAATTAATGAGTCTGCTCTTGGAGAATTATATAAAATTTTAGGAATTCAAGAAGAAATTAATAAAAATCATGATTCTTTAGAAAAAGGAAAAATAACAGCTAGAGAATATCTCGCAAAGAACGCAAAACTATTCATTGAAACCAAAGTTTCTACAGTAGAAGAAATTGTTTCTAAATTACCAATTGTTCGTTATGCCCAAGAAGTAATTAAAGCATTAATAAGAAGAAAGTATCAAGTTGGAATAATCAGCTCAAACTTTTCACCAATCGTAGAAGTTTACGCCAACAGATTAGGTATTCATTTTTGGGATGGAATATGTTTAGAGAAGAAAAAAGGTAAATATACAGGTAAAATAAAAGAAGAATCAATCAATTGGATGAATGATACTTTTGATGAGGGATTTTCTAAATCTTTTTATAAAGCTATAAAATCACAAAAAGTAAAACCTTCGCAAACCATTATGGTTGCCGGAAACGACAAAAGTTTAGCAGCTTTTAAACAAGCAAAATTAAGTGTAGCTTATAGACCAAAATCTAAAGAACTCAAAGAAGCAGCTGATAAGACTATTCGTGTTTTAGCTGAATTATTAGCCATTATAGAATAATGATTGTTTTAGTTAGACATGCAAAATCTGAACATAATCAAAAAAATTTTTTTGCTGGTAGTCGCATAGATACATCACTAATAAGTAAAGGAAAAGAAGAAGTAAAAAAACAAGCTATAAAAATAGCTGGAAAATATCAATTTGATGTAATAATTTGTAGTAATTTAAAAAGAGCTTATCAAACAGCAAAAATTTATCAAAAACAACAAAAAGAAAGTTATGGAAAAAATATTCTAATAATTAAAACTAAATTATTAAATGAAGTTGATGTTGGAATAATTAGTGGAATGACATCAGCCCAAGCCCAAAAAAAATATCCAAATGATTATAAAAATGTTCAATCAAATAATTTTCAAAATTGGGTTTTCACCAAAGGTGAAAAACCAGATTTGTTAGATAAAAGGTATCTAGATTTAAGAAAATTTATTAATAAATATTCTAAAAAAAATATTTTATTAGTAGGCCATGCTATGTTTAATAGTTTTATTTTAAAAAATTGGATAAATTTAAATAAAGATAATTTTGGCCACAACTATTTTAAAGAACTACCCGTTTTAAAAGAAAAAAATAAAAACAGATCAATAATGTTTTTTAGTTGGTTTTTTTATCCTAAAGTTGGTGGAGCCGAAACAATATTATTAAATCAAGCTCGGGAGTTAGTAAAAAGAGGATATGAAGTATCAGTATTAACATCAGTACTGGATGATGGAAAAGAGACTGATGAAAAAGTCTTTGGAATTAAAGTATTTAGAAGAAAATATGTTGATTCCAAAAATTTTCAGAATGAACAAAAAGTTGATTACGACTTGTTTGAAATTTTAAAAAGAAATAAACCAGACATCTTTCATTTTCATAATGGAACATATCCATCTGGAAGTAAAGATAAATCCATAGGAGTCAAAACAGTATTAAAAATATTTAAAACAGTAAAAAATTCTGGAATTCCAATAATTGAACATGCTCATAATGCTCAATTAAAAGATTGTGAGGTGACAAAACCACTAAGGGAATTACCATGGGACTATTTAATTTGTGTTAGTGATTTTGTTAAAAAAGAGTGGAAAAAATTAGGAACAAATGCTAAAAAAATAAATGTAATTTATAACGGAATTGATACTAATCTTTTTTCAAAAGCAAAAGTCGGAAATACAATGTCTAAATTTAGAAAAGAAGGAAGAATAATTCTTTTTAGTCCAGCCAGGTTATTTAGTTTAACCAATGGAGAACTTAATAAACAAAAGAATTTAAAATTAGTTTTCGATGCTCTGGGGAAATTAATAAAAAATGGAATTAATAATTTTTTATTAGTAAGTATTTCAAACGAAGTATGTGCAAATAAAGTATTAGCAAATACAAAAATAACTATAAAAGAAATAGTCAAAGAAAAAAAACTGGAAAAAAATGTAAAATTTATACCAATAATTAGCCCAGATAAAATGCCAGAATTTTATTCTGGAGCAGATATTGTTTGTGTGCCAGCATTATATGAAACCTTTGGACTAATGTATTTAGAAGCTATGGCAGCCGGAAAAGTAGTAATTGCCTCTAATACTGGTGGACCAAAAGAATTTATTAAAAATAATAAAAACGGTTTTCTTGTAAATCCGAAAAATTCACAAGAATTATCAAATCTATTAAAAAAAATTTTAATAGATAAAAATTTGCGAGATAAAATTGGAAAACAGGCTATGATTGATTCAAAAAAATTCTCTATAAAATCAATGGTTGATCAAATTGAATCAATCTACAAACAATTATAATATCTTTTTATTTTCCACCAAAACAGCAAGTAAAAAGAAAGAAATTCCAATCATTTCCATACCTTCTTCAATTGCTACAAAATATACATAAATATTGTTTCCATAAGTAGCCGCACCCAATAATTCAAAGATTAACACCAACCCAAAAGACAGTGTTCCTAAAATAATAGGTAGCCTGGCATTAGGCTTTAGATTTTTAATTTTTACTATAAATAATACAAATACAGCTAAAATTATTAATGATAACGGAAAAATCCAAGACCAATTAGTCAATGATTTACCAATTCCATCATTTTTAATAGCAGCCTTTACAAGAGTATTAGCATATTCATGAACTTCAAAATATTCATCAATAGAAAGAATAATAAAAAACAAACCATAAAAAAGGTTAATTAACCGTTCAGTTTTGTTTTTTTTATTAACTAGGTTAACTAATATTAAATATCCAACCAAAAATGACGTCAGTGTTAAAAATAAAGCTGCCAAAGTGTGTTTTTCATCCATATAAAATATACTTGTACTCATATCAAGAACTCTTACAGGATGCAGGAATAGATGAAGAACAACAATAATCAAAGCTATAACAAAAAACGGGCTACAGGCTATTATTTGAGGCTTGTACAATCTAATAAACTTTTTCATTATAAATTAATAATACCAAAAGGTATAATACATTACCAATCTATATGTCCAATATCATCAAAATTAATCAACTAAACAAACTCGAAAAAAACCAAGAGATAGTTTTGGTCGGAGGTTGTTTTGATATTCTTCATTTGGGCCACATTAGTTTTTTGAAAAAAGCCAAAAAGCTGGGTAAAACTTTAGTTGTTTTACTAGAATCCGATGCCACTATTAAAAAATTAAAAGGTAATGACAGACCAATAAATAAAGAGCAAAATCGAGCTGAAATATTAATTAATTTAGATATGGTCGATTGGGTAATTTTATTACCAGAAATTAATGGTCAACAATATACTGATTTAGTAAAAGAAATTAAACCATCAGTAATTGCCATCACCAAAGGGGACGAAAAAACCGAAATTAAAAAAACTCAAGCCAAACTAGTCGGTGCCAAATTAGTCGAAGTTATTAAAAGAATTCCATCCTTTTCTACTAGCCACATAATTGAGGTAATGAACCAAATATAAGGTATAATACAGACATAATTAAATCCAACAAATATGTCATTCTTTAAAGATTTACCATCATTACCAAACTTTCCCGAACTGGAAACCAAGTTAGTTGATTTTTGGTATACCCACGATGTGGTCCAAAAATATCTTCACAAAAACGATTCTTCAGATAAGATTTTTAGTTTTATTGATGGTCCTATCACTGCCAATAACCCCATGGGTGTTCATCATGCCAGGGGTCGAGCTCTAAAAGACGTTTTCCAGCGTTATAAAAACAGCCAAGGTTTTGCTCAAAGATTTCAAAATGGTTTTGATTGCCAAGGTCTTTGGGTCGAAGTCGAAGTTGAAAAAGAATCCGGATTTAACTCTAAAAAAGATATTTTAGATTTTGGCATGGATAATTTTACTAATGCTTGTTTGGCTCGAGTCAATAAATATAGTCAAATTCAAACCGAACAATCCAAACGTCTTGGCATGTTTATGGATTGGGACGATTCTTATTACACCAATTCTCAAACAAACAATCTCTATATTTGGCACTTTTTAAAAACTGTTTGGCAAAAAGGTTGGTTAATCAAGAAAAAATCAGCCACCACTTGGTGTCCTCGTTGTGAAACTGGTTTATCTCAGCACGAAGAAGCCGATGGTTACCAAATGGACACTGATACTTCAGTTTATTTGAAATTCAAATTAAAAGATCGTCAAAATGAATATGTTTTAGTTTGGACCACTACTCCTTGGACTTTATCAGCCAATGTTTTGTTAGCCATTAATACTGATTTTGAATATGTTAAAGCTAAATTCGAAGGCAGTGTTATATATCTTGCCAAGGTTGCCGCCGACCGACTTGCTTTAACTGATTATGAAAGTATTGATGCTAAAACTTTATTAAATCTAGAATATGAATCTCTTTATGATATTCCGGCACAAATTGGAGTTAAACACTACATCACTAATTGGGATGAAGTCAGCCCAGAAGATGGTACTGGTGTTGTTCACATTGCTCCTGGTTGTGGTCAAGAAGATTTTGAATTAGGTAAAAAACTTGGAGCTGATATGATTGCTCCACTTGATACTGCTGGTCATTTCTTAGAAGGTTATGGTGAATTAAGTGGTCTCTATGCTCACGATGTTAATGAAAAGGTTTTTGATTATCTAAAATCCAAAGATTTATTATTCAAAACTGAATCAGTTACTCATCGTTATCCTCATTGTTGGCGTTGTAAAACCAAATGTCTCTTCCGACTAGAAGATTCTTGGTTTATTAATTCAGATAAAATCCGTCCCTTATTAAAAGAAGCTGCCAAAAAAGTAAATTGGCATCCTAAATACGCTGGTCGTCGCATGCAAAATTGGCTCGACTCAATGGAAGATTGGATGATTAATCGTAAACGTTTTTATGGTTTAGCTCTGCCTTTCTATCAATGTGACTGTGGCGAATTAGTTGTCATTGGTTCCAAAGAAGAATTACAAGAAAAAGCTGTTAACCCTGAACTCGTCGAAAGGCTTCCATCTTTTCATCGTCCTTGGATTGATGAAATTGAGATCAAATGTCCTAAATGCGGTCAAAACGTTAAACGTATTCCTGATGTCGGCGATGTCTGGCTTGATGCTGGTGTAGTTCCTTTTTCCACCCTAAAGTATTTAGATAATAAAGATTATTGGCAAAAATGGTTCCCAGCTGAAATGGTTTTGGAAATGACCGAACAAGTTAGACTTTGGTTTTATTCCATGCTTTATTTTTCTGTCACTTTTGAAGATGTTCCTCCATACAAAAATGTCGTTACTTATGCTGAAGTTAGAGATGAAAAAGGTGAGAGGATGAGTAAAACCAAAAAAAATGGTATTCCTTACGATGAAGCTGTAGCTAAAATGGGTGTTGACCCAATGCGTTGGCTTTATTGTCAGCAAAAAGCTTTTACCAGTGTCAATTTTGGTTACAATATTGCTGATCAAGTTAAAAAAGATTTCCTCCTTATTCTTTGGAATTCTTATCGTTTTTTCACTCAACATGCCAACATGGAAAATTGGCAACCAGATAAAGACAATCAAACTGCTCCAAAAACTACCAACACTATGGATCTTTGGCTTTTGTCCAGACTAAATTCAACTATCCAAAAAACTACTGAAAGTTTAGATAAATACACCACCTCAACTGCCACTAAAGCTATTGAAAACTTTGTTAGTGATTTATCCACTTGGTACATTCGTCGTAGTCGTGATCGAAGTGATAATAACCAGCTTTTATATTTCTGTTTTAACCAAATTTCTCGATTCCTAACTCCTTTTATCCCTTTTGTTTCTGAAATTATTTATCAAAACCTTTGTGGTTTTGATATTGCTAGTTCTGATCAAAGTGTTCATTTAGAAGATTGGCCAAAAGCCGATAAAAATTTAATCAATCCTAATCTTGAAAAAGCCATGGAATCAGTTAGAAATATCTGTCAATTAATTCATGGTCAAAGACAAAAATTCAACTTAAAACTTCGTCAACCATTAGCCAAGGCCACTATTAATCAAGATTTCAAATTAAGCCAAGACTTAATTAATATCATTGCCCAGGAAACTAATGTTAAAGAAATTGTTTTTGAATCTAAAAAAGAAGATTTAGCTGTTGTTTTGGATACTAATTTGACCCCAGAGCTTATTGCCGAAGGGGAATATCGTGATTTAGTCAGATCAATTCAAGTTCTACGACGTGAAGCTGGTTTAGAAATAAACGATAAAATCAAAATTACAGCTCCAAACTGGCCAAAATTATTTGAAGATCAAATCAAAAGTAAAACTTTAGCTGTCTCTATAGAAAATGGTGACACTTTAACGGTAAAAAAGTCTAATTAAATCAATTCTGCCACTGCAATTCGTCCATCAGAAGTATATTTTCCAACTTTAAATTCGCCTGGATCATAATAGCTGATTTTTTTAATACATTTTGCCTTTTTTAGTGAGGATAAAATATAATCTCTTTCTTCATCTACATTGTGATTCACTTTATGTGAAGGCTGGTAGCTAACAGTCAAACCAAATCCCACATCTTCGCTCCCAGCCCCAACCCACATAAAGGTTTCTGAGTAAGCAATCTTATGTTTCTTTGTCCAAAATTTTATATCTAAAGGATCAATTATTTGATCTTTATTAGTTGCCCAAAACCTAATATGGTGTCTTTTTCGAGGGCTATTTCCAATCGGTTCTTGAAAACCCAAATCTTGTTCTCTACCAAACAAAAATAATGATCTAAAAGGGGCCTTAGGGTATGGTTTATTTAAAACAAAAGTTTTAATCATTTTTATAGAGCTTTTAATAGTTATTGGGTCTGTCTGATGCCATCCAATCTTTTTAAAAACATCTTGTAATTGATTTTTAGTTCCCAAAAAAATTATATTCACCGGATCAACATGAAATCCATCTCTGCCTCTAGTAAAACGGGGGATCCTTCCTTTTCTTAATATAAGCAAGATTAAACGAATAGCTTGTGGCAAAATAACATAAGCGGAAATAAAATAGGTTACTACTAGGGCAAAAAAGAAAGGCAATCTCTTATCAAGCCTTTCAAATATTTGAATTACGACAAGCCATATAAAAACAATTTTAAGTAAAAACCAAAACAATCCCTCCAAAAGTCTAATTAAAAGTTCTTTTTTATCTTTTCCAATCTTCATTTATATTGGATTCTACCATATTAAGTAACAAAACATTTACAAATGTAATCATTATTTCCTTAATTAATTTCTTTTTTGCCTTATAATAGACAATAATTATGATTAAAGTTGAGAATTTATCATTTAAGTGGACAGACAAAGCTCTTTTTGACAATATGAGCTTTACTATTAACGATGGAGAAAAAGTTGGTCTTGTTGGTATTAATGGCTCTGGAAAAACTACTTTATTCAAAATTTTATCTGGAATAGAACAGGCCGATGACGGCCATATTAAAGTTGAAGGAAAAATTACTTTTGTACCCCAAGAAATTAAAAGCGATTCCGTTATGGACAATTCTAAAAATATTTTCGAATATCTTAATATAAATAATAATCCAGAATATGAAATTAAAAGAGTTTTATCTGGTCTTGGATTGGGTAAATTAGATTTAAAAGACCAACCTCAAGTTTTAAGTGGTGGTCAAAAAACCAGATTAGCTTTATGCCGAGCCATTTTAAGTCAAGCTAAAGTTTTACTCTTAGATGAACCAACAAATTTTCTAGACGATGATGGTAAGAAATGGGTAATGAGCTTTATTAATCGATTTAAAGGAACTTTAATTATCATTTCCCATGATTTGGATCTGCTAGGGGGAACTTTAAACAAGATTTTCTATATTAATCCTCAAACTAAACAAATTGATGTTTATGGTGGTAATTATCATGAATTCTCAAAATTAAAAACTGAAAAAGAAGACTTATTAAAACGTCAAATTGAAACTGAGCAAAAACATTTAGTTCAAATGAAAAAAGGTTTACTAAAAATCTCTCATTTTAAATCAGAAAAAGGTGTTAGGGCTAAGTTAAATCTTCAAAGAAGAATTGAAAAAATAGAAGAAAATATGCCTTCTCTTCCTCCTGAGGCCAAAAGAATCAGATTAATTTTGCCAGAGCCTATTTGGGTTGGAGAGATACCTTTGTTTACTAAAAATATTTCTAAGTCTTTCAATTCAAAACGAGTTTTAAATCAAGTAAATTTGACCATTAAACGAGGTCAAAAAACTGCTCTTCTAGGTCCTAACGGAGCCGGCAAATCAACTTTAATAAAAATTCTGCTAGGTAATTTAGATCCAGATTCGGGTGAAGTTGTCAGAGACGAAAAGTTAAAATGGGGTTATTATTGTCAGGAATTATCAGATTTAGACCCAGAAATAACTTTATTTGAAACTATTAAAAAATTAGAAAGTGGCATGAACGAAAGCCAAATAAGATCACTTCTAGGTAAAATGCTTTTTGTTGGTGATAAAGTTTTTCAAAAAGTTTTTGGTCTATCTGGTGGAGAGAAAACTCGTCTTTCAATTGCTCGTCTTTTGGCTCAAAATTTTAATTTTTTAGTCCTAGATGAACCTACAACTTATTTAGATCCTTTATCTCAAAGATTAATTTTAGATTCAATTAAATCCTATCAAGGAGCACTTTTAATTGTTTCTCACAATCAAGAGTTCATTGACGAATTAAATGTCGATCAAAAACTATATTTACCTGAAAATAAAATCGAATTCCGTTCCAGCTGTATTTAATTTACTCTCTTGACAAATGTGTTAGATAGTTCTAACTTATAGTTATAAATACATAACATGAAAACTAAAATAAAAGAATATCGAGCTAAATTAAATCTAACTCAAGACCAGTTAGCTAACTTGGTTGGAGTTAGGCGAGAAACGATTGTTTTTCTTGAACAAGGCAAATACAATCCATCTTTAAAACTAGCTCATGATGTAGCTAAAACACTTAAAACATCAATTGACAAATTATTTTTATTTAACTAATAAACTAATTACTAATTAACTAATAAACTAAATATGATTGGAAATCCAAAATGGTTCAATGTTAGAAAGTATACTGGTTGGGGATTAACCCCAAACTGTTGGCAGGGTTGGCTTTATATAACTGTCTTCGTAGCCCCTATAGTTATTATTAGTTCAATTCCTATTGATCAAAATATTAAAAATATTTTTACTATGGTCATAGCTGCTCTATTAATAATAGACGTTGTCCATATTATGGCCCAAATTAAAAAAGACGAAAGAGAAAGACTTCACGAGGCCATTGCCGACAGAAACGCTTTATGGTTCATGATTTTTGTTTTATTAATTGGAGCTTTTGTTAAACAAATTATCGATCCAATTTTTCTTATCGCCATCATCGGTGCCACCATTATCCGAGCCGCTACACAATTTTATTTACGAGATAAATAAAATATTTTATTTTAAATAAAAAATATTTTTCCCCCGTCTTGTTAAAGAAGGGGGTCAGGGGGAAGATTGGATTTTAAACAGATTTTATCACCCAAACCTTGTCATTTTTTCTAGCTTTTTTAGAAATTTTGAAAGTTAATTTGTCATCCATTTTTATGTCTTCAAAAGTCCCTCTAATGACTCCAGTCGTTGGTCCCATTATTAAATATTTATCTCCATTTTTAACTTCAATCCCGCTTTTTACTTCAACTTGACAAACCGAAGGCTTCGGGTAAAAGTGCTCTATTTGACCAATTAATTGTTTCAATTCTGTAGCGCGATTATTTTCACCCAATGCCCACTCGTCAGTCGATCTTCCTAGATAAAAACCAGACGAAAAACCTCGGTTAAAAACCGTCTTTAATTGGTCTAATAATTTCTTTTTTTCAGTTTTTTTATAATTATTTTTTTCAATTAAATTTATGGCTTTTTTATAAACTGAAACCACCAAATCGACATAGTCAGCCCCTCTGGCTCGACCCTCAATTTTAATAGTTGAGATTCCACTTTCAATTAATTTATCTAGTAATCCGATGGTGCATAAATCACTTCGACTCATTACCAAATTGTTATCCAAAACCATTTCTTTACCACTATCCATATCTTTTACCTCATATTTTCTCCTACACATTTGGACACACTTTCCTCGGTTAGCTGACAAATTATTACTATACAAACTCATCTGACATCGACCCGAAACTGCCACACACATGGCTCCATGTCCAAAAACTTCAATCTCAATTAGCTTTCCACTAGCTCCTTTAATCTTTTCTTTCTTAATTCCCTCGGTTATTTTTTTAATTTGTTCTAAATTCAATTCCCGAGCCAAAACTATTCTATCTACCCATTTACTTAAAGTTTTAATAGTTTCTAAATTAGACACTGACATTTGGGTTGACACACAAACTTCCAATTTTAATTTATTAGCCATTTTTATGACAGCTAAGTCCGTTGCAATTACTCCATCAATTAGAGCTTTCTTAATTTCTTTTAAAATTTTTTTTATCTCTTCAAGTTCTTCATCATAAACCACCGTATTCAAAGTTGCCCAACTTTTTACTTTATTTTTTTTACAAATTTGACCAATTTTTTCTAAATCACTTATAGAAAAATTATTGGCACTACTAGCTCTCATATTCAAACTTCCCACTCCAAAATAAACCTCATCAGCCTTGGCGTTTATGGCTGCCATCAAGCTTTCAAAATTTCCCGCCGGTGCTAAAATCTTAATCATTATTTAAAAAACTCCAATCAAAAGGTTTCTTAAACTTTTCTCTATCTAAATCATTGCATTCAGACTCTGGGCGATCTTCGTCATAAAATCGAGATCCAGGCACTTCCGGTAGTGTAAGCGTTGCTGTTTCACTAGTACTAGCGTAAAAATTTACTCTACAAATACTTTTAACATTATTCAAAAAACTATAATCAAAGGGTTCTTTAAAATTTTCATCATTACTCATATATTTTTCTAATTAACCTAATAATAGGCTATTATATCATCTAACAATTAAGCTTTCTCCAGTCATCTCTAGTGGTTTTTCAATTCCCATTAATTCCAAAATTGTTGGCGCCACATCTTTTAATCCACCATTTTTCTTTAATTCAATTCCTTCTAAATCTTTACCCACCAAAGAATAGGTGACTGGATTAAATCCATGAGAAGCATCTTTTTGGCCATCATCATAAAGCATTTCTTCGGCATTTCCATGATCAGCTCCCACAATTACATAACAATCATTTTCAAGGGCTTTATTAACAATTTCTCCCACACATTCATCAACCACTTCAGAGGCTTTAACTGCAGCCTCAAAAATTCCAGCATGACCAACCAAGTCAGCATTAGCAAAATTTATTAATGTAAAATCATATTTTCCAATATTTTCTAAAACTTTATCTTTTACTCCATAAGCTGACATTTCTGGTTGCAAATCATAAGAGGCGACTTTTGGACTTGGCACCATAAATCTTTCTTCTCCATCATATACTTTTTCTTGTTGAGAGTTAAAAAAGAAAGTCACATGAGCAAATTTTTCCGTCTCTGCCACTCTTAAATCACTTTTATTATTATCAGCCAAAACTTGGGCTAAATTATTCTTAATTTTTTCTGATAAAAAAGCCACTGGCAAGGTCCAACTTTCATCATATTGGCATATTCCTACATAGTAAGGATTAATTGTGCCCCAAAAATCTTTCGGACACAAACTTTGTTTCTTCATCATGGCTGTAATTTGTCTAGATCTATCAGTTCTAAAATTAAACCAAACAAAAGAGTCTTTTTCTGTCAGCAAGGCCACTGCTTTATCATTTTCTACAATTGTTGTTGCTTGAACATAATAATCAGTTTTATCACCCCTTTCGTATGCATTCAAAACCGCTTCTCTAGCACTTGTGGCTTTAAACCCTGTTCCTTGGGTCATCAAATCATAACTAGCTTTAGTTCTTTCCCAATTAGTGTCTCTATCCATAGCATAATATCGACCAATCACTGAAGCAATTTTGCCAACTCCCATTTCTTTAATTTTGTTTTCTAGTTTTTCTATATATTCCAAAGCTGTTTTTTCTCCTACATCTCGGCCATCAGTAATCACATGGATAAAAACTTTAGTTAATCCATTATCTTTTACCAACTTTAATAAAGCATAAAGTTGACTGATATCAGAGTGGACTCCAGCATCAGATAGTAAACCAGCCAAATGTAGAGCTGAATCATTTTTTTTGCAATTTTCAATTGCTCCCAAAAGGGCTGGATTAGTAAAAAAACTACCATCCTCAATTGCATTATTTATCAATTGTTGAGGTTGCCACACAATTCTTCCAGCCCCTAAAGTTAAATGACCAACTTCACTTCCGCCCTGAGCCGAATCTGGGTTACCTACTTCCTCACCAATGCACTTCAAAAGGGAAGTGGGGTAATTATTTATATAATTATCGCTATTTGGAGTTTTAGCTGCCATTATGGCGTTACCATAAGAGCTAGTCGAATAACCCCAACCATCTCTAACTATTAAAATAATTTTTTTATTTTTCATTATTTAACTCTTCTTCAATTCTCATTAATCTATTATATTTACAGACTCTTTCTCCTCGAGTTGGTCCAACTTTTATATAAGCCGAATTAACAGCTACTGCCAAATCAACCATAAAAGTATCATTGGTTTCACCACCACCCCGATGACTTGGCATGGTTAACAAATTATTAGCATTGGCGAGTAAACAACAATCAACAGTTTCAGTTAAAGTTCCAGCTTGATTTAATTTAATTAAAATAGCTGTAGCTGCTTTCATATCAATCGCTTTTTGCCAAAGAGCGGTGTTTGTTACTGTTAAATCATCAGCAATCAAAGGAAATTTATCATTAATAGCTTCTACCATTTTTGGCCAGTTATCCCAATCAAATTCTGACAACATATCTTCCATGGTGGCGATTGGATATTTTTCAATCCAAGGCTTGTAATAGGCGATTAACTCTTCGCTGGTTAATTCTTTTCCTTCCAATTTCAATTCATATTTCTTAGTTTCCTCATTATAAAATTCGGAAGCTGCGGCATCAATTCCCACCCCAGCATCCACTCCTGGAGTATATCCAGCATTAGTAATAGCTTGGACTAAGTATTCAATGGGTTTTTCATTAGAAGCTATTCCGTTTGGAGCAAAAGCACCTTCATTACCTACATTGGTTGATAATTTCTCACCTTTTAAAATATTTTTCAAAGCGCTATAAATTTCCATTTCCATTCGTACATTTTCGGCCGCACTTTTGTTTCCCATAGCTCCAATCATGAATTCTTGTAAATCAGTGGTTTCATCAGCATGTTTTCCACCTTCAATCATCACAATCATTGGTTTTGGTAATTTCCATTCAGTTTCATTAATTGAATAAATTTTTCTTAAGTATTTATATAAAGGTAAGTTTTCTTCCAAGGCTTGAGCACGGCACACTGCCAAAGACACTCCCAACATAGCATTTCCACCCAAAACTGCTTTGTTTATAGTTCCATCCAATTCAATCATTTTATTATCAATTGCTCTTTGTTCACCAGCTTCGATTCCTACCAAAGCATTTTTAATTTGATTATTAATATTGGCAATAGCATTTAGCATTCCTTTGCCGCCGTATCTGGTTTTATCTCCGTCCAAAAGGACAGTAGCTTCTTTTGAACCAGCTGATGCACCATAACTAACTGATGCTTCGCCAATAGCTCCAGATTCTAAGGTGACGGTAACTTCTAAACTTGGGGCTCCGCCACTAGCCAAGATTTCTCGGGCATAGATATTTTTTATTTTTGACATACAGCTTATTATAACTTACTAACTTCCTTAATTTTAACTATGGAATTTTCTTTTTGTTAACCCAAATTCTATTTATTTTTTAATACTTCATCAGCTATAATTTTTGCTGTTTCTTGTGGAGTAATGATAGATACATCAATTTTCTTTGTATCCAAATCATTATACATTTCAATTCTTTCAATACTTCTAGAGATAATTTCTTCCTCCCTTTGTTTATTTTCAACATCTTTTTGCAATCTTTGTTTTAAAGCTTCTTGTGAGCAAACTAAAGAATAATTAAAAAGATTGTAATTATCTGAATCTAATCTAGAAATAATGTCATCTATAATTGATTGTTTATGTAACACCCAACAAAAAATAACATTATCAAATTCTGTACATTTCAAAAAATTATTAAGTAAAAAGCAAATATTGTCGACGACTAGTTTTTGTGTTTCAGGTGCGACTTTAAAGGGCGACATATCCCAACACCAATCACCATCTAAAAATACACAGTTTGGTAAAAGTTTTTTTAATAATTTAGAAGTTGTTGTTTTCCCAACCCCCATTGTTCCACCAATAAAAATTAAATTTTTCATTTTTTATTTAAATTTTTAAACATCTTTCCGTGACCGGGGATTATATAATCAGCAATTTCTAAAATTTTCTTTCGGCTTTCAATCAAAGCTTTTTCATCTTTTATAAACGGATCTTTTAAATTAATCAAACTTTCAAAATCTTTTTCTGGTTCATTTCCATCTCTCCACCAAAAAGTATCTCCTGCCACCACCACTGTTCCCATATCTTCAGTTTTAATTAAAACAGAGCAATGGAATGGATCATGACCTGGGGTTGATATTATTTCCACTCCTTGTCCTAAAATATTTTCTCCTTGCATCGATATTTCTCCATTTTGTATATATTTCTGTTCATCATCTAGAATTATTGCTTTTTCAAAAGCACTAACCAAGGCCGAATGGTCCAAATGATTATGTGTCAAAACCACAAAATCAATTTGACCAGTCTTTAATTTTTCTTTTTCTAGTGCATCTAATAAATCTTTTCTATTTAAACCAGGGTCCACAATTATTTTTAAGGTATCAGTCTCAATCAAAACTACGCTAGGGGATACTTTTTTATAATTATCATTTTTATAAGCAAATCCTTCAATTAAAACTTTTACTTTATTCATACTATCTATTATATCCAATTATTTTTTTTAAAGCCTCCCTGTCAAGGGAGGTGTCCTCGACTTCAGTCGGGACGGAGGGTTTTACACCTTGATAAAATATTTAGTCTGGTTATAATATTAGCAGTCGACTATTTCGACTGATAATTATTATTTATTATTTAATCGTTCAAAAACACTATGTCAACCAAAATCCATCCTGTTGCTGGCTACCTTCTAGTCGAGCCACAAAAACAAGAAAAAACCACTGCCTCTGGTATCGTTTTACCAGAAACCCATCAAGACAAACCTCAACAAGGTAAAGTTCTCGCTGTTGGCGATACTGTCTTTATAGACGGTCGTGAAATTAAATCTCCATGCCTTGTCGGTGACATCGTTGTTTACCGTGAATGGGGTGGTAAAGAATATAAAGAAGATAATGTCGAATTATTATTATTAAAATTCGACGATATAATGGCAATTATTAAATAATTATTAATTAACGATTAAAAACTATGGCAAAACAACTAAAATTCGGGCAAGATGCTCGTCAATCAATCTTAAACGGAGTTAATATTTTGGCAAATGCCGTTATCACTACCCTTGGTCCAAAAGGCCGAAATGTAGCTATCGACAAAAAATGGGGTGGTCCAACTGTCCTTCATGATGGTGTTTCTGTAGCTAAAGAAATTGAGCTCCTTGATCCTTATGAAAATATGGGAGCTCAATTAGTTAAAGAAGCTGCTTCTAAAACTAATGATGCTGCCGGTGATGGTACCACTACTGCTACTGTTTTAGCTCAAGCTATTGTCAACAAAGGCCTTCAAAACGTTGCTGCTGGTGCTAATCCTATGATTGTTAGAAAAGGTTTAGAAAAAGGTCTTCAAGTTGTCATCTCTGAGCTTGATAAGATGAAAAAAGAAATTAAATCTAATGATCAAGACTCAATCGAACAAGTGGCCACTATTTCTGCCGGTGACTCTGAAATTGGAAAAGTTATTGCTGAGTCGATGGTTAAAATCGGTAAAGATGGTTTAATTACTGCCGAAGAAGGTAAAGGTATGGCTTTGGAAACCAAAGAAACTTCTGGTATGGAATTTGACCAAGGCTTTTTATCTGCCTATTTTGCTACCAATACTGAAAGTATGGAGGCTGTTATTGAAAATCCTTACATCATTCTTACTGACAAAAAAATTAGTTCTCTTCAAGAATTTTTGCCTTTCTTGGAAAAATTAGTCAAGCTAACCAAAAATATGGTTATTATTGCTGATGATATCGATGGTGAAGCCCTAGCTGCTTTGGTGGTCAATAAAATTAGAGGTACTTTCAATATTCTAGCTGTTAAAGCTCCAGGCTTTGGTGATCGTAGAAAAGCCATGCTTGAAGACATTGCTGTTTTAACTGGTGGTACAGTAATTTCTGAAGATTTAGGCATCAAATTTGATACTGCCGAACCAAACGACTATTGTGGTCATGCCGATTCAGTTACTGCCGATAAAGATAAAACTAGAATTATTGGTGGATCTGGATCTGTTGCTGAAATTAAAGCCAGGGTTTCTCAACTCAGAGCTCAAGTTAGTAAAAGTGATTCTGATTATGACAAAGAAAAATTTCAAGAAAGAATTGCCAAATTAGTTGGTGGAGCCATTGTTCTTCAAGTTGGCGGAGCTACTGAAGTTGAAATGAAAGAAAGATTGGAAAGAGTTAAAGATGCTATTGAAGCTACCAAAGCCGCTGTCGAAGAGGGAATTCTTCCAGGTGGTGGAGTAGCTCTTTTAAAGGCTTCTCTTGCTCTTGATTCTCTTAAAACAGATTCAGCTGAAGAACAAGTTGGTATCGATATTTTGAAATATGCCCTCGAACAACCAGTCAGAATGTTAGCTCAAAATTCTGGTGAAGACGGTGGTTATATCTTTAATCTAATTAAAGACAAAGTTTCTGCTGATACTAAATCAGATTATGGTTACAATGCCGCTACCGGCAAAATGTCTTCGATGACTAAAGACGGTATTCTTGATCCTGCTAAAGTTACTAAATCAGCTTTAACTAATGCTGTTTCTGTTGGTCAAATGATTTTAACTACTGATGTTTTAATCACCGATGCTCCAGAACCAAAAAATAATAACCCAACTCCTGATATGTCTGCCATGGGCGGTATGGGCGGCATGATGTGATGAAATTTAATTAAATTTCATCATCCTGAGTGAACTTCGTTATTAATTTATCGAAGGAATCGAAGGATATTAATTGAATAATCAAAACCCTCCTTAATTGGAGGGTTTTTTGATAAAATAGGCTTACTCTCTATCCCGCAGCGGCGGGACAAGCGGTTACCCCGCAGCGGCGGGACAAGCGGTTACCCCGCAGCGGCGGGGTGCAAAACCTTAATTCAGTTTTTGATATCATTTAAATGTGTACTACGTCTACATTTTGAAAAGTCTTAAAGATCAAAAAATTTACACTGGTTATAGTTCTAATTTAAAAAGGCGAATTTCACAACATCAATTAGGATTAGTTAAATCAACCAAAAATAGAAGGCCAGTAAAATTAGTTTATTACGAAGCATTTTTAGACAAAAAAGATGCTCAAAATAGAGAAAAATATCTAAAGTCTGGCGGAAAAGCTAAAATTAGTTTAAAATTGCAAATTAGCAATTCTTTACAAATCTAACTGACGCGGTAGTCAAGCGGTTAGACAACGGTCTGCAAAACCGTCTAGATGGGTTCAACTCCCATCCGCGTCTCAAAACTAAAAAGTATCCTATAACTTGACTTTTATACCCATTTTGAATATAATCACTCACTTTTATTAAAATAACCCAAAGCGGGTTAACTTTCTCTCAATTTTTTTAATTTCTTTATCTACCTAAAACAGTTTCAGATATATTCTTTGATTGATTTTATCCCTGTTTTCTAATACAATCCCTTAATTTTATTAAATAGCCTAAAGCTGGTTAAACTTAGTAAATTTGTACCTTAAAAATCAATAAAACTGAGAATAAATGCTCAGCTTGGACATAAACTTTTGTGTCTAGACTGGGCATTTATTCAAAAAAATAAATATAAGAAATTAAGAAAGGAACAATGTAAAAAATGAAAAGCAGTATGAAATGTTTAGGTGTATTTATATCTTTCCCTAAGGTTTATGACATCGGTGAGATAAAAAGTAACTTTTTCAATTGGAACAAAGCGCATTTTTATGTCAAATTATTTCCTAATGGCAAAAAAGTCAGATTATCAGATCAAAGAAGTGAAGTATATTCTGCCAAAAGAAAATTGGAAGACAAGCTCGAAAAATATCGTACTAAGGAAGAATTAAAAAAGAAAGGGGCAAAAAGATGATTCCAGATGAATATAAATGTTTTGGTAGAAAATTCAACCTGTCCAATATATCCAAAATTACCAAAGTAAAACATTGTATTCTTGATAGGTCTAAGTCAAGTTTTACTATTATTTTCAAGCCCGGCAGGAAAAAGCTTAAGCTCACTGATTTTACAAGTGATATAAAATCCGAGAGAAGCTATCTTTTACACAATTGGCAAAGTTATCAAGACCAAAAAGAAGAATTAAAAAAGAAAGGAGCATTAATATGAACAACTTTATTCCATCAGAAAACAGTTTGGTTATAATTGGAATTCAAGGCAAATCTAACCTCCAGTTCTTTTTTGTCAAAACAGTTAGGGTAACAGGGGAATTAATATTTCTCGGAGGTTGGTTTTTAACAAAACAGATGCCGCGTCCAATTGATACCGCTTTAACTGTTCTGACAGTTCCAGGTGATCAAAGTTATTTCTTAAAAAAGCCAACAGATCAAGCTATTAGGTTTTTCAAAAACAAATTAAAACAACTTCAAACTCCTACCTCTACACCCAAAATGAATCAAGAAATCAAAGACCTTATTACCATTCTCTCTTAATTTATTTTTTCAGTTTTATTGTTTTTATCTACGCCGGCAGGTGAATGTTTCTTTTTAAGATACTACACCTGCCGTTTCTCGTTTTATTTCCCAACAATAAATTCCCTTAACGGTTTTGAAAATATCGTCAAACTAGAAGCAATACTAATTCTGTGTCCCATGGTTGCTACCGTTATATTCCTTGCCCCATCAATAATGGCCGTATTCGCTTTTATCAATTGATCGCCAAAAAGAGCATGAACAGTCATAATTTGTTGTCTTTCTTTTTTAGCCAATAATTTTTCTTTTTCTTCAGTTTTTATAATTGATTCTTTAAAAGATGGATAGCCCTCAACTCTTTTTTTAAAACCACTTAAACCATTCATCTTTCCTATTCTAAGCCTAGAACAAACAGTTATCACTTTATTAATCTTATCTTTTCTTTCACTAAAAGCGTTTACAGCCAAACTTCCCCCAGCACTCATTCCAATTAATGACACTTTATTATTCTTCGATTTTTCATCAATTAAATCCAATAACCTTTTTATTTTTTTTTGATAATTTTCCTTACTTCTCCATTCAGTTTTAAACAAAAGCATTTCTATTCCCTTTTTTCTCCACCAATTCAACATTGGATTATAAATATAAACACTATCATTTCCTAATCCTGGAATCATTATTACTAGTGTTTTCATATCAAATTTTACTCCTATCTCTAATTTAACCAGATTTTTCAATTTTGATGTATAATCTATCAATAATGAAAAGCCAAAATAAACCTAAAAAACCCCCAATTATGTCAATAGACAATCATTTAGTAGAAGAATCAAGAACTTTTGGAGAATATTTATTATCACCAGGCTTAACCACCAAAGAATGTATTCCAGACAAAGTTTCACTTGAAACATTTTTAACCAAATATTCTAAAAAAGATGCTTCAATTAAACCTTTAAAACTAAACATTCCAGTTACTTCTGCTATCATGCAAGCGGTTTCCGATGATAATTTAGCTGTCGCTCTTGCCAAACAAGGTGGTCTTTCTTTTATCTATGGTTCTCAAACTATAGAAGATCAATGTGAAATGGTTTCCAAAGTCAAAAAATATAAAGCTGGTTTTGTTACCAGTGATTCCAACTTAAAAGCAACCGATACTTTAGATAATGTTCTTGATTTAAAAGCTCAAAAAGGTCACTCAACTATTCCTATAACCGACAATGGAAAGTCTAATGGCAAATTGCTAGGACTGGTTACTTCTCGTGACTACAGGATTGGCTATATCGAAAACAATACTCCTATCAGTAAATTTATGACTCCTATGGAAAAATTAATTTGTGGCAAAAGTGGTATTTCACTTTCCCAGGCCAATGCCATGATTTGGGAACATAAATTAAATGTTTTACCAATTATTGATAAAAAAGGTAATTTAGAATCACTAGTTTTTAGAAAAGATTACGATCAACACGTCGATAACAGAAATGAATTGTTAGATGACCAAAAAAGATTTATGGTTGGTGCTGGTATTAATACCAGAGATTATGAACAAAGAATCCCAGCTTTAGTTGCTGCTGGTGTTGATGTTTTATGTATTGATTCTTCAGATGGTTATAGTGAATATGCTAAAGATGTTATTTCCTTTGTTAGAAAAAAATATGGTAACGATGTCAAAATCGGAGCCGGAAATGTGGTTGCTGCCAATGGTTTTGAATTTTTAGCCGCCGCTGGAGCCGATTTTATTAAAGTTGGAATTGGTGGTGGATCTATTTGTATAACTCGAGAGCAAAAAGGTATCGGTTGTGGTCAAGCCACTGCTGTTATGGAAGTTTCCAAAACCAGAGATCTTTATTTTAAAAAAACCGGTATTTATATTCCTATTTGTTCTGATGGTGGTATTGTCACTGACAATAATGTCACTATGGCTCTAGCCATGGGTGCCGATTTTGTCATGATGGGTCGTTATTTTGCTCGTTTTGAAGAAGCTCCAGGTGCAAAAGTTATCATCAATGGTACTCCTATGAAAGAATATTGGGGTGAAGGATCAAATAAAGCTCAAAATTGGCAAAGATATGACATTGGTGGAAAAAATTCACTTAAATTTGAAGAAGGGGTAGACAGCTATGTTCCTTTTGCTGGTGGATTAAAAGAAAATCTAGAAGAATTAATTTACAAGACAAAATCTACTATGTGTAATTGTGGTTGTCTTGATTTATCCAGTTTCAGAAAAGATAGTGTTAAAAGGCCAGTTTCTCAACTAACTTTACGTGAAGGCTCAGCTCACGATGTCTTGGCCAAAGATTCTAAATAGTTTTTAGTTACACAAACTTTCACAAGGCACACCATCGCCATCACTATCTCGAACACTACATCCACAGTTGTTTAATTGAAAATAAGCTTCTTCACAAGAACTAATTTTTGTGCAACTTTTACTACAATCACAAACAAAACCAGAGTTAGAATTTGTTTTTATTGTTTTATCTTGTGTTGTGGTTGTCTCAATTGGTTGATTTTTTTTTGTTGTTTGGGTTTTAGTTATAGTCGGAACTTTAGTTAGTATTGGTGTTAAACAAACTCCATCAGCCCATAATCCTACTTTTTTGCTTTCAGCCATTTTTTGGGCATCTTTAAATTCTGTTTGAAATTTGTAGGGGATCTTGTAAGTATATTCAAAACCAAATCCTTCCTCAATTAATTTTTTATTAATCAAAGTTCCATCTTCTAAATAAACATATCTTAATAATCGATTATAAATATCCTTATCGGTTTGAGTTATATCTGCCTCTAACTTTACTTTTTTATTTTCCATTAATTGTCTTGCTTCTTCACTGGCTTCAGTTCCAAAACATTGGACTGTTTTTCGGGAATCTTTAACCTCTGGGGTATCAATTCCAATTAGTCTAACAGCTTGCTCCTTGCCATTAATATCAATCATCAAAGTATCTCCATCAATTATTTTTGTTACTAAAAATAATTCAGAGTTAACTGTTGGAATTGAAGTTATTATTTCTGTTGGTTTAATATCAATTTTGTTTTGTATGATTTCTTCTTCCTTATTTTCTGGTATTGCCCAAAAAGCTATCATTAAAATTAAAAATCCAATAATAAATTTAATTGAACTTTTCAAAAAAGAGAATAATGTTTTTGTAATTGGTAAAATCAACAAACTCAAAGAAAAAAATGCCAATGACGTTACTAAACTTTCTTTCACATAAACCAATGCTGAAATTACTAAAAATATTCCTATTATCCAATATAAAATATCAAAACTTATCTTTTTCATCTTTATTATAGTAATTATATACTTTTTAGTATAATACAAGCTATATATGCTAAATCTTCATATTGCCTCTCCTCATGGTTTTTGTTTCGGTGTCAATCGAGCCATTGATTTAGCTTTAAAAACTTCTCAAAAATTTCAAAAAAATATTTATTTTTTAGGCGAGTTAGTCCATAACCAACATGTTGTCGATTGGTTAGAATCAGAATTAAATATCAAAACTGTTCAATCCATAGATCAAATCCCTAAAAATTCTATTGTTATTATTAGGGCTCATGGAGCCCCACCTTCGGTTTTTAATCAAGCCAAAACTAGGAAATTAACTATTGTTGATGCTAGTTGTCCTTTGGTTTTAAAATCACATCAAACAGTCAATCAATTTATTAGTCAAAATAAAAAAATAATTTTTTTATGTAACAGCGTTACCCATGATGAAACAATTGGTATTGTTGGTGAAAATCCTTCATTAATCACTCCAGTTATTATCGACGATATTTTTAATTTAAATATTTCTGACCCTCAAGACTATGTGCTTATGACTCAAACAACCCTTTCTTTATTGGAAACCCAAAATGCTCTTGATTTCATTAAAAATAAATATCCTAAAATTACTATTTTACCTCATATTTGCCAAGCCACCACTGATCGTCAAAATGCCATTATTGAATTATCTAAAACTTGTAGTTTAGTCATTATTGTTGGTTCTCCAATTAGTGCTAACTCTAACAATCTTAAACAAGTAGCCCAATCTAATGGTGCTACCAGTTATATTATCGATAATGCTTTAGAATTAAATAGAGAATGGTTTTTAGGACATCAAGAAGTTGCTATTAGTTCTGGTGCTTCTACTCCTGAATCAATTTTAGAAGAAGTTATTAAAACAATTAAAAGTTATGAATAAAAAATATAAATCTAGAGAAGTCAAAGTTGCTTCCTTAATTCTTGGTGGAGATAACCCAATCAGAGTTCAATCAATGTGTAACACTGATACCAAAGATATCACTGCCACTGTTAAACAAATCTTAGAATTAGAAGCAGATGGTTGTGAGATAATTCGAGTTGCTGTTCCTAATATGGAATCAGCTAAAGCCATTCGTGATATTAAAAAACAAATTCACATTCCACTAGTTGCTGATATTCACTTTGACTATTTATTAGCTCTAGAATCAATCAAAAATGGCATTGACAAAGTTAGGATTAATCCTGGCAATATTGGCTCAGAAGAGAAAGTTCAAGCTGTTGTTAATGCTTGTAAAGACAAAAATATTCCCATCAGAATTGGTGTTAATGTTGGTTCAATTGAAAAAGATTTATTCAAAAAATATGGTCCAACTCCCAAAGCCGCAGTTGAGTCCATTTTAAGACATGTTCGTATTTTAGAAAAATTAAATTTTTACAATACTTTAGTCTCCATAAAATTTAATGACGTTCCTCAAATGATTGAAGGTTATCGACTTTTGGCCACCAAAACTGATTACCCAATTCATTTAGGAGTAACTCATGCTGGCAGTGCTTTTATGGGAACTATCAGAAACTCAATTGGCATCGGCACTCTTCTTCAAGAGGGAATTGGATCAACTCTACGTGTTTCTTTAACTGCTGCTGTTAATGAAGAAGTAAAAGTTGGCTGGGCTATCTTAAAAAGTTTGAATCTAAGACAACGAGGTCCAGATATAATTTCTTGTCCAACTTGTGGTCGAACCGAAATAGACTTAATTTCTTTAACCAACAAGGTTGAAGAAGCTTTGAAAAACGTTGATAAACCAATTAAAGTGGCTGTTATGGGTTGTGTTGTTAATGGTCCAGGTGAAGCCATGGAAGCTGATGTTGGAGTTGCTGGTGGAAAAGGTTGTGGAGCTATTTTTGCCAAAGGTAAAATAATAAAAACAGTTCCCGAAAATCAAATCTTATCTGCTTTAATGGAAGAAGTTAATAAACTAACTATCTAATCTCCAATTATTTGTAGTAAAACTTTTCGTGGCCTAGCACAATCGAGTTCAATAGCAAAAATTCTTTGCCATACTCCCAATGCCATTTTTCCCTCAATTATTGGAATAGTTTCTGAGTTTCTCATTAACATTTGGGTGCAGTGAGAATGTCCATTCAAACAATCAGAACTAGCTGATTGGCAAACTAAGTTTTCAGTTCTAACTTCCAAATCATTATGTTGATAATAATTTTCTTTAGGAATCATTTTACTCATCAATTTCTTAAAATCAGCCACAATTCCTTTTTCTTTTTCATTAACACAAATAGCTAATGTTGTATGAGTAGAAAAAACTAAAATATTTCCATTCTCTATTTCACTTTCTTTAACAAACCCTTCTACTTGATCAGTAATATCTATAAATTCTAAATAATCCTTACTTTTGAAATCAATTTTATTATTTTTAATCATGGTAGAAGTTAAGTCGTCACTTATTTCAAAATCATTTACTTTTGATTATTTTCCAAAGCCAATACCCCAAATAACTCAAAAAAATTATTTGAATACTTATTGCTGTCAAAAAAACTATTCCTACTCCATTAAGAATTATTCCATATCGATAATAATCCGAAACAACTCTAGCTATTCCATAAGCAAACATTGGCATCAAAAAAATTATTCCCACTAAAAACATTTGTGACTTATCTTTATCTTTTATAATCAACTTTTTAAGTGTCAAAAATGGTTGTTCAATAATATTATATAAATTGCACAACAGTTTCCAAATCTGTCTAACAGTTATCAAAAAAACTAATTTTATTATTTTTTTAATTCTTTTTTTTATCATAACTCCACGCTTTTCTAAATTTCTTTTTAGCTCTAATTAGTTTAGATTCAGCCCCTTTAATAGTTAACTTTAAGGTTTTTGCAATTTCACTCACTTTCATTCCCTCTATATATTTAAGTCGCAAAATATCTTTATATCCTTTGCTTAATTCTTTAAATGTTTTTTTTATTTCATCTTTAAGTTCATTTTTAAGTGCATCTCTTTCTGGAGTTAAGGCTTTATCAGCAATTTCTTCAAAGACAGGTGACACTGAAAACAAAATAGTTTTAAGTTTTTTCTTTCGGTAATAATCAATTATTTTATGTTTAGCAATACTACAAATCCAACTAAACTCACTCGAATCACCATTAAAATTAGGTCGGCAAATTATAGCTGCCATCATAATGTCATTAGTTAATTCTTCAGCCACTCCTTCATCATCAATTTTTTGGGCTACAAAGCCTTGAACGCTCAAGTGATATTTTTTATAAAAGTCTTCCATCGATACTGGCTATTATATCTCATTAAGCCATTGTGCTACTGGCACGATGGAGATCTTTATCTTATACTAGGTAAATGCTTACTTTAAGAAAAACGCATCCCTTCCAGAAAACAGCCAAAGAATTAAGACTTGATTTATTAGATATGACTTATAAAAACGGGGGACACATTGGTGGTTGTTTATCTTCACTGGATTTAATCACTGCCGTTTATTTTTCTAATCTTTTTGATTTAAAAAAAGACCATTTTATTTTATCTGCCGGACACTTAGCTCAAGCCCTTTATGTCGTTTTGTCTAAAGCCAAATATTTCCCAAAAAAATTATTAGATGGTTATTCTTCTTTTGATTCATTTCTTCAAGGTCACGTTTCCATTGAAGTTCCTGGGGTTGAATATTCCTCTGGTTCTCTTGGTCAAGGCCTTTCTTTTGCTTGTGGACTAGCTCTAGGAGATCCAAAACGAACTACTATTTGTTTAACCAGTGACGGTGAACATCAAGAAGGTCAAATTTGGGAAGCTATTTTATTTGCTAATAAATATAAATTAAATAATTTAATTAATATTATTGATTTTAATAAACTTCAAATAGATGGCCCAGTTTCTCAAATTATGCCTCTTGATAATTTGGCTGCTAAATATGCTCAATTTGGTTGGAAAGTTACCACCATCAATGGTCATAATTTTAATCAAATAATTTCTGCTCTCAAATCGGCTCAAAAATCAAATCATCCAAATTGCATTATTGCCAAAACTATTTTGGGCAAAGGTTTTTCTTTTATGGAAAATAATTTCGAATATCATGATGTTAAAAATTTACCAGAAAACTTATACAAGCAAGCCAA
This sequence comes from uncultured Gammaproteobacteria bacterium, assembly GCA_964408995.1. Taxonomy (GTDB): domain Bacteria; phylum Patescibacteriota; class Microgenomatia; order UBA12405; family UBA12405; genus WARW01. The sequence goes on along the minus strand of CAYPBP010000004.1, from coordinate 16,265 downwards.
GGAGGAATTATGAATACCAATTCAATTAGACAATCATTTGGAGAAACCCTAACCAAACTAGCCAAAAATAATAAAAATATTTATGTTGTTAGTGCTGATTTGAAATCTCCACTTTCCTTAAATGATTTTGCCAAAAAATTTCCTCGTCGTTTTATTGAATGTGGTGTGGCTGAAACTAATGCTGCTGGTATTGCTGCTGGTTTAGCCAAAACTGGTAAAACTGTTTTTATGACTTCTTTTGCTTGTTTCTCACCAGCTATTAATTGGAATACCATCAAACAATCAATTTGTTACAACAAAACTAATGTCAAAATTATTGGTTCTCATGCTGGTCTTTTAAGTACTAATCTTGGTGCTACCCATCAAATGTTGGAGGACATAAGTTTAATGCGTACTCTTCCTAATATGGAAGTTTTTTCACCACTAGACGCCATTGAAACCGAAAAAATTGTTAAAGCTATTACTTTTAGTAAAAAATCTGCTTATCTTCGCCTTGTCAGAGCCACTACTCCAAATCTTTTTGATCCCAAATTAAATTTTACTATCGGAAAATCGCATGTCTTAAAAAAAGGTAAAGACATAACTATTATTGGTCATGGTCCAATTTTAGAAGAAGCTTTCCAAGTCCAAGCAAAAATCCAATTAGAGGCGCCCCGCCACTGCGGGGCGCCTCTAGAGAATATTTCTTTAGAAATTATTAATTGTTCTTCAATCAAACCATTAGATACTGTCACTATTCTAAAAAGTGTCAAAAAAACTGGTCGTTTAATTTGTCTTGAAGATCATCAAAAAAACGGAGGTCTAGGGGAAGCAGTCGCTTCATTAGTTTTGTCTAAAAACCTTCCCTGTAAATTTATCCATTTAGCTGTTGACAACAGTTTTGGTTGTTCTGCGAAAACTGGTCAAGAGTTGTATGATTATTATGGCATCGGAGTTAATAATTTAATTGATGCAATCAAAAAAATAGTTTAATTAAAAAGTAGACATAGCCCCGTCGGGGGTGTGTCTATTAATAAAATATTTATAAATTAAAAAATTTTATATTATGAAAACATTAAGACAACAATTATTTGAATATACTGCCAGTGGTAAAGCTCTTCCAGCTTTTAATATCGATACTTTTGAAATCTATCAGGCAGTTGAAGATTCTGTCAGAGAAACCGGTCTTCCTTGTATTGTTCAACTATCAGGTGGTGAAGATAAATTTATTCATGCTGAAAGACTTCATGCTTTGGTAAAAAGAGCTCAATTTGAAGGTTTACCAATTTATTTGAATATGGACCATGGCCAAGATCCACTTCGTTTGGAAAAATTAATTGCTCTTGGTTTTGATATGGTTCATTTTGATGGTTCTCATCTTGACTATGAAACTAATTTAGAAAACACTATCAAGTTTATTCAAAGCTTAAAACCTCGCTATCCAGAAGCTATTTTTGAAGTTGAATTTAACAAAATTAATTTAGTTGGCACTGAAGTTGATCCTAATAGTTTTACTAATCCAGATCAAGCTTTTGAGTTTTTATCTAAAACAAATGCTGATTTAATTGCAGTTTCTATTGGGAACTTTCATGGCATCAGTGAAAAATTACCAGAAGTTTTAGACATAAATTTACTTAACAAAATTAAAAATATAATTCCAGAAGATAAATTCATTACTCTCCATGGTGGTTCTGGGATTAGTCCTGAACTTATTACTGAAGCAGTTAGAAATGGTGTTGTTAAAATCAATATTAATACTGAGTTAAGAAATAGTTTCAATCAATCAGTAGCTAAAATATATAGTCAAGAAGTTAGCCAGAAAGTTTATGACAATTTATCTCCAGTCATTGATAGTCTAAAAAATGTTATTAAGTCAAAACTACTTCTTTTTTCCACCTCAAATTATGTTTGATGTTATTTCTATTGGAGCTGCCATTGTTGATATTTTTGTTAAATCAGACAAACTTATTAGCGACGACAATTTACTTTCTCTAGAATCTTCTTCTAAAAATGAAATCAATCAAAGTCTAATATGTAGTGGTGGTGGTGCCACTAATTCAGCTGTTTCTTTTAGCCGTTTAGGCTTAAAAACAGCTTGTATTTCACTTTTGGGCGATGATTATTTAAGTAATTACGTTATCGATGACTTAAAAAAAGATTCAATTAACATCAGTTTTTTAATTAAAAATAAAAACGATAAAACTGATTTTTCTATAGTTTTAGTTACAAAAGACGGTAGCCGCTGCGTCCTTACCAACAGGGGCTTAACCAGGCTAGAAGAAAAACATTTTAATTGGGATAAAATTTCCAAAACTAAGTGGTTTTATATAACTTCTCTTGAAGGTAATCTTGATTTGCTCGAAAAATTAATCGGTTTTGCCAAAGAAGATAATATTAAAATTGCTTTTAATCCAGGCAATCGTGAATTAGCTCAAAGAAAAAAACTTATTCCCTTATTAAAATTAGTCGATTGTTTATTTTTAAATAAAAATGAAGCCCAAGTTTTAACTGATATCGATTTTGATGATAAAGATTTTTGGCCTACTTTAATTTCTTATTCCCCAAAAATAATTTCTGTTACTGATGGTCGTAATGGTGCTTTTGTTTTTGCTGATGATAAACATTATTTTTCTCCTATCGTCAAAACTAAAGTTGTTGATGAAACTGGGGCAGGAGATGCCTTTGGCTCGACTTTCATCAGTGCTCTTATTCATAAAAACTCTCCCAAAGATGCTCTCTTTTTAGCTATGAAAAATTCAGCTTCAGTGGTTTCTCGTCTTGGTTCCAAAACTGGTCTTTTAACACTAAAAAAACTAGAAATTAAAAATTAAAAAGTTCATTCATGTTACCAAAAGAAGAAAAAGTCAAAAAAATTGTCGATCCAGAGCAAGAGGGTCTTTTTGACAAAGAAAACGAAAAAGAGAGAATTGCTAAAAAAAGAAAATTTGTCTATATTTCTTTAGTTCTAACTGTTGGTTTAAGTATTTCTTTTTCACTTTATCGTTGGTTTAAAAATGCCGATTTATCACCATCAAAAATAGAATTACCAACTTTTAATTTCACTGTTTCCAAACCAAAAACCAGCGCTTTTAAATTGCCAGAAGATGAATCTTCAACTTGGTCAATTTTTCTAAAAAGAAGTGATTCAGATATTCCTATTTATCAATCTAAACAAGATCTAATTTTTGAAAAAGAAAAAATAGATTCTATTTCAGAAAAAATTGATAAAAGTGGTTTTATTACTCCAAGTATTTATTCTAATTTATTGCCACCAGGAGTTAAATTAAAAGAAATTATTGAAGAAGATAGCAATAAATTTACTTATTTATCAAAAATAATTACTCCAGATCAAGACTTATTATTAATCATAAAACTTAGTGATTCTAATGATTTATCCACTTCCAAAAAACTAATCCCTAACTTAATTGATCAACTTTATTGGTACTCTCGTCAAAAATAGCTTAATTAACTAAAGCAGCTGGCTTAACCATGTTTGTATTTCCAACATCTCCTACTAGTGGGCAATCTAGACATATTTTTACCCCCGTAATATCAGTTACTACACTATGGTCTTGCCATTCAGCGTTTGGAGCCACTTCATTATCAACTACAATTCTACCAGTATCTTTATTTATTAAAACACTTGTTTTAATAGTCTGTGTTGCTGGTAAAAATTTTTTATTAAAATATTCATAACGAGATTGACAGCCTCCATCAGGGACTGCTCCACCATTTAAATTACAAACATTCATCCCAATTACATCTGTTGGCATGACTGGTTTTTTAACGGTTTTATCTTTTAATAATTCAGTCATTACTTTATTCCATATTGGTGCAGCTCCACTTGTACCAGAAACAACTCCTCTCATTTTTGAATTATCGTTATTTCCCACCCAGCTTCCAACAACATAATCACTGGTATAGCCAAAAGTCCAGTTATCCCTTAAATCATTAGTGGTTCCAGTTTTAACTGCCACTTCTGGATGACCTTTAATATTTAAAAGTGACCCTCTTCCAAAAACCATACTTCTAGCTCCATCATCAGATAAAATATTTTGGATTATAAAAGATGTTTCTCGAGATAGCACTCTTTCTCCTGGTTGATCATGATATTCTTCTAAAATTTGACCATTTTTACCAATTATTTTTAATATTGGATTTAATACTTGTTTAGTTCCCATATTAGCAAACACACCATAAGCAGTAGCCATATCAGTCATTAAAACTTCACCTCCACCCAAAGTTAAAGATAAACCATAATTAACAGGATTTTTAAGAGTTGTTAACCCCATGGCCGAAGCTGATGCTACAAAAGTTTCTAGACCATTAATTTTCAAAACTTTAACTGCTCCAATATTTAATGAATTGGCTAGTGAATTTCTAATACTTTGTAAGCCATGATAACTGTTTCCATAATTAGTTGGACAATAATTTTTTTGGTTTACTTGCCCAAAACAAGTTGGACTATCATCAACAATAGATGCTGCTGTTATCTTCCCTAATTCCAATCCAACCGCATAGTTAAATGGTTTTATTGAAGACCCAGGTTGTCTTAGTGCTGTTGTTACATTGTATTTACCATCAATATCATTTGAAAAATAATCTATTGATCCTACCATAGCCAAAATTTGACCTGTTTTTGGTTCAGTTACTAAAGCTGCTCCATTAGTTACATTAGATTTTTTTAATTTTGCTACCTCAGAAGCCACAATTGTTTCTGTCATTTTTTGGATGTCTAAATCCAAAGAGGTAGTTATTGTCAATCCTCCTTCAGTCAATCCTTTTGATCCATATTTTTCAGTTAATTGTTCTTTTACATAAAAAACAAAATGAGGCGCCAATATTCCAGTTTTATCTAAATAATATTCAAGTTTTTCAGCCTTAGCTTTTTCCATTTCATCATTAGTAATAAATCCGACTTCAGCCATTCTAGTCAAAACCATTTCTTGTCTAGCTTTAGCCACCTCAGGATGTCTAAATGGATTATATTTTGTTGGTGAAGCTGGTAATCCAGCAATCAATGCTGCCTCCGGTAAACTTAAATTAGCCACATCTTTATTAAAAAACTCTCTAGCTGCGGCCTGAGCTCCCCAGATTATGCCTCCATAAGGAGTTTGGTTGAAATACATTTCAAAAATCTTATCTTTACTATAAAGAATCTCTGTTGCCACTGTTAAAATTGCTTCTTTAATTTTTCTAGATATTGTTCTTTCTTGAGTTAATAATGCATTTTTAACTAATTGTTGAGTTATTGTTGATCCACCTTGTAATCTTTTTTTAAAAACAGTTCTAAAAAGTCCTCTTAAAATGCCTCTCATATCAAAACCATTATGTTTATAAAAATTTACATCTTCAATTGCTAAAGTTGCCTTTTTTAAATTGTCTGAGACGTCTTTAATTTCAACCGAATTTCTTCTTTTATCTGAGTAAATTTCAAACAACAATCTTCCTTTTCTGTCCAATATTTGTGAAGATTCGGAATATGCTCTTCGACTTAATTGAGTTGGGTCGGGAATCTCTTTAATAATATAAACAATCAATAATGCTAATAAAACCAGACAAAAAACAAAGGCAATTCCTAAAGTTTTGCCAAATACTTTTATTTTTTTCTCCTTAATTATTTTCTTTATTCCAGTTTTCGAGATCATCTATAATTTTCTCCACTTTTTCACTTTTGTAATTTAAGAATTTTACTATATCTTCATAAGCTAAACCAGCTTCATTAATTCTTTTATTGACCGCAAAAGTTTCTGTCGCTTCTTTATCCTCTTTACATAATGTTTCTTTAGCTTCTTTTAAGTTATCAACTGAATCATTTAATGTTTTTAGAATTAGATTTTCATCTTTCCCAGCCTTAATTAATTGAACTGTTTCAAACATTTTTTTATCAGCTATTAATAAATGAATTTCAGACTTAGTTTTATTATTCTTACTTAAGTTAATCCACAAATTATCCCTTATTTTTTTTATTAGATATTTTTTATCTCTAGGTCCAACTCTACTATCTGGGACATTGTAAACTTTACAAATTTTTTCACCATTATCCATTTCTTTTACATATTCAATTGGAATTTTTCTTAAATCATCAAATTTGTCATTTTTTGCCAATACTTCTAACCCACTTAAAATTAAAGAACCAAATAATATTAAAAAAGCCATTAAAAGCAAAAAAAATCGGCCAAGGTATTTCAAAAATTTTTCATTCGAAAGGGAAATCATTGTTTTATTTTACCACTTAATGATGAAAAAAAGCCTCATGTAAACCAATTTTTTCATTTTTAATTCTTTTCTTCATATACCAATATTGTGGCCAAAAAATCAACCAATTAATCACTTTATCAAAGATGAAATTATTATTTGTTTTTCTACGATCTACAATCGATGATCTAATATCTATTTTAGAGTAGCCAGTCGCCACATATTTCTTCGCCCAATAATTTTCTTTAATAAACTTTTGGTATGTATTTTCTTTGTTAATTAAACTTTTTAACAAAATTAAATCAATTGCATTTTTTAAATTTTGTTTTTCTTTATTAAGTCTTAAAGAAGATGTGTCTAACCATAGATTAAAACAAAACTCATTACTTTTTTCTTTTTCACCAAATTTTCGATGGGGGATTTTATTTAAATTAATAAAAATCCTCAATTTTAATCTAGTAAGCCATAACTTATTTTTTTTTGTAACTATTAAAAGATCTATATCATCATTTTTTTTAGGATATCCCGCTGCCACTGATCCAGTTATTCCTAAAAACAAAACATCTTTAAAATTATTTTCAATTAATTTTGCTAACTGCTTGGCTTTTTGAACTTTCTCTTTTGCATAAGTCTCCCTGTTAAGGGAGGTGGTTCTGACGAAGTCGGACCGGAGAGTTTCAATCACTTTATCAAGTTCTTCATCATTATAGACTTTATCCGAAATGAATCTTTCTTTTATTTCTTCAACACTTAGGCTGCAATTAAATTTTTCTGCATAGGCAATGGTTTTTTTAATTGCTTTTTTTAACTCCATTTTCTAATTTTATACTAAATACTTAATACTTAATACTAAATACTGATACCACTTGATATAATCAATCAATTAGATGATTAACAAAAACTCAAAAATCTATCGTCTTTGGGAAATGATCCCCGGTTCTTTTGCTTGGATGACTATACTTTTCCCTATTTGGGGAGCTTTTGTGTTTCCTAAGCTTGTTGCTTACTTCGTTATCGCTTTTCTTGTTTACTGGTTATATCAATCATTTAAATCAGCTATTTTAGCTGTAATTGGCTATTTTAAAATTAAAAATGCTAAATCAACTAATTGGCAAAATAAATTCCAATCAGATTTTAAAGCTAGTTGGTTAAAAAGAGCTGATATTCATCATGTCATTATTATCTCTTCTTATAAAGAACCAAATGAAGTTATTGATATGGCTATTGGCAGTTTGTCTAGACAAATTAATATTAATTTAAAAAACATTCATGTAATTCTTGGTCAAGAAGAAAGAGCTGGTAAAGAAAATAATCAACAAACCATAGATTACTTTTCTAAAAAATATAAAAATGTTTTTGGAGATTTAATTTTTACTGAACATCCTGCCAATATAGAAGGGGAAATTGCTGGTAAACATACTAATGAAGCTTGGGCAGCTAAATATTTTAAAAAACAATTTATAGATACTGGTAAGTATAAAATGGAAAATCTAACTCTTACTAGTTGCGATGTTGATACTATTTTTAACTCTCAATATTTTTCCGCTCTAACTTATAATTTTGCCTCAAATCAAAATCGTTACTATCGTTTTTGGCAATCTCCAATTTTTTGGCATAACAATATCAATCAAGTTCCTGGTCCAATAAGAATTATTGGTATTTTAGGAAATGTTATTCATATTGCCAACATTCAAGAGCCAGACGGTCTTTTCTTTAATTATTCCTGTTATTCCTCTTCTTATAAATTAATCGATTCTGCCGGTTATTGGGATCCAGATATGATTCCCGAAGATTGGCATATATTTTTACAAACTTTCTTTTCAAGTGGTGGTAAAACTGCAGTTGAACCAATATTTCTACCTACCGTGGTTGATGCTCCAGACGGTAAGAATTATGTCTCAGCCCTGAAAAATAGATATAGTCAATGTGTTCGCCACGCTTGGGGAGCTACTGATATTCCTTACGCTATTGAACAAGCCAGAATCCATACAGAAATATCTTTAATTACTCGAGTTTTAAGAATTTTCAAATTGATTCAAACTCATTTAATTTGGTCTAGTAATTGGTTTATTCTAACCCTTGGAACTTCACTTCCAGTTATTCTTAATCCTAAATTTTTTCAAACAGCTGTTGGTTATAACCTCCCTAAAATTGCTAATTTACTTTTAAGTATTTGTCTTATCCCTATGTTTACTTTAATAATTTTAGATTGGAAATTACGTCCAGACAATCAAAAGAAAGGTTTCAAAAACATTGTTAAAAATATACTTCAATGGCCATTTATGCCTTTAGCCACTCTAGCTATGTCAGTTTTACCTGGGCTTCATTCACATACTCGACTTTTATTTGGTAAAAGGTTGGAATATAAAACCACTACCAAAAAACCTACTGTTTAATGTATCATTTAGATGATGTACAAAACTTTAACAAAGTATAAATATTGGTTATTCATATTAATTGTTTTTCTCTTATTAAGAGTTCCTTCACTTTTTGAACCATATTGGTATGGTGATGAAGGGATTTATTTAGTCTTAGGTCAAGCCATAAGAAAAGGAATTATTCTTTACAGTCAAATTCACGATAATAAACCTCCAACTCTCTATTATCTAGCTGCTTTCTCTCAAACTGTTTTTGGCTTTAGACTTCTTTTAATGTTTTTTATGGCTGCCACAATTTACTTTTTCCATAAATTAAGTCGATTATTTTTAAGTTTTAAAGCTTCAAAAATTGCTACTTTTATTTTTCTAATCTTAACTTCAATACCTTTATTTGAGGGTAATATCGCCAATGCCGAAGTTTTTATGCTTTTGCCAACTATTTTAGGAATTTATATTTTAACCAAATCAAAACCAAACATAAAAAATATTGTTATTGCTGGACTACTTCTAGGTTTTGCTCTCACTATTAAAATTCCAGTTATGATTGAGTTTGCTTTTATCTGTCTTTGGTTCTTAATAAGTGATTTTACTTCTCTTAAAAAAGTTTTTCTAAGTATTAAAAATATAATAATTTTCTCTTGTGCCTTCTTTTTGCCTCTAATTCTTTTTGGTGTTTATTTTTATTTAAAAGACGCTTTTCAACCATTTTTAACTGCCAGTCTTTTACAAAATTTTGGTTATTTATCATCTTGGTCAGCCGGAAGTAATACAGCTTCTGTTGCTAGTGGTGGGATTGTTAATAGATTCATTTTCTTGTTAATTGCTTGGTTTCTAATTTTTATTTTAAAAGCCAAAAAAATAATTTCTCAAAATTTTTCATTTATTTTATTCTGGTTTTCGGCCACTATTTTTGGGGTTCTTTTGTCAACTAGACCTTATCCTCACTATCTTATTCAACTTCTTCCTCCTTTAACTTTATTAATAGTAAACTTATTTGATTTCAAAGATAGGAAAGCTCAATTTTTATCATTATTTTCAATTCTATTTTTTGTTTTTATTTTCTTTAGATTTAAGTTTTATGTTTATCCAGTTTTTAAATATTATTCAAACTTTTATTCATACGTTATTAAACAAAAATCTTTTATTACTTATCGTAAGTCTTTTGGTTATAAAACTAACGATAATTATGAAATCTCCGATTTTATTAAGAATAATACTGATCCTAAAGATAATATTTTTGTTTGGGGAGATAATCCCTCGATTTATGCTCTCTCTAATCGATTACCATCATCAAAGTACACAGTTGCTTATCATATAGTTGATTTCAATGGTTACCAAATAACGATGGATAAAATTAAAATTGATTTACCTAAATTTATTGTTTACTACCCAATGTCCAATAGGTCTTTTCCGGAATTAGATATCTTTTTAAAAAATTATTATTTTATTTCAAAAAAAATTGGTAATGCTGCCATTTTTAAGTTAAGATAAGCCATGTCTTTTTTAGATTCATTCTTATCAAAAATATCCACACTTGGTAGTTTCTGGCAAGAAAAAGTTAATCATCATTTCATTAGATGGAATTTTTCTTTTATTATTCTTCAATTAGTTTTCATTATTTTCAAATTCAATGATTTACCTCAACAAATTCCTTTATATTATTCACTTCCATGGGGAGAGGGCCAACTAGCTTCAGCTGCCTCTATTTTTATTCTACCTACATTTTGTATTATTATTCTTCTTTTTAACAACTTAATTGCTACTGGATTTCTAAAAACAATTCCATTGTTTTCTCGTCTTCTAACTTTGTTTTCTTTGATTTTTTCCTTTTTCTCTTTAATTTCTGTCATAAAAATTATTACTACTATTTCTTAATATGCCAATTTCTTTTTTACTGGCTATTTTAATTTCTGCCAGTCTTTCTTTTCTTTTAACTCCTTTAATTAGAAATTATTTTATTAAAAAAAATTGGATAGAAGACCCAACTGAAAAAGCCCAAAAAACTCACAATGCCACTGCTTTAACTTCTGTTCCTAGGGGTGGGGGGATTCCTATCTTCATTGCTATTCTAATTACAGCACTCATTTTTATTCCTCTAGATAAACACTTAATTGGAATTTTATTAGCAGCTTTAATTACTCTAATTGTTGGTGTCTTTGATGACATTAAAGATATCAGTCCAAAAATAAGATTAATTTTTAATATAATAGCTGCTCTTATTATTGTTGGTTCCGGTATTGGTATTGCTTTTGTTTCCAATCCTATTAGTGGTGGCATCATTGATCTTTCCTTTTTGAAACTTAATTTTACTTTTTTTGGTCAACATAGCATTTGGCTTATTTCCGACCTTGTGGCTATTATTTGGATTATTTGGTGTATGAATATTGTTGGTTGGGCCACTGGTGTTGATGGTCAATTGCCTGGTTTTGTCTCTGTTTCAGCTTTTTTTATTGGCCTTTTAGCCATTCAATATTCAACCGATATTACTCAATGGCCAGTTATAATTTTAGCCGGTGCTGTTTGTGGATCTTATCTAGGTTTTTTACCTTTTAACTTTTTCCCTCAAAGCATTATGCCAGGCTACAGTGGCAAGAGTTTGGCTGGATTATTACTAGCTATTTTAGCTATTCTCTCCGGAGCCAAACTAGCTACTCTTATCTTCCTTCTTTTTATTCCTATGCTTGATGCTATTTATACTATTTTAAGAAGAATCATTAATAAAAAGCCTATATATTTGGGTGATGGTCAACATTTTCATCATCAACTTCTTAAAGCCAATTGGAGCCGAAGATCCATAGCCATTCTTTATTGGTCAATTAGTTTAGTTTTAGGTATTATTTCTTTATTCTTAAACAGTCAGCAAAAACTTTATTTTCTTCTAGCTTGTTCCTTTCTAATTTTTGGTATTTTCTTTAACTTTTCTCGGCATAAGTAGCTGATATCCAACCACTTTTCCCATTACCCAAATCAATTTTATACCAACCATCTTTTTCATCTAGCAAAACATAACTTTCATTTGGTTTCACTTTAGTCACTTCCTTACTTACATTAGAGTTTAATTCTCTAACTCTAAGCCATCCAGTTTCAGTTTTTTTTATTAAAACCTTAATCTGGACTATATCAGGGCTTAAATTAGCACTTTCAGTGGCTTGGGTTTCATTATTGGTAATTTGACTAATATCAGCTTTTTCTATGGCTAATTTGGCGTTTATAATCAATTGGTATTCATTAATAGCTTTCACAAAAACATTCAAGTCTTTATGTCCAGGGAAAGAAATCGCCAATTGTCTATCTCCTTGACTAATATCACCTACTTTAATAGGTGATATACCCCTTACTTGCCCATCCACTGTTACTGTTGTTTTATCAGGAACAGTATTAACCATCAAAGATGCCTTTTTGCTTCCAGTTTTTTCCAAAGATAAAACATAACCATTATCCTCTTCTTTTGTATCCCCAAATTGCCAATTAATAATCGTATTAATATTATTTTGTAAATCTATTTTTCTTTTCCATTCTTTACCATCAGCCACCAGTTTAATTTCGTTTTCTCCTGGTTTTAAGTTCATGTTTTTATATGGAGTAACCCCCATTTCCTTTCCATTTATATAAACCTGAGCAATAGGAAAGCTCATTACTTCTAAACCTGATTTTTTTGTTCCCAAGCTACAGCCACTCAAAAAAAACGAAGCCAATATTAATATTAAAAATTTCTTTAGCATTACCTTCTAGTTTACCAAAAAATAACTTTGTTAAGATTAAGTAGTGATAACTAGAAAATTTCTTATTTTTATTATTGTTTTTTTAGTTTTTCTTTTAACTTATTTTTTTATTAAAAAACCAATTTTTGCGCCTAATTTAAAAAAAATTAAGACTGGTTTTATTTTAATTCCAAAAGAGGAGGAATCAAAGACTGTCACTTTCGGTCTAGCGGGGGACCTAGGTCTTGGCCGTTATATCACCAGCACTGCTAGATCTAAAAAAGATTTTTCTTGGAGTTTTCAAAATGTTGCTTCAGTTTTACAATCAAATGATTTTAATTTGGCTAATCTAGAAAGTCCAATAATAAACAATTGCCCCCAAGGTTTAACAGGCACTTTTACTTTTTGTGGTGATTCAAGGTTTATTCCTTATCTTAAAGAAAATAAATTTATTTTTAATCTTGCCAACAATCATATTTTTAATTATCACCAAGATGGTTTTACTCAAACTAAAAACTATTTAGATCAAAGCCAAATTGGCTATTTTTATTCCCATAATCCAGATACTGAATTTTATAAACAAGAAGTTAATGGCATTACTTTTGGCTTTTTAGGCTACGATTTTATTACCAATCCTAAACTAGATTCAAATGAAATTATAAATGCTGTTAAAAAATATGATGGCCAAGTGGATTGGTTAATTATTTCTCTTCATTGGGGTAATGAATATCTAAAGTCTCCCGAAAGCTGGCGAATTAGTCTTGCTCATCAATTAATTGATGCTGGTGCCGATATTATTCATGGTCATCACCCACATGTCTTACAATCAACTGAAATTTACAATAATAAACCTATTTTCTATTCTCTTGGCAATTTTATTTTTGATCAAAACTGGTCCAAAGAGACATCGTCTTCGGATTTTATTATTTTAACTGTCGACAAAACCAACATTTTGAATACCACCATAAAACCATATATCATAAAATTCAATTCCCAACCTGAATTTATAGATTAAAAACTGTCTACTAAATTTTTTAATTTTCCAAACATTCCATCATTGTCTTTTCTTCTAATCCCTTTTTTATTTTTCAATACAGTCAATACTTCTTCTGGATTATGAACAAAATCATAAACCTTTTTTTCAATCGGGTCAAAATCCAAATCTTGGACTAATGTTTCGATTGTATTTTTCCAGTAATCACCAAAAAATAACAAAGGTTCATGTTTTCCATATTCAAATTTGGCTTTTTCCCAAACTAAAGCCAATTCTGCCATTGTTCCTGTTCCACCTTTAAATACTATAAATGCATCTGATATGTCAGTTAATTTTTCCGTCCTTCTTTCTATATTGTCAACGCGATAAATTTCATTAGCTTGACTTACATTTTCTTTATTAATACCTTCATAAACTGGTCCTATATTCACTTTTTCTCCAATTATTACTACCTCAACTTTCCCTTTTCCGGCCTTTGCTCCTAAAGTAGATGCCAACATTATTCCAGGTCCTCCACCATTAACAATGATATATCCTTTTTCGGCTAGAAGTTTTGCTGTATTAAAAGCATCTATATAGTGTTGATCACATTCTTTAGCGTCGTTATTACCAAAAAAAGCCACTCTTTTAATTCTTTTTGTTGTTTTACTTAACATTTTTTTTATTTTTATATTTTTTAACTTTCTTAATATCCTTGGATACATATCCATGTGGTAATAATTTTGATAATTTTTCTATTTTATATTTACCATCAATATCTGAAACTATTATATAAACATCTTTATCATCAATTTGAGTAAATAAAGTTAAATATTGTAAACACGCTCCACAAGGGTAGGTGATTTTATTATCAACAACTGCTAATGCTCTAAATTCATATTTTCCATAAACTACCGCATGGTCAATTGCTGACATCTCAGCACAAACACCCAAACTAGAAATATTACTCTCGGTATTACAACCACCAAAGATTTCTCCATCAGTAGTTAAAACTGCAGCTCCAATTTTATGGTTAGATCTATATGCAAAAGCATTTTGTCTAACTTCTTTTGCCTTATCAATTAATTTTTGAATTTCCTCTTTAGTTAGTTCTTTCATTTAATTTCTCCCAATTATCTTTAACATTACCATTAAAAATTGCTCCACCGCAATAGGCAATAGAGACACCCAGTATTTTTAACTTTTCAATTATTTCTTTATTAATTCCACCATCAATTCCAATTTCAAAATCCAATCCATTCTCTTCTCTTAATTTAACTAATTTTTTAATTCTTTCATAAGTTTCTTCTTCAAAATCAGCTGCTTGAAAACCAGATTTTCGCCCCATCAATAAAACTAAATCAGTTTCTGTTGGTATATCTTTAATTTCACTATCAGTATCAAAAGCCAACCCAGCCTCAAGACCCATATCTTTAAGTTTATCAACAAATTCCTGCCTATCATTCATCATCTCTACATGTCCAATAATTCGGCAAGCTCCGACAAAATTACACTTTTCAATCCATTTTATCGGTTCTTTAACCATCAAATGCATGTCTAATAAATTGTTTCTTGTTTCATTTTCTAACTTATTAAGCAATTCCAGTTCAAACGTTTTACCTTGGGTAAAAAAACCATCAGTCACATCAACTTGAATCCATCGTGACAGATCTTTAATTATTTTAATTTTCTCAGAGGCTATTGCAAACTCTTTTTCAAAAATTGTTGGTACTATTTGCATTGTTATTTTGTTGATATAGCAATTGCACTTTCAATTAATCTGCAACTATATCCATATTCATTATCATACCAAGCCCCAATCGAAATCATATCATTAGCCACCACATCAGTCATTTGGCTATCGATTACACAAGAGGCATTATTCCCAATAATATCAGAGGATACTAATGGCTCATAGGACACTTTAAGTTTTCCCACCAATTCTGGTTCTAAACTAGCTTCTTCAAAAATCGAATTAATTTCTTCGATGGTTGTTTTTCGGACCATTTTAAAAGTTAAATTAGAATAACTTCCACAAACAACAGGAACTCTAATTGCAGTTCCTGCAAATCGGCCTTTTGCCTCAGGATAACAAGCAATCACTGCCTCAGCTGCCCCTGTAGAGGTGGGGACTATGTTAATAGCTGCAGCCCTAGCTCTTCTTGGATCTTTACCACTTCCATCAACTAAATTTTGATTTGTAGTGTAAGCATGAATTGTGGTTAAAACTCCTTCTTGAAAACCAATTTTTTCATCAATTAATTTAACAATTGGAGCCACACAATTAGTGGTGCAAGATCCATTAGAAATAAGTTTTTCATCTTTATATTTATCTCCATTAACTCCCAGAATATAAGTTGGAATTGTTTTATCTTTAGCCGGTGCACTTATTACTACCTTTTTAGCTCCAGATGTTATATGCCCCAATGCCTTACTGTCAGTAAAGGCTCCAGTACACTCCAAAACCACATCAACTCCATAATTTTTCCAAGGAATTTTTGTTGGATCCATTTGGCCTAAAACAGGGATTGATAATTCTCCAATTTCTAATCTACCAATTTCCATTCCTTTTTGTGGTTCAGCAAAAGAAACTTTCCATGGAGACTTACCATAAACCGAATCATATTTAAATTGCATAGCAAAAGTTTCTACATCATATTTTCCGTCTGTATTGATTGCGGCCACTTCTACATCATATCTTTCGGTTAATATTGCTCTCAAAACCACACTTCCAATTCTCCCAAAGCCATTAATGGCAATTCTTATCTTTTTATTTTTCTCCATAAAATAATTCTATACTATCAACAATCTACAATCTACGACTTACCTTACCAGTATGGCCTAAATGAAAAAGTTCTAAGTTACTTGCGAAGACTAAAAACCACCTTACTGCCGAGATCCCAATGAGGGCCGGGATAAGTCCAACGGCCATCCAACCACAATCCACCATCATCGCGCTCGAGCTTAAAGATGCGCGGGCGGCCATCGGAATCAGCGATTTGTTTCATAGCAATATATTTATATTCATATAAAGGT
>CAYPBP010000003.1:0-96508 GCA_964408995.1 uncultured Gammaproteobacteria bacterium | reverse complement strand
CGACACACCGTTCTGAGCGATGCTTGTATACCAATTTCAACACCTTGGCAAAACAAAAATATTCTACCATTTTTGGGCATTTTAAGGTAAAATCAAATACAAATGAAATCTAATATATCTAAAAAAGAAATCGAATCAGGCCAAAAAATAATTGAAAAATTATCTCAATTAAATCCTAAACTTTTACCCCATCTTCTGAAAGAAGTTATTAGCGGCTATAAAAAGTTTGTCCCTCATATCTCCAAATACGGTCTTTGGTCTTCTGTAAGAACAAAAAACAAAAAATTTAAGCAAAAATACGATAAAATCATGCTTTTATACTCTGGTGTTAGTGCTGGTGGTAAAGACACTATTTATCAAGAAATGAAAAAAATCTATCCAAATCTTTTTTCTCAAGCCATAACTGGTACTTCTCGTCCACCTCGAGAAGGGGAACTGCATGGTCAAGATCATTATTTTTTTGATAGCTCAAAAAGTTTTAAAGAAGCCATTAAAAACAAAGAATTTTTAGAATATATTAAAAGAGGGACTACTTTCTATGGCCTTCCTAAAAAAAGCCTAGATGATGCCATTAAAAAACCAACACCGATCATTTATTCTCAAATTGAAATGAGTGGTTGGTCAAAAGCCGAAAAATATATTTCCAAAATAAATGACAAAGTTCTTATTGTCAAAATTTTCATTATGCCAGATATGACTTTTTCTGAATACAAAAATTGGATAATTGAAAAAAGAATTGATAATGATCCTGATTCTCGTTTAATTAAAACTGGTTGGGAATTAAAAAAAGCACCTAAAAAAACTGATTTTATTATTACCAATCGTATTAGTAAAAAAAATGACAGTGTTATTCTCACTGCTAAAACCATAATTAACCAACTATTAGATCTGTTAAACAATTCTCAATTTGAAAAATTTAATTCTCCATTTGATAATTACAAAAAAACTTCAGATATTAAAGAAATTATCAAAACCCACGATTCAGTTAAATAGTTAAAAGCTAGAATTTATTTTTTCGTGTTCTATTAAAGCTTCAATTCTTGCCCAAGTATAATCAGGTAACTCATCTTTCATATTTTTAATTTCATCGATCGTTAGCCATCTAACTTCTGCCTGATCTTCCAATGCTTTTGCCTCTCCAGATTTCCAAAAACATAAAAATGTCATCATTACCACATGGTGTCCACTAACCCTAATAAACCCATCATTGTAAACAAATTCCACATGATCTTTAATCTTTAATCCAACTTCCTCCATTATTTCTCTTTTTAGTGCCTTTTCAATAATTCCTTGACCAAGATCCATTTCTATTTTTCCACCTGGAATACTCCATTCTCCAGCCGCCCAATCATCTTCAAAACTTCTTCTAGCCAATAAATATTTATTACCTTTTTTAACTATGCCAGTAACAGCAACCACATGAGTATTTATGTTGTTTTCAGTCATATTTTTTATAATTCAACTACCTTACATTGAGCCTTACTCCATGCAGGTGTACATATTAGAATAATTTTACAATTACCATCCCAATAATAATACTCTCCTTTATCAATTAAAATCACATCATCTTTGGCAAATTTAATCATTTCATCTTTCTTGTTAATTGTTCCAGTTCCCTCTAAAATATAAACCAATTCTTTACATTCTTCATTAACTGCATATCCTTTTTCTGGATATCTCCCATTTATAACATTAACTCCACAATCAATATCTTTATCTAATAATTTAGTTGAATATTCTATTAAGTTACTAGTATCACTATTTTTAATTTTTTCTGTTTCACTATATCTTACTATTTTCATACTTTAAGAGCGGGTAGGGGGAATCGAACCCCCGCCGAAAGATTGGAAATCTCTCGTTCTACCACTAAACTATACCCGCAGGGTTCCTAAAGTCGGGGATACAGGAGTCGAACCTGCAACCTCACGGTCCCAAACCGTGCACGCTAGCCAATTGCGCCAATCCCCGTTGTTTTTTAAAGTAAAAATAAATTTATAACTTTCAACTTGATGAACTTTATAAACTTATTCTGTGCCGCTGGCGGGGGTCGAACCCACACGCTTTTTGAGAGCACAAGATTTTAAGTCTTGCGTGTATACCAATTTCACCACAGCGGCTGAATGTGTTCTTATTATCTCACGAACCAAACAAAAAAATAAGTACCTTTTTAACTTTAAGTTTCTCCCTTTTTTAAGGGGAGATGTCTCCCCGCGACCGCGGGGAGACAAAGAGGTTTTATTTGTTATAATCTAGCTTATGCTATCTCAACCCACTTTTGTTCCAGTTGGTACTCAAGCAACTGTAAAATCTTTAACCCCTCAAGATTTAGAAGCCATTGGTGTTGAAATTTTCTTTTGTAATACCTACCATCTTTATCTTAGACCTGGTGATAAAGCTATTAAAAAAATGGGTGGACTTCACAAATTTACCAGATGGAATGGCCAATTAATCACCGACTCTGGTGGTTTTCAAGTCTTTTCTCTTGGTAAAGATCATAATGGTGCTGGTTCTTTAATTAAAATCAGTGAAGATGGAGTCGAATTCAGATCTCACTTAGATGGTTCTCTTCATTTCTTTACTCCCGAAAAATCAATTCAAATTCAACATAATTTAGCTGCTGATAATATCATCGCTTTTGATGAATGCACTCCTTACCCAGCCACCAAAGAGTATGCTCAAAAAGCCCTAACTCGCACCCATAATTGGGCCATAAGATCTCTAAAAGAACATCAGAAATTAAATAAAAAATTCAATCAAAAATTAAATCTTTATGGAGTTATTCAAGGTAGTTACTATAAAGATTTAAGGGAACAATCAGCAGAATTTATTTGTTCACAAGATTTTGAATGTATTGCCATTGGTGGAATTTCAGTTGGTGAACCAAAAGAAAAAATGAGACAAGCTGTTGCTTGGGCTCTTCCCTTTGCCCTAAAGACTAAAAAACCAATTCATCTATTAGGTGTTGGTGAAGTTGAAGATCTTTTTAACTTTTTTGGACAAGGAATTACTTCAATGGATTGCACTCTTCCCACTCGCATGGCTCGCGGTGGCCAATTTTTATACAGAACAAATAATTCGACCCATGATTTAAGATCTAAATTCAAAGATCAAATTATGCATTCCAAATATAAATTTGATCAAAGTGCTCTAGACAAAAACTGCCAATGTCCAACTTGTCAAAAATATGACAAAGCCTATCTCCATCATCTCTTTAAAACCCAAGAATTACTCGGTTACAGGCTCATGACGATTCATAATATTTATTTTATGATTCACACTACCCAATTAATCAGAGACGCCTTTAAAAATGGCACATTTCAAAAACTCAAACATGATTGGATAGGAAAGTAACCCCTATTAAAGTATAATAATCTTATGTCTAAAATAATTCTTGTTACCGGTGGAGCCGGACACGTAGGCTCACACATTATTGAAGAACTTGTTAAAGATTCAAATAATCAAGTTATTTCTCTTGATAATTATTTTAATGGCAGTTCTGATAACCATATTGTCGGGGCTGAATACCGTCAAGGACATACTAAAGATATTGATAAATTAGTTCCAGAAACACCAGATATAGTTTTTCATCTAGGTGAATACGCCAGGGTTGCTCCCTCTTTTGATAATATTGAAAAAGTTTACGATATGAATATTTTGGGTACTTTTGCAGTGGTTGAATTTTGCAAAAAAAGAAAAGTAGGCAAACTAGTTTATGCCGCATCTTCAACTAAATTTGCCAATAATGGCCAAGAACGTAATGCTAATCCATATTCTTTTTCTAAAGCCATGAATGTTGATCTTATCAACAATTATGGTCGTTGGTATAACTTACCTTATGCTATTTGTTATTTTTATAATGCTTTTGGACCACGAGAAAAAGGAACAGGGGAATATGCCACTCTTATTGGCAAATTTGAACAACTTTATCTTCAAAACAAAGCTTTTACTGTAATTAAACCAGGCACTCAAAAACGCAATTTTACCTATGTTAAAGATTTAGCTAAAGGAATTATCTTAACCGCAAAAAAAGGTTATGGTGATGGTTACACCTTAAGTAATACTAAAGAATATTCCATTATTGAAATAGCCAATGCTTTTGGTGGACCAATTGAATATATAGATGGTTACTCTGGTCGAACTGAATCAGGAGAAGCTCCAAACAAAGCTCGTGAAGAACTTGACTGGACCACCACTATTGATATTCTAGATTACATAAAAAAATTCGTTGCCAAAAATCCTCGTAATAAATAATATGTCTAAAACTTTCCTCGCTGTTAATTTTGGTTGCCGAGTTAATATGGCTGAAACCAATCAATGGTCCCAAACACTAGTCAATCAAGGTTTAATACCAACCAAAATTAATCCCGATTTAATTTTTATTAATACTTGTTCCATTACTAAAAAAGGCGAAATTGAGTCTCTTGGTCAAGTTCGTCATCTTCAAAATCTCTATCCCAAAGCTAAAATCTACGTCACTGGTTGTGCTAATCTAGAAAAAATTAAAGAATTACCTAATGTTTTTACAATTAAAAATGATGAAAAAGAATTATTTTTAAAAAAATTGGAATCATCTTATACTCCAAAAATAAAAGACAAATTTAGCCATACTAATAGGTTTCTATTAAAAATCCAATCTGGATGTAGTCAATTTTGTTCTTACTGTATTGTGCCCCAAAAACGTCCCCAATTATGGTCACTGAAAATAGACAAAGCTATTAATACAGTAAATTCTGCTGTCGAAAATGGTTATCAAGAAATTATTATTACTGGAATTAATATTGATGAATATCAATATGACTTTTCTAATCTAATTAGAAACATTATAGAACAAACTGATATAAAATTAATTAGTTTTGGCTCTATTCCTATTAATTGTATCAATCAAAAATTCATTAATTTATTTAAAAAATATCCCAAAAGACTATCAAATTTTCTTCACATTCCCATCCAATCCGGCTCTGACAAAATTTTAAAACTAATGCACCGTCCATACACTAAAAAAGATATCCTAAAAAAAATCAACAATCTAATGTCAACGATCGACAATCTAAAACTAGGTACCGACATCATTGTTGGTTTCCCAAACGAAACAGAAAAAGATTTTCAAGAAACTCTAAATTTATGTCAAAAAATAAGTTTTTCCAAAATTCATTGTTTTAAATATTCTCCACGGCCCAACACTCTAGCTAAAATTATTTACGAAAAATCACCTAAACTTACAAAAGAAATTTTAAAAAATCGATCACAAAAAATAAGAAATTTAGTCTAAATATAGGGGTTTACAAACATATTTTAAAAGGTTAAGATGGGAACATAACATTATTTCCATGTTTTTAATATTTGTTCTCTAAACATGGTTTTAATTATTATCAGTTTAAATAATTAAAATATGCCACCAATAGAAATCTGTTACGGAAAAGATTGTTGTTCCACTAATAATAAAAACCCTATAGTAGATGTTCATTTAGAAATAAACAGAAGAATTGATCGTAATATTTCTATTCGTCTTGAAAACAAAGAAAGTGGTGGTGGCACAGCTAATATTTCATTTAAAGAAAAGGGATCAGAAAAAGAAATTTTTGTTGACTTAGAAGCTGGCCAAAAATCTAATCCAACTGAGTATAGAGGAAGACCAATTCTCCTTATAGGTAAATAATCTATCTCCCAAAATATACTTCCATCTCATCAAACACTTGAAAAGTAAATGACACTTCTTGCCCTGGAAATCTTGCTTTTTTACCCCAAATATAGGCTTTATTAACATCATCTCTCATTTGATTAGAAATTCTTTTCAAAACATCATCCAAGGTACTGGTATCTTTTAAAATTAAAGGTTGAATATAATCCGCTTCTGCTGATCTTTCTCTTTTTAAATAGACTCTTACTAATCCCAATCCTTTCCAAACTTTTTCTTTAAAATCATCTAAACCAATTTCTTTATCAGCACACATCAAAACCAGATTATCTTTTTTCCTCACTATTTTTGGATCAAAATTTTTTGCCAAATCAATTTTTGTAATTACTTCCACAGCTGGCATATATTTAATCGATTTAGCTAAAGCATCAATTAATTTATCAATTCCTATTACTTTTTCTCCAATCTGAATAATTGCATTACTAAAGCCCATTTCTTTGGCAATTTCTATTACTGTTTCCTTTTCAAAAGATTTATACGGATCAATTATTTGAATTGCCCCTTTGTGGGTTTTATGAACTGAAATTTTAGACATTTTAGTATTAAGTCTAATTCCGGTATTATAAAGTTCTTCTTCAACCTGTTTAATCCACTCAATCCTTTTAACATCGGTCATCAAAACCACCATATCACTGGCTCTAATCACTGATAAAACTTTTTTTCCAAAACCTTTGTTATTACTTGCTCCCTCAACAATTCCTGGTAAATCTAAAACCTGAATCTTAACTCCCTTATATTCCATCATTCCTGGGACCACTCCCAAAGTTGTAAAATCATAGTTTCCAATCCTAGATTCAGCGTTTGTAACAGCATTTAACAAAGTTGATTTACCCACACTTGGTAATCCCACCAAAACCACTGATGCATCTCCAGAATGTTTAATCGCATAACCAACTCCACCACCACCACCTTTAGCTCCACCACCATTTAATTCATCATTAAGTTTAGCCAATCTAGCCTTCATTATTCCATGATGGTGTTCTGTTCCTTTATGATATGGCAAATCTCGAATCTCTTTTTCAATTCGAGAAATCTGCATTTTAATAATTTCTTCTTTAGTCATTTGATAAAATTAAAGACAACCAACTATGTTTTTAATATTTTTACTATTTTTTTGTCTTCTTTTTAATAGCCCTATTTTAGCATCTGACAACATTTTTGGCCTTCATTTATCTCAAACCGAAGATATTCATTCAGCTGCAAAAATTATCAACTCTCAAAATGGAGATTGGGGTTGGGCTACTATTGTAATTACAACTAATCAACTTAATCACCAAACATGGCAAGATTTTTTTGATAATTGCCGAAAATATCACATTATTCCAATTGTCAGAATTGCCACTAGAGGAGAAAAAGATTATTGGAAAAATCCAGAATATTCCGATATAGACTCATTAGTTTCATTCTTAAATTCTTTAAATTGGCCAATAAAACAGCAACATATTATTTTGTTTAATGAAATTAATCATGGTTCAGAATGGGGAGGGGAGGTTGATGTTAAAGATTTTGTTGATAAAAGCTCATATGCTATTGATAAATTTAAAGAAGCTAACCCAAACTTCTTTATTTTAAGTTCAGGCTTAGATTTAGCTGCCCCAGAAAATCCACCTAAATTCAAATCAGCCGAAAATGTTTATAAAGAAATTTTATCAATAAAACCAAATTATTTTGATAAAATCGATGGATTATCTTCCCATTCTTATCCAAACCATGGTTTTATTGGCACTCCAAAAGATACTGGACAACATAGTATTCATGGATATCTTTGGGAGTTATCTTTATTAAAAAAACTTGGTGTTACAAAAGATTTACCAGTTTTTATAACCGAAACTGGTTGGCCACACAGAGAAGGAATTAAAAATCAAAATAATTTTTATACTACCAAAACTACTTCTAATTTTTTAATCGATTCTATTAATATTTGGAACTTAGATCCACAAATAAAAGCTGTCACTCCTTTTATCTATAATTATCCCCAAGAACCATTTGATCACTTTTCTTGGCTAGACAAAGATAATAATCTTTACCCTGAATATCAAAAATTAATTGATTTACCAAAGAAAAAAAATAATCCAGAACAAATTACTTCTTATAAATTTAAACAAATTTCTCTTCCGTTTCTAATTTTCGAAAACAATCAATACTCTGGTGAAATAATTCTAAAAAACACAGGTCAATCAATTTGGGACGAAGAAAAATTTTGTCTCATTCCAAAAACTAGCCCCAATATAGTTACCACCGAAATTTGTAGTGATAATAACTTAACTTATCCAAATCAATATAAAATATTCAAATTCAAATTTACCATTAACAAACTTGATAATTATCAAGACAAAACCTTTATTTCTTGGGGGGATCTAGAAGATTTTGAAATTAAAAAATTTACAGATAGTTCAACTATTTACCACCCAGAATACGGCTTTTTTAGAAAAATCCTAAATTCCTTTAGATCATTTTTCATCTAACTGTGCCGAAATAAAAAAACATTTTTATTTTTAATTTATCTTTATCTACGACCTAACATCTACAATCTATCATCTAATTTTGTGCCGCAGAGAGGACTTGAACCTCCATGGGTTTCCCCACACGGTCCTAAGCCGTGCTTGTATACCAATTTCAACACTGCGGCAAATTGTTAAAGTGGGTCCGGCGGGACTCGAACCCGCGACCAATCGCTTAAGAGGCGACCGCTCTACCAACTGAGCTACAGACCCTAATGTACACCCAGAGGGAATCGAACCCCCATCAATAGTTCCGAAGACTACTACTCTATCCATTGAGCTATGGGTGCAAAAACAAAGTATCCTCAGCAGGGATCGAACCTGCGACCTCCTCCTTAGAAGGGAGGCGCTCTATCCAACTGAGCTATGAGGACGTGTTGTTACTCTGTATTTTATCAAAATATCTTCAACTTCGGGACAAATAAGCTCCAGTCTCTGTATTTACCAAAATTTCTTCACCGGCCTTAATAAACAAAGGTACTTGAACTGTCATGCCAGTATCTAATATAGCCTGTTTTGTGGCATTAGTTGCCGTATCACCCTTAACTGAATTCTCTGTTTCCACTATTTTAAAAGCGATTGTCTTTGGCAAACTTATACCAACTGGATTATCTTCGTAAAATTTAATTCTATACAAAAGTCCTTCTTTTAAATAAACCTTATCTTCGGCAATAATATCAACAGGAACACTATATTGTTCAAAACTTCTGGGCTCAATAAAGACATAGTTTGAACCATCAAAATAAGAATATTCTGCTTCGTGAGTTTCCACTAAAACTTCTTCCACTTTTTCTCCAGATTTGTAAGTATATTCAACTATTCTGCCAGTATATAAATTTTTAAGTTTAGTTCTATAAAAAGCCGAACCCTTACCAGGAGATGTAAAAGATATATCCACAACCATATGTGGTCCATCTTGAAAAATAATATATATACCTTTTTTGAATTGTGATGTTGATATGACTCCCATAGGCATGATTTTAACACATAACCAAAAATTTCCAAAAAAAATCCCAGAGTAACTTTTTAGAGGAGCCACCCCAGGATCTGCATTAGAATATATCAAATATTATAGACAAGTCAATATACAGATTAATTACACATCTAATACCATCAAAGATATTTAAAAATTACCAGTTTGGAGATCTCCAATAAACTGCCTAACACCTCTTGCCCAAGCACCATCTGAACTTGGACAATATTTCTTCATAATTAGTTCAGGAGTATTCAATCCTTTATCAAAATATTCCACTTTCAAATATTTTGCATAAGACCTAAGAGCTATCTCATAATTTTCAAATTTAAGAGTTCCTTTTTTATGAATCCCATATCCCCAACAATTATGGGATTCCTCCGGAATTTTTTTACATAAATTAGATTCTTTCTGAGCTATAGCCACAATCCAATAATATTCATACCCATACTGTTCAGACAACTCAAAAATTAAATCTGAATAAGGAACAAGGGGTGATTCATATTTTTCTAAATATTTTTTAATAAGCATCGGTCTAGCATCTGCACCAGTAGTATTTGCATCCAAATAAATATTTTTATTTAAACCATTATCAGCCACTCCTACAATAATATCTTTAGCTTTATTTACACCAGAAACAATTTTATTCCTATTTACCTTTGATAAATAAACCAGTTCACCAAAACTAACTATCAATACCAACCCAATAAACACCGGAAACAGAAGCAAACGTTTAAAATTAAACAATGGTTTTTCAATCACTATTATCATGCTATCATAATGACACTTATGAAAACAAATCAAAACGAACTCAAAAAACTAGACAATAAAACTTTTGTCTTAAACTTAGATATCAAATTGGCTGATATTAAAAATAAATATCAAGAACAACTAAAGAATTTTCAAACTAATTTCGAAACTAAAGGTTTCAGAAAAGGTAAGGTTCCTCTAGATATAGTTGAACAAAATATTTCCAAAGAAAAACTATTTGAAGAAGTTGCTTCTCATTTAATTTCACATGCTTATGGTGAAAAAATAAAAGAATACAATTTAAAACCAATAGTTCAACCACAAGTTAAATTTACAAGTAAAGATGTTGATTTTGACCATGATTGGCAATTAGAAATAACCGGTTGTGAACTTCCAGAAATAAAACTTAATGAAAAATACATTACTGAAGTCAAAAAAGTTAATACAGATAAAACAATTACAGATGAAAATCAAAAAATCGAAAAAATAATTGATATTTTGATTAAAAATGGAACAGTTAATATACCAGAAATATTAATCGACTCTGATTCTCAAAATCAATTAGGCCAATTAATAGACCAATCCCGACAAGCTGGGATTAGTGTAAATGATTATTTAAAAAATAAAGGTTTAACTATCGAACAATATAAAGAAAACTTAAAACAACAATTAATCAAAGAATGGACTCTAAATTTGGCCATCACTAAAATAGCCACTGAACAAAAAATTGAAATCTCAAAAGAAGAAATTTCTAAGATAACAAGTTCAAACCCATCACTTGGTCAAAATATAAACCTAGTTTATTATCTTCTTACTCAACAAAAAGTTTTTGAATTTCTAAAAAAATTATAAAAAATAGTATTTATAGCTAAATCTGCTATAATAAGCCATTATGGCAGGTGGTAATTCTTTGAATAAGAATCCAAAAGGAAATAAGTACAGTCCAGTATTTAACAATACTGAAATTCTTAACGATTCTCACACTTCTCACAATAAAGCTCCAACTCTTTTAAGCGGTATTTTAAACCCAGGAGAAAGTATAAATTTTAAAAAAGAACAAAATCAACCAGAAAAACCAAAATTTGTAGATTATCTAGTAAAAGAGCAATCCCTTTTTGTAAACGAACATCAAAATGAAGTAGAAAAAGCTATTAATGATCTTCGTTTAGAAATCAAAAAACTAATCCAAGTTAGTGAGAATATTGGAGAAGAAATAAAACAATCTGTAGACCAAAATATTGCTGAAATAAGTGAATATCAACTAAATTTCTTTAAAAGAATAAAAACTCTAGTTATTGGCTTTCGTCAACAAATTTCTGAAGCTAGTATTTGGATGGAAAGTTTTAATCATAAAAAAAAGAAATGTAATGCTTTCAGAAACAAAGCTAAAAGTGGTGGTCAAAAATATCAAGATAGCAGTGAACACGCTGTCGCCAGATCTGCAAACTAAACCTTTTTTTCAACTAGTTTTTAGGTTATAATCCAATCTATTAGAGTCTATAGCTCAGTTGGTTAGAGCGCTTCATTGACATTGAAGAGGTCAGAGGTTCGAGTCCTCTTAGACTCACTGAAATTTATGTCCGAAATACCATCATCAATAAATAAAGAAACAGTAAAATCAAAAAATATTTATAAGATTACTGATAAAACAGATACTATAATCGCCTGTATTCAAGGTTCAAATTCTAGTCCCAAGATAACTCAAGAATTGTTTGAAAAAGGATATGAAAATTTTGCCTGTTTGTCGGGTGGAATAACTTATTTAAGTGATTATCTTGAAGATACTGAAACATCAAATATAATAAACTCTAGTTTTTATGATGGTGAACAAAATTTAAAAATGAGAAGATTAATTAAACAACAAACAGATTGTGATTCTTTAAGTGAATATTATGGAAAATTAGCTGATAAAAAAATATTAATCATAACCCATGGATTATTTATGAACCTAACAGAAAGTAAAACGGAAGAATTTTTTAAAGAAAATAATATTGAATTCTCCTATTATTCTAAATCAGAAAGACTAAGACAAGATCTTTTAAGGAAAAACCCAGATTTATTGTAAAATAGCTTATATATGTCAGAAATAAAAAACAATCAAAAAGAAGAATTACACAATATTCGTCATTCAGCTGAACATATCCTAACTTTAGCTATGCTTCGGCTATATCCTGGTAAATTTCTACCAGCCATGGGACCAGCCACTGATGATGGTTTCTATTTAGATTTTGATTCAATAAATGATTTTAAAATCAGCGAAACTGATTTTGCTGCAATTGAAGCCGAAATGGCTAAAATTGTCAAAGAAAATTTACCTATAATTAGAGAAGAAATCAATCTAGAAAAAGCTAAAGAAATTTTCAAAGACAATCCTTATAAAATGGAATGGCTTGAATCTATTACTAATCGAAATGAAATAATTACCACTTACACTATAGGTGAATTTGTTGATTTATGTGCCGGACCACATGTCCGCTACACCAGTAAAGTCAAAGCTTTTAAACTTCTTTCTATTGCCGGTGCTTATTGGCATGGCGATGAAAAAAACAAAATGTTAACTCGAGTTTACGGCACTGCTTTTGATTCCAAAGAAGAATTAGAAAAATATTTAAATAATATTGAAGAAGCCAAAAAACGTGATCATCGTAAATTAGGTAAAGAATTAGACTTGTTTTGTTTTTCTGATTTAGTTGGACCAGGATTACCTTTATTTACTCCCAAAGGTACTATTTTAAAAGAAGAATTACAAAAACATGTAGAAAAAATTTGTCGTGGTTTTGGTTTTCAAAAAGTAAGTACACCTCATTTAGCTAAAATTGAATTATATGAAACTTCTGGTCATGCTAAAAAATTTGGAGAGGAACTATTTCATGTAACTTCTTCACGTAAACATGATTTTGTTTTAAAACCAGTTCAATGCCCTCATCAAACTCAAATTTACGCTTCAAAACCAAGATCTTATCGTGATTTACCAATAAGATACATGGAATCAGAAAAACAATATCGTGCTGAAAAAGCCGGCGAAGTTGGCGGTTTAAATAGGGTTTATGCTATTACTTGTGAAGATGGTCATTCTTTCTGCCGAGTAGATCAAGTTAAAAACGAAGTTGTAAATATGGTTAATATTATTAAAGATTTTTACACTACACTTGGTCTTTGGAAAAATAACTGGATTTCTTTATCTGTAAGAGATTACAAACATCCTGAAAAATATATTGGAGAGCCAGAAGATTGGGATACTTGCGAAAAAATGTTAGAAGAAGTATCTAACGAGTTAGACTTAAAAGCTATCAGATGTGAAGGTGAAGCTGCCCTCTATGGACCAAAATTAGATTTTATGTTTAAAGACGCTTTGGGTAATGAAATTCAAATTCCAACAGTTCAACTTGATTTTGCTACACCAAAAAGATTCAGTCTAGCTTATACCGATAAAGATGGTAGTGAACAAACACCAGTCATGGTACACCGCGCTATTCTTGGTTCTTATGAACGTTTTTTAGCCTTAATAATTGAACATTTTGCTGGCGCTTTCCCAATTTGGCTAGCTCCAACTCAAATTAAAATAATTCCAATTACAGATAATCAATTAGAATATGCTCAAGAAATAGGTAAAATTTTAATTGATAATGAAATTAGATTTGAAATTGATGATAAGTCTGAAACCATGCAAAATAAAATTAGAAATGCTGCAGGTGAAAAAATTCCATACATGATTATTATTGGTGGTCGTGAAGCTGAAAATAAGACTATCTCTGTCCGTCAACGAGATGGTCAAGATCTCGGTAATATGTCTTTGACTGATTTCTTAAAACAAATTAATATTCAAATAAAAGAAAAATCTCTTAATTTATGCAAATAATCAACGATCTACGACCTATCATCTACGATCTGATTTTGGTAAAATAGGCCAATTATATGAGTAGTTTCAAAACTAATAACAACCGTAAGTTCTATAAAATCAACAATTATATTAACGCACCAACAATCCGTCTTCTAGACGATGATGGTAAACAAATTGGTATTGTTCCATTAGAAGAAGCCAGAAAACAAGCTTTTGAAACAGGTCTAGATTTAGTGGAAATAAACGGCAATGCTATTCCTCCAGTCGTCAAACTAATTAGTTTTTCCAAATTTAAATATCAAGAATCTAAAAAACTAAAAAGTGAGAAAAAAGGAGTCAAGGGAGGGGACTTAAAAGAGATTCAAATGAGCCCATTTATAGGCCCAGGTGATTATGAAACCATGATTAAAAGATCTCAAAAATTTTTAACTGCTGGAAATAAAATTAAATTAAGTGTAAAATTCCAAGGTCGCCAAATGAATCATCCAGAATTTGGCCACAATTTAATCGCAAAAGTTAAAACCGATTTACAAGATTTTGGTTTAGCAGAAGGTGAAGCCAAGCTTATCGGAAAAAGATTAATGCTTACATTCACACCTTCCAAAAAAACTGGAGGAATAAAAAATGAAGAAACAAAGTAAAAAAATGAAAATTAAAAAATCTGTTTCCAACAGATTTGAAGTTACCAAAACTGGTAAAGTTTTGCGTATGTCATCTTTTAACCGACATTTACGTCGAAAAAAGAGTAAAAAACAATTACGTCGACTTAAAGGTAAACATCCAGTCGCAAATGCATTAGCTATCAAAGTTAAAAAGTTATTAGGTAAACTATAAAAATATGAGAGTTAAAACCGGAACAGTCAGACGAGCTGCACACAAAAAAGTCCTCAAAGCCGCAAAAGGTTTTTGGATGACTCGTCACAAAAGATATAAAGTCGCACATGAAGCTGTTATGCATGCTGGCATGTACGCCTTTGTCGGTCGTCGTCTTCGACGTCGAGATATGCGTCAATTATGGATTACCCGTCTTAATGCTGCTTTAAAACCATTTGCTATCAAATATTCTGTCTTTATTAAAAAACTAAAAGATAATAAAGTTGAATTAAATAGAAAAACATTATCAGAAATAGCTATTAATGATAATGCTACATTTAAAACCATAGTTGATTCCTTAAAATAACAAGGGAACTTGTCTAAAAAATTTAAAAGCTCCCGAAAGGGAGCTTTTTTGAATAAATCAGCTAAAATAAACTATGAATCAAAATCTAATATTAATTAAAGATAATTATCTAGATAAGATTGCTAATCTTAAAACAGATAAAGAATTAGAAAATCTAAGAATAGAATTATTCGGTCGCAATGGTCTAATCAATGATTTGTTCTCTAAAATAAAAGAAATTCCTAATGAAGAAAAAAAACAATATGGCACTGATTTAAATCAATTAAAAACCGAATTAGAACAATCTCTTTTATCTAAAACTGTCCAAAAAACTGTTAGTACCAAAAGTACTACAACTGAAACTAAATACCAAATGTCAAAAATTGGTCATCTCCATCCAATTATTCAAACTGAACGTCAATTAAATGAAGTTTTTAGAAAGTTAGGTTTCTCTGTTTATAACGGCCCCGAAATTGCTACCGATGAATTTAACTTCGAGCGTCTCAATGTTCCCAAAAATCATCCAGCCCGTGACATGCAAGATACCATTTATATCAAAGAACCTGAATTCTTACTTCGAACTCAAACTTCTACCATTGAATCTTATTTATTGGCTCAAGAATCAAAAAATCTACCTATTAGAGCCGCTTTCCCAGGATCTGTTTTTAGAAATGAAAAAGTTAATCGCAGTAATCACTTTGTTTTTCATCAATATCAAGCTGTTGTAGTTGATAAAGGCATAACCATCAAAGATTTAATCGGCACTATGGATTTGATGTTTAAAACCCTTTATGGACCTAAAGTTGTTGTTCGTTATCGATCTAAATACTATCCTGAAGTTGCTCCTGGTGTTGGTCCTGACATGCAATGTTTTAATTGCCAAGGTAAGGGTTGTCCACTTTGTAAATACGCTGGTTGGATTGAAATGGGCGGCAGTGGTATGATTCATCCAAAAGTTCTAAAAATGGCTGGAATTGATCCAAATGAATGGTTTGGTTTTGCTTTCGGGATGGGACTCGACCGATGGACTATGGCTCAAAAAAATATTAAAGACATCCGCACCCTTATGGGCGGTAATCTTGCTTACAAACCAAACGAATTATGAAATTAATCTATTCTCATCTGCAAAAATTCTTACCCGACCTAAAAGTCGAACCCCAAAAACTTCGTGATGATTTAACTATGATTGGTCATTTCACTAATTTCTTTGAAAAAATTGACAATGAAATAATTTTTGACCTAGACATTAAAGTAAACAGGGGAGACTGCCTTGGTTATTACGGCCTAGCTCGCGATTTAGCCGTTTTTTACAATCTTCCTTTAAGGAATCTATCTTCAACCATAAATAATTTATCTTCAAAATCTTTACCTATCCAAGTCACCACCGACAATGTTCGTCGAGTCATGGCCATCAAAATTTCTGATTTAAAAAACACTACTTCACCACTTTGGCTTCAAACTTTTCTAAAACTTCATGGAGTTAATTCCATCAACACCATCGTCGATTTAACTAATTACATTATGTTCTTATATGGCATTCCCAATCATGCTTTTGATACTGCCAAATCTGGTGACAATTTAATCTGGGAAATGAATTCTAAATATAAAGAATTCATTAGCCTTGATGGCTCAAAATTAGTTTTAGATAACAGCATTTTAATGATTAATAATCCCCAAAAAGCCCTTAGTCTTAGTTTCTGGGGAGGGGAATCTTGTGCTATTGATCTAAATACCACTGAAACTATCATTGAATTAGCCGTCTATGACCGCACTACAGTCCGTCAAAACAGTCGTCAGTTAAAATCTGTGACCGAGGCCAGCGTCAGACTAGAAAAGGATTTAGACCCCGAATTAATACCAACTGCTTTTAATCATCTAGTTAATTTAATTTTAGAAAATTGCCAAGGCCAAACTAGTTCAAATCTTTTTGATTATTACCCAAATCCACTAGAACTTCCAAAAATAAAATTTGATCCAAAGAAACCAAGCCTAGTTGCTGGCATTGAAATTCCCACCGACTTTGCTATAGACTGTCTCACCCGCCTGAAATCGACGATCGACAATCTAACATCTACGGTCTTAGTTATTCCACCATCTATTCGCCCAGACATTACTATCGAGGCCGACTTAGTTGAAGAAGTTATTCGTTTTTGGGGCTATCAAAAAATACCTGTCAACCAACCTCTATCTTTCAAAGAATTAAAAGACATCACTCCAGTTGAAATATATTTAATTGAAAATCTAAAAGACCAATTAATCAAACTTGCTTATGACGAAATTTTATCTTGGCCTTTAGTTACCACTCCAAGTGATGAAAAAACTGTTATAACCACCGAAAACAGTATTAATTCAGAGGCCATTTATCTTCGTCAATCTTTAATTCCATCTTTAGCTCAACAACTAGACCAATATCAACGTTTTAAATTACCAGAAACTCAATTTTTTGAAATTGGCAAAATATTTTCCAAAGCAGGGGACCAATTTGTCGAAAAAACAGCTCTTGGTATTTATAACTACAATCAAGAACAACTTAAAAATGATCTTCAGTCTCTAAAGCTAGAAACTAATATCATCGATAATAATTTTGCTGAAATTATTTTAGATAATCTACCTTCAGTTAGTAACTATGTTCCCAATAATCAACTCAACAACGCTGTCGAGCTTACTTCTCAAATAATTACTCTAGATGCTAACGTTACTTTAGGTACTAAAGAAGATCCTCTTCAACTAATTAATAAATATTCAAAATTAATTGGTCCAGAATCACTTTGGAAATTAGTTATTACTGATATTTATCATGATCCAAAAACCGACAAGTATCGCTATACCTTCCAAGCCTCTTACTTTAATTTAGATGATAAAAAAGCTAAACAACTACACTTAAAAACTTTCAATTTAATTTGAACTTTTCTGTAAATTTAAATTAAATTACTTTTTAAACATACACACACAATACACACTAGCAGACAAGACACTAGACTGCTAAATAGCTAATAAAATCTACTTTTACCTATCTTTAGGGACTAATCATCAGTATCAGTATCTGTTTCACCTATTTCACTATTAGTAGCACCAATTCCCAAAGTAGAACCAACCAAAGTCGGACTTGGATTCCAAGGAGTATTAACTCCAATTTTTACCTCTCTTTCCTGACTATTTCCATCAATATCAGTCGCTCTAACCTTAATCGTATGAGGGCCATCAGTCAAATCATTTATAGTAATCTCATAAGGTTTTTCAGACCAAATCTTTTTTTCTTTTCCATCAATCCAAAGCTTAACTTCTTTAACTTTTTTCAAAGCATTAACATTAATTTTAATATCAAATTGTTTGGAAACCGTTGATTCATTCTTAGGACTATCTATCGATACAATTATCGAGCCACCATCTTTACAATAATTTTCAGGAGGAAAATATTTGCCATTATCAGGTTGGCTAGCTATCCATTTATCAATACCTTCTTGCCATCTATTTTTACCATCTCTAGACACCGGATCATCTTCTTTAAGTTTAATAAATTCCTTTGTATCGTAATTATTATTAGCCACATCTTCTAAAGTTGCCAAACCACTAACTCCTCCTTTGCAAATTTTAAGATTCAAATGAATTGGATCTGGTATTGATGGTTGAGTTCCATCAATAAAATATTCTTTTTTAGAAGTAAAACCATCATGAGCCATATATCCTGACAAAGCATCAACATCAAGATTTACAATCTTGTCTGGAATTGAAAAATCTTGCTTGGGCCTTTTTGGTAAAGCAGAAACCATTATTCTTTTCCAAATTGGAGTAGCTCCAGACACACCAGAAGCAATTTTCCCCATTGGAGTGTTGTTATTATTTCCCACCCAAACCACACTCAACAAATTTGGAGTCCAACCAATTGCCCAGTTATCTTTTTTATCATTGGTCGTTCCTGTTTTAACCGCCACTTGATATCCCGAAACCTGTAAACCATTAACTGCTCCAAATGTTAATTCACGAGCACTATTATCTGACAAAATATTAGAAATAATAAAGGCTTCTTGTGGTGTCATTACTTTTTTACCATCAGGAGCTTTATATTCCTCCAAAACTCTACCATTTTTATCTTCAACTTTTAAAATTCCAATTGGCTTCATACTTGTTCCACCATTTGCAAAAGCTGTATAAGCCGAAGCCAAATCAATCATTTTAACTTCACCACCACCCAAAGTAACTGAAAGTCCAAATCTATTCAAATTCTCTTTTGTTGGAGCTAATGTAGATAAACCCATATCATTAGCCAATTTCAACATGTTTTCCACCCCAACAGTGGCTAAAACTTTGACTGCTGGGATATTTTGTGAATTACCCAAAGAATTCCTAAAAGACATTGGTCCATAAAATTTACCAGTATAATTTTGTGGATTATAATTTGGCTGGCCACCACTTCCAGGAAAAGTAACCGGAGTATCCATAATCATAGTTGCCGCTGTCATTCCTTTTTTAAGACCAGCCAAATAAGTCACTGGTTTAATAGCTGAACCTGGTTGTCTTAAGGCTTGGGTTACCACATTAAAGTTACCATCAGTTTTGGTTGAAAAATAATCTCTCGAACCAACCATCGATAAAACTTGACCATTAACTGGATCCAAAACTAAAGCCGCTCCATTACTAATACCTAAACTCTCAGACTTATCAATTTCTTCAGTAACTATCGATTGAACTTTATCTTGTAATTCTAAATCTAAAGTCGTAGTAATTTTTAAACCACCACCTTCAACTACTGATTCACCATATTTTTCTGACAATAAATCTTTTATCCAAAAAACAAAATGAGGAGCTTTTGTAGTTGAGTTACTACTAACAAATTTATAGTTTTTAACCTGTTCCATTGTATCTTTGGCCAACTCCTTACTTATATAACTATCTTCCACCATTCTGTTTAAAACATGGTTAGTTCTATTTATATAAGCAGTAGGTGTTTTTGAATAAGGAGAATAAACACTAGGTAATTGAGGCATTCCAGCTAAAATTACAGACTCAACTAAATTTAGTTTATTGACTTTTTTGCCAAAATATTGCTCTGATGCTGGTCCAACTCCCCAAGAAGCACCTCCATAAGGAGCCTCGTTTAAATACATCGACAAAATCTCATCTTTACTATATTTTGCATCAATCTGAATCGACAAAATTATCTCTTTAATTTTTCGAGTTAAAGATCTTTCTGTTGTTAATAAAACATTTCTAGTTAATTGTTGAGTCAATGTCGAACCACCGGTTACTTTTCCAAAATAAAATAAATTCTTAATAATTCTAAATGGAGTTAAAGGATCAAATCCTTTATGTTTATAAAAATCTTTATCTTCCACTGCTATTGTTGCTTTCTTTAAATAATCAGGAATATCCAAAAAAGCCACTGGATCTCTTCTAGCTTGGTCATAAATATCAAAAATAGGGGTACCATTCCTATCATAAACTTTGCTTGAATAACCATCTCTTCTAACTACTTTAGATGGGTTTGGTAAGTCCTTTGAAAACCAAATAAATAAAAACAATAAAACAACTGAGCCAACTGCTAATAAAATTAAAGACAATCTGAAAAAATTAAACCAAAAATTTTTATCATCAAAACCAATCATTTTCCTAATATTGGTTTTTAACCTATTTAATTTAACAATAGAACTTCTTCTCATCTTATTAAAACCATTAAAGGAGCTATTAAGCTAGACATCAACAATGCCACCATGGCAACTATTAAAATAGTTTTTTGAATTGTTTTACCTTTAATTCTCATAAACTAATCATAACATAAAAACAAAATATGTTGACCCAAACTAAACCCGAAAACTAAAAAGAAAAGTGCCCTGTCAAGGGAAAGGTGGTACGAAGTACCAAAGGGTTTTTTCTTTGTTATCATAACTTATGGATAGCCTTTCTCAAATTCCAGGCATTGGTTCTAAAACTCTTGATAAATTAAAACGTCTAAATATAAATTTACCCCAAGATTTACTCTATCATTTCCCCAATCGTTATATCGATTTTTCCCATTCTGTCAACATAAACTCTATTATTGAAAATACTAATGTCACCATTACTGGTAAAGTTTTAGATTTCAAAAACATCTACACTCGAAATGGTAAAAACCTACAAAAAGCTATTATTGCCGATAATACAGGCAAAATAGAGTTAATTTGGTTTAATCAACCTTATTTATCCCAAAGCATCAAAACAGGGGAGATCCTTAGTTTTGCTGGCACTGTCTCTCTTTATTTAAATAAAAGAACTATTATTTCTCCAGAATATGGCCAACATAACACTGGTCAAATAATTCCTATCTATCCAGAAACTAACGGTCTTACTTCAAAATGGTTTCGAAAAATTATTCAAACTCAAATGGATAATTTACTAAAACCAATCAAAGAAACTTTACCTCTAACTCTAATTAAAAAATTCAATCTTCTAGATTTAAAAACTGCTCTTAGTCAAATCCATTTCCCAAAAAATTCTCAAATTTTGACCCAAGCCAAAAATAGATTAGCCACAGAAGAACTTTTATCACTTCAAATAAAATCCTATCTTTCTAAAAAAGATTGGCTTAAAAAAATTCCTAAAAGTAAAATTAAAATTACAAAAATTATTGATAAAAAAATTAAAGATCTAATTAATTCCCTACCTTACAAACTAACTGATTCCCAGACCAAAGTCATATCAGAAATATTTTCGGATTTAACTAATCCAAAACAAGTTATGAATCGACTTCTTCAAGGCGATGTTGGCTCCGGCAAAACTATTGTTGCTCTAATTGCTTGTTATCTAACTCATTTAAACAATCAACTGTCAGTTTTAGTCGCTCCCACCGAAATTTTAGCCCAACAACACTACCAAAGTTTTCAAGAAATATTAAAAGATTTAGACATTCCTATTTTTCTTTTAACTGGATCCAAAAAAGTTGATATTAAAAAAATACCCAAAAATGCCATAATTATCAGCACCCACGCTATTATTTATCAAAAAATTCAAATTAAAAACAAAGTTTCTTTACTAATTATCGACGAACAACACAAATTTGGAGTCAAACAAAGATCTTTCTTAGGCTCATCTAAAAAAATTCCTCATTGCTTAACCATGACCGCCACTCCAATCCCAAGAACCATCAGTTTAACCATTCTTGGCAATCTCGATATTTCCACCATCACGTCTTTACCTCAAAATCGACTTCAAATTAAAACTTTTTTAGTTCCCGATCATAAAAAATCCAATTGCTACAAATGGATTGAAACTGAAATCAAAAAAACTAATTGCCAAGCTTTTATTGTTTGTCCCTTCATCGATATTTCCGAATCTATGGCCAGTGTTAAGTCAGCTATCAAAGAATTTGAATTTTTATCCAAAGAAATTTTTCCCAATCTAAAATTAGACCTAATTCATGGCAAAATTAAAACAGAAGCTAGACAAAAAATTATTAAAAAATTCCAAAATAACGAAATAAATATTTTAGTCACCACTCCTATAATTGAAGTCGGAGTTGATATCCCCAATTCATCCATAATTATTATTCAATCAGCCGACAGATTTGGTCTGGCGGGGCTTCATCAACTTCGAGGTCGAGTCGGCCGAGGACACCAACAAAGTTATTGTTATTTTTTCACCGAATCAAATAATCAAAAAGCAATTGATCGTCTAAATTTCTTAGAAAAAAATAATGACGGTCTAAAAATTGCCGAATATGATTTGAAAAACAGGGGACCAGGGGAAGCTTTTTCCACCATTCAACATGGTTTCCCATCTTTAAAAATTGCCAGTTTTTCCGATACTAAATTAATCAGCCTAGGACAAGAAATATTAAAAGAATTAATCAAAAATTATCCAGATTTCAACTTTTCTCAAATCACTTCCGAAAACCTCACTTCCGATACTACTATAAATAATTAATCAACCCTAAAAATCATTAGTTTTTCTGGTACAATACTACCTATATGACAGCATTACCAAAACACTGGCCCTCTAGTCGCCGACAAGGCAAACGAAGAGCCTCTCAAACTGGCCCTAAAATAGCCAAAACTCTAAATTGTAAACATTGTGGTCAACCAAAGTTAGTTGGCTTTGAATGTTCTAATTGCAAACAGTGAAAAACAAATTTGACCCACGTCATTTAAAAAGAATTAAAAACGTCCAAGCTTTATTTGCTTGGGGCTGTGGCGGTATCGAAACAAAAACTGAAGAATTCGATGAAATTGTTAAATATGTTCCAGAAATTGACAAACTCATTTCCGAAAGTGCTCCAAAATGGCCAATAGATAAAATCAATAAAATTGATTTAAGTGTTCTGCGCTATACTTTCTGGGAATTATTTTATCTCAAAAAAAATCCACCAAAAGTAGTTATTGATGAAGCAGTTGAAATTGCCAAAGAATATGGCACTGAAACTAGCTCCTCTTTTGTTAATGGAGTTATTGGCACTGTTATTAAAAAATCAAAGCTAGATGTTAATATAAATGATGAACAACAATCTTGACGAACTACAAACTAAAATTGGTTATGTTTTTAAAGACAAAGAAAAACTAACGCATGCTCTAACTCACCGTTCTTATATTAACGAACACAGGGATCAACATTTACCTTCAAACGAAACCTACGAATTTTTGGGTGACTCTATTCTTGAATTTTGGATTTCTGATAAATTATTTCATCAATTTCCTCAATTTGATGAAGGAGATTTAACTAATCTTCGCGCTTTAATCGTCTGCACCCAAAATTTAGCCTTAATATCCAGTAATATATGTTTATCTGATTTTGTCTTGTTATCAAAAGGTGAAGAAAGACATGGTGGCAGAAACAATCCATCGATCTTAGCCGATACTTTTGAATCTGTTCTTGGAGCAATTTATCTAGATGGTGGCACCACTCCTGCTTTTAACTTTTTAGAAAAAGTTTTAAACAAAAGTATTTCTGATTTATCTTCTAAAAAAATCTATAAAGATCCTAAAAGTGTTTTTCAAGAAATAGCCCAATCAAAGAGGGGAATCACCCCAAAATACCAAACAATGGGTGAATCTGGCCCAGATCATCAAAAGAATTTTGAAGTCGCAGTTTTCCTTGGTGAAGAGTTAATTGCCACAGGTATTGGCAACTCAAAACAGAAAGCTGAAGAAGATGCTTCAATTAAAGCTACCAAAATACTTAATAATCTTGTATAATCCACCATATGCTAAAAATTAAACTTGCTCCTCGTGGCAAAATCCATCAAATTACTTATAGAATAGTCATCGCTCAAGACCGAAGTAAATTAAACGGTCCAATCATCGATGATTTAGGCTTTTATACACCCCAAACAAAAGCTTTAGAGATTAACAAAGAAAAACTAGCTGATTGGCAAAAAAAAGGTGCTAAGCTCACTGACGGTGTCGATAAACTTCTAAATCCAGACAAATATCCTAAAAAAATAAAAGTAAAAGCTCCAAAAGAAGTTAAAGTTGAAAAACCAGCTGAAGAAGTTACTGAAACTGAAGCAGTTATAGAAACCAAAAACGAGGAAGTTGTCGAAGATGTCAAAACTGAAGAAATAATCGAAGAAACTAAAACCGAAGAAGTTGCTGAAGAAACTAAACCAGAAGAAACAACTGAAGAAGTTAAAACTGAAGAAACTGAAGCCTAATCATGAACACTATAA
Organism: uncultured Gammaproteobacteria bacterium; assembly: GCA_964408995.1. Taxonomy (GTDB): domain Bacteria; phylum Patescibacteriota; class Microgenomatia; order UBA12405; family UBA12405; genus WARW01. The sequence goes on along the minus strand of CAYPBP010000003.1, from coordinate 71,955 downwards.
AAGATACCCTAGAGCACATTATTACCAATATCATTCCTGAAACTGAAGCCAAAGATATTGTTATAACTGATTCCCAAGATAATGGTTTAATTACTTTTGAAATTGATGCTCCAACCGAAATAATTGGAAAAATAATTGGAAAAGAAGGAAAAATAATCAAATCTGTCCGATCTATTTTAAATCTCTCTTATCCCACCACCCGTTTCTTACTCAAGATTAAAGAATAAAAAATTCCCCATTTCATCAAAATTATCTTCCCCTCGTGTTAAAGAGGGGAAAGTTGGCTTTGCCAACAAGGGGAGATTGAGTTTTTACAAACTAAACGGATTTTCTCTCTGGTATTCTTTAAAATTTACCGATGTTCCCACATCAAGCGTATTGTTTTCTATTTTAGTAAAACCACTTATCCTACTAATTAAAGCCAATTCTTCTTTCGATAAAATTAGATCACTTAAGGCAATATTATTTGCTTCTACATTTAGATTAGACTCTAGATAATAAGAAGAAATTGTCAAACTAATTTGAGACAAATTTTTAGAATCTTTCTTTTCAAATTTATCAATAAATAAAATAGGTAATGTTTTTTCTAATTCTAAAATTAGATTTAAACTTTCTTCTTTTGGCCCAGATAAAGTTAAATTTATTGGCAATCTGATTGCATCCCCCGATTTGATAATTTTAGAAGATTCATCGCTCTTTATTTCTCCAGGTGTTAAAGAAAAACTATCAATTTGATAATTAAATCGATTTGCCACTGATCTGATTATCCCAACCAACAAATAAGACTTTTTATCTTTCAAAACAGCACTGTCTAAATAACTTGCATTTCTTTCCAACTCTGCTTGATCTAAGTTAGCTAAATAAGCATTTTGCTCTTTAATTTTAGTAGTATTAGTTTTTATCCTCTTAATTTCTGCACTAATAGTGGAGATATCATTCATTTTAGGAATCAAAATTAATCTTAAACTAATTAAAAATAATAAAAATAAAGCTAAAGGAATTAAAAAAAGACCTAAAAAAGATTTATCTAAACCAAAAATTTTATCTGGTAATTTTAAGTCAAAAAAATTATTTTTTTTCATATTAGATCAACCCCCATTTCAAATATCCAAACATTATCTTTTATAGAAATGTTACTTAACTTGGCTGATTTAAAATCAGGCATCAATCCTAAATTAATATCCCTAATCATTTCTTCAACTTGGATAAATTCAGATCCATCATTAACTTTTCCATTTAAAACAAAATGTTTTTTATCTGCAATTTTAAAATCTTCAAGAATTATAGCCCCAGAAAATAAATTAATTATTTTTTCAATTGAAGCTCCATATTCAAACCTTTTACTTAAAACACTTCCTACTATCTTAGCTTGATGTTTGTTTTTTTTAGATAAAACCACATTAGTAACCAAAGATTTGTATTGATCTAAAACCATTGTATTATTTTTCTTAGCTCTGGTTAGTAATATATTGTTTATTCCCAACCAAACAAAAACCACCACTAATAAAAAAACCCAAATAGCCAAAAATATAGTGCTAAAAAAGATTATTTTCTTTTTTAATTTAACCTTAGCTGCCTGAAACTTAGCTACCGATGGTAAAAGATTTAAATCTTGTTTCATACTAGACCCCTTAAAGCCAAACCAACCGCTAATGAAAACTTACAACCATCTATATTTAGATTATAACCAAATTGAGATTTGGTAGTATCTATTTTAGCAAAAGGTTGTAAAACTTGAACCTCTAGACCTAAAATTTTTGCCAACTCTTCGGCTATACCTGGCATATTGGCTCCACCACCAGTCAAAACTAAAAGATCAGCACTCTTTCCCACATCTTCAACAAACAAAGACAAAGTTTTTCTAATTTCTTCACCTATATCATTAAAAATTGGCATAATTGAATTTCTTATTTTACCTTCCAATTCCATTTCTTTAATACCATAAGCTTTTTTATACTCCTCGGCCGACGCCATATCCAAATTTAAGTTCAAAGAAATGGCTCTAGTCAAAGATTCACCTCCAACCGACAAAGATCTAGCAAAATAAACATTATTTTTGTTAATACTAAAAATATCAGAATATTTCTCTCCTATATCAACTACTACCACCCTTTCCACCATTGGCATATTTAATTGCAAAACTCTTCTTAAGGAAATAGCAGGGGATTCCAATGCTAACAACTCTATTCCAATTGATTTAAATAATTTAATATAACTATTAATCAATTCATTTCTAGCTGCAATTACAAATACAGTTAATTTACCATTATCATCTCTTTCAATTATTTCATAATCTATAGCCACTTCTTCCAAGGGAAAAGGGATAAAAGTTTCTGCCTCAAATTTTAAAGCATCCATTATTTCACTATCTTTTAAAGGAGGTAATCTAACCAGTCGACTAATAACTTCATTTTCTGACAAACTTACCACTGCCTGCTTGTTCTTTATTTTCAAGTCATTGAGCATTTTTTTTATTATGTTCCCAACCTCATTTAGAAATTTATCATTATTATCTTCTATGTTTTCAAATTTTGGTATCCTACTCTCACCAAGTGTTTCTAAAATAATTTTTGAATTGTAATCAGAAATACAGGCAATTTTTACCGTACTTTTACCAATATCAATTCCCAATATGCTACTCATAGTATCAAGTATATAGATTTTTTAAGATAGACTCAAGTTATTACTTAATAATGTTTCTAGCCACCACCGCTTCTGTCAAAAAAGAAGGGATCTGATACAAATTTCTAGCTTTAATTTGAGTTTTAACTCCATTATTAGCAGTACCCACAGAAGTCAATTCTTCTCCTTGAACTGGAAAAGGAGAACTTCCATTTAAAGTTAATTTAGTAGCCAACCCAATAGGAGTAATTGAAAGTAATAAAGATTTTTTACCACTTACATAATTTAGAGAAAAAGAAGAACAAGGACTATCGAAACCTAAAGATTTAGTAGAACTAAAACCAAAATATTGGCAAGCATATCTATCAACCTTATAAGCACCACCTTGAATATAAAAATAATCGATTTTTAAGGCCACGTTATTTTCACTAGAACTTATAGAATTAATATTTCCTGAATAATAAGTAGTCCCTATACTACCATTTGCATTATGGTTAACCAACCAAAATAATTGACTTGAGTTGGGCGAAACCAAACCTTCAGAAGATAAACTATTAGCACCTCCTATATTTGTTTTAGTGACATTACCACTATAATTATCACCAGAGCCAGTATAAACTTGACTACCACTGTCAAGATAGTTATTAATAGCCGATTCAGCCATGTTAAAAGCATTCTTTAATGATTCTTCATCAGTATTGACTTTAATATCAGTAATTGATTTACGAGAAGTAGATAATCCAAGTGTCAAAACCACTGCTGAAACTAACAAAACAATAACTGCCACCTGCCCACTTTTAGAATTAATTCGCCCTGTCAAGGGAGATGTCCCGACTTGTCGGGACAGAGGGTTTGTTTTTTTATTTTTCATTTTTTTATTTTTCTACGATCGACGATCTAAGATCTACGACCTAATTTAGTTTCCCCATTTATAATTAGTTAAAATTTTTGATGTCTCAGGTGGTAGCTTGAAAATCATTGCTGGATTATAAACAACTCTAACGGCTGGATTAAGATTATTATTTCTTTTGGTTTTAAAACCGCGAGACAAATCAATAGTATTCTCAGCATAAAGACTACCATTAAAAACTAAAGGACTGTTATTTAGACCAGTAGCCCCAATATTTTTAGCCACCAAAATGCCATTAACCTGAGTAACATCCTTCGAAACATTAATATCACCATTAACAACAATCATCAAAGATTTATTAGAAGCAATAGCATTATTACTATTAATATTCAAATTATCATCAACAAAATATACACCACTAGTTCCAATTTCACTCATACTATCAGCCATCAATCCAATTCCATTTTTAACAAAATAATTATTATAAAAATAGTCATAACCATAATTAGTATTAGCCAATTTTGCCTCTACGCCTTTATAATGCCAAGAAAAAGCTGAATCATTACTACGACCAGTATTGTTAATACTTACAGACGAAACTAAACCAGTGGTACTAGCCTTACAATTGCTCGTACAAGTCACTGGTACTCGGTTATTAATTCTAATATTACTAGAAACTCCACCATTTTCAACTCTCCACCATGGATCCTGATCAACCACTCCAGTAAAATCAATAGTAATTCCTACTGACGAAACATAAGGATCAACATTTGCTCTATTTAATTCAAAAATAGGGCCTATACAAGATGTCCCATTTCTTCTAAAGTGCATAAAATTAGGGTCAACTTCCATCAATATATCACTACTATTGAATGAATAGCTAGTGTAAGTTTCACCCCAAACCAATTTATTACTACCACTGGAATAATTTGGACTTGGAAAACTAACAGACATTGCCTTATTACCACTAGAAGAATTAAAACTCAAACTTCTAAAATTAGCAGCCGAAGTAATTAGTTTAGTAAAACCTGGATAGGGATATACGTTACATTTAATAGGATCAACACCACTACTGTCATAAATAGACCCAGTCACTGCCACCTTACAATCCCAAAACTTGAAATATCTATTAGTTCCAATATGACCATTCTCGGGTAAATTATAACCCTTAGCCTTAACCCAAATACGTTGGACATCACGCGCAGAAACTTGAGATAAATTAATATCAAAGATAGCTGTAGTATTTTGACCAGAACGTGAATAATTAGTAGTAGTAAACTCTTCTGATCCAATTTGTAATTTGATCCAATCAATATCACTACCACGATAACCACCAGCTTCAGCATCAGTATAAGTAACTTCAAATCTGGCTGTAGTTCCACCAAAACCTGTTTCACAAATATGATTATAGTAGTTACTTTGATACAGTTCACTACCAACACTAACTCCACTTGTATTTTTAATTGCTATATTTTGAAAAATTGGTCTAGTATTTTTATGAGAATAACAAGTAGGACTACTTCCACCACAAACACCATTACAACTCCAATCATAAGTATAATCTGTTGGGTTAGCATTACTATCGATCCAAGTAACAGTACCAGTAGAACAAGGGTTAGGAGGTTGACCTTCAAACCAACCACCATTATTAAGACAAGCACCATTAACTGTATATGCCACATGGTGAGAACAACCAACAGTCGCTCCATTACCTCCTCCACAATCACCAGCAGTTCCAGAACAAGTCCAATCAACCCAATTGTCGCCACTAGAACCATCATCAATGATATTTAAATTTCCATTTTTACAAGTTGGATATGTCCTACTATCAAAACATTCATTAACACCAACCGGATAACCACATTGTCCACTAGCACCAATTGAAGAGGGAATTTTATAAGAAGAACAATAAGCAGTATTTCCAGCGTTTCCACCACAAATTCCATCACCGCCTTCACATCTCCAATTAAAAGTACCATCACTACCAACCTTATCTATCCAGACTAAATTTCCATAAGGACATCTATTACTTGTTGGAGCAGAACAACTTGATCCACCATTTGATGTTCCACAAATAGCATCCCAACCCTTTTGAGGTGATTCAGTTCCACAGTAATTATCATAAGGATCACTAGTAGGCTTAATACATTTTCCACAATCACCAGGACACTCTGAGTCATAATAACATTCAGCGGTACGTTGCGAAAAGTCACAACAAGTAGTACCACTTGAACACGACCCTGTTATTATACTTCCACCATTACCAGTACAATAGACACTACCATCACCGTTAACACAACTTCCACCTAAAGAAGAACAAGTAGGAGTAGTAGGAGTAGTAGGAGTAGGAGTAGGAGGATCAGCCTTTTTACAACAATACGAATAAGGATAAAAATGGCTATTACAGTAATCACTGTAACCAGCAGGAAACCAAGAACCTAGACAAGAACTTGCATCCATAACACATTGTCTAAAGCTACTATAATTCTGACAATTATCAACAGCCATAACAGATTTATAACTATTTAAAAATAAAACTAAAACAATAAAAATTCGAAAAATTATGGACATAAAAGATTAACTATTAAAGCATTTTCTTTAAAATATTTTTGTGGAACAAAGTTTTTAATAATTTGAAAAAAACCATTATCACCACTTATTTTATTTTTACCATCATCTCCATCCCAATAATTATCAATAAAAAAATCTAACAGTTGGTTTTGGATTATTTTATAATCTTTGCTACTATCATATCTACTCAATTCTCTATTTAACAAAGCACATTCTGGGATTTTTGCATCTTGTTCAATTATATCTTTAAAAAAATACTGATGGATCCTTTTAGCCCAAAACAAATATCTTTCATCTTTATTTACTGAATATAAATCTAGTGAAGAAATTGCTAGCAAACATTTATCTTGTGGCAAAAAATATTTAGGACCTAAATAATATTCAATCATTAATTTATTAAAATAAGCATTAGCCAAATCCAAATCAATTTTATCACCCCAAGTTTTGTATCTAGCCACAAAGTCACTAGGATAAGTCACATGAAAAAAATATTTACCATCAATCTTTTTATCTTTTTTAAATTTATCTAAATCTTTATTAGACAAAACCCCTCCATCAAGATAAGGTAAATCTACAATTACCTTTTTTTGTTCATTATTACCAGTTACCACATTGTCAGTATCTAGATACTGACTAGTTTTGCAAAGACTATCTAATTTTTTAACATAATCAACTCCTAATATTTTTTCATCTCTCATTTCAGTCAAAATTCGACAATTCCAAAAAAGATTTTTGATTGGCATTAAATCTAATTGTTTAAAATAAATATCAATATCTTTTTTAATAACCAAAAGTTGGCTTTGATCTTTTGTTTTCAGAAAATATTTATACCTAGACCACAAAATTGGCAAGTCGTTGTGTCCAACTGGTCCAATTCCAATCAACCTAGCACATTCTTTTTTTTCCTTATCACAACCAACAGAAAAAGCATATTTTCCATCTGCTGTTCTTTTCTTATCCATCCAATCTAAAGTTTTTTTGGCATAAGCACAATATTTTGTTTCCAATGTGGTAACATCATTCTGCTTTGTAGAATTGTTCAAAAATTTACTAAAAATACCAAGTTTAAATCCCATGAAAACTAAAAAAACTATTCCACCAACAATCACCACCAAAGACAACCATAAACCCCAATCAAATTTTTTACCAGATTCATTCATTTAGTAAAACTATATACTATCAACAGAAAAAATCAACTATTTTCTAAAAATTTTCTTCACCAGTGAAGTCAGGTCTATCTTCAACATTTTTCAAAATTTCTCCTTCATTACCCCCAAAAAGCGAAACCAATTTTCTAGCTTCATTAATTAAATTTTGTATTTTTTCATCCTTTAAAGATTCTGGAGCATACCATTTACCATAAAAATCTTTAGCCACCATATAACTAGTAGCTGAATTCACTTGACAAAATTTTTGTCCATTTTTTTTATATAAATTCCACCAACAATCACTTGATAGTTGCTCTTTAATAAAACCAGCATATTTTTTATAATCACCACCTATCTGATGCATTTTAATTCCAAAACTTTCAGTCAATACTGGTCTTTCTAAAGCTAAATATTTAGTATTTTGGTCTTTTAAGTTCGAAACCACTAATCCACTCTTATTAAAGAAAAAAGTATTACCCTCATCAAGGAATCTATTAACCATAAAAGCCACCATACCATTGTCAGTTATTATTTTAAGAAAATCTTCATCATATTCACTCATATTATTAACCATATCTTTAAAAACATTGGTCACATTATCGCTACAATTAACCAAAGCTATAGCAGGACTTCCATCATTATGTTTAATTATCGATAAATTTTGACCTGTTTCTCCGGTTTCGCCATATTTAATAATTTGGTCTCGGCTAATAAAATCTTTAATTTTATCAAAACCAGGATGACCACTTTTAGAACTTTCATCATAAAGATTTAAAAAATCCTTAGTAAATTCCAATCTCTCTGGCGCCACATCCTTTAAATCAGGATTTGTAGTAGTTTCTGTTGAAATAGAAGTAGTATTAACATTTGTTGGTTCTTGTCCTTCAATCTGGCAACTAGCCATGGTAAAAGCCATTGCACCTGTCATAACTCCAGCAATAATTCTTTCTTTAGCACTCATTTTAATTTTTTAAATAACCTATAATCTAAAGAGGATTATATATCTTAAATCAAAAAAAACAACAACCATCATTCCAATCTCCCCCTAACCCCTCTTTCACAAGAGGGGAGTTAATTCATTAATTTTCTTTTTTACAATTTCAATATTATTTATCACTTCATCATTAGTAAATCTGATTGTAGTAATTCCAATTTGTTTCAAAAACTTATCTCTCAATTCATCAGTCCCTTTCTTTTTAATATGTGAACCGCCATCAATTTCAATTACTAATAATAATTTTGGACAATAAAAGTCAAAAATAAATCTATCTATTGGTTTTTGTCTTAAAAATCGGTAACCAGTTTTATCTCTTAATAAAAGTTTACCCCAAATTATTTTTTCTGCCTCAGTCATATTTTTTCTATTTCTCTGAGACATAAAAGTCAAACTATTTTGATATCGAACACAATTTCTTTTAGAGTTTATCACTTCAAAATCAATTATTTTTTTCATTAAAAAATTATATCTCCCCTCGTGTTAAAGAGGGGAAAGTTGGCTTTGCCAACAAGAGGAGATTGAATCAAAAAGGGGGAAGATTGAAAATATAATTTATATCTCCCCTCGTGTTAAAGAGGGGAAAATTGGCTTTGCCAACAAGAGGAGATTGAATCAAAAAGGGGAAGATTGAAAAGTTAAATTATATCTCCCCTCGTGTTAAAGAGGGGAAAGTCCCGACTTGTCGGGACAAGAGGAGATTGAATCAAAAAGGGGAAGATTGGATTTCTCAATCCCTCAATACTACATCCATTAAAAAAGGTCTGGTTGTTCCACTTGATAAAGTACTAACTCCCGCCTTTAGGGTAAAAGTAAATCTAACACTCGATAATTTAGAATAGGGGACTTCGCATCTTATAAAACCACTACAATTGACCAACTCTAAATCATTATTTTTTTCAAAAAGAACTATGGTCTCCTTTCTTGTAGCCGAATAAGAAGAAATTTTATTACCACTACAAGAAAGTATAGTTTCTTGTAAATCTTTATTACTAATTATTGAAATTGACGTTCCAATCCCACTTGATGGACAAATAAAATTTCCTCCATCACTATTGGCATTTAAAATATTCTTTTTTAGTTCATTTAAAACCCAACTTCCACTTTGATCAATTTTATCTATTGCTTTATTTTTATTTTGAGAACTAAAAACCCCAGACATTAATCTACTTATCGATAGCACAATAAATCCTACCACCGCCACCACCACCAAAATCTCAATCAAAGTAAAACCTTTCTGTTTACAAGTCCCTCTTGTGAAAGAGGGATTTAGGGAGATTGAATTTTTTTTATTTTTTTTCATATTTATCTATTTATCTATTTATCTATTTATCTATTTATCTAATAATCTAATTTATATTCCAGTTTTCAAAAAAAGTCTTTCAACTGATAACGATTCACCATCACCCCAAGATATAGTAAAAACACCATTACACTTACTTTTATCACTATTACAATCATAATTAATAACATAATTATAACCACCAGTTGAAGCAGAGTAAGGAAGTTTTGGAAATGTCCAAAAAAGAGAAGGGTTATCTTTTGCTTTTTTAATTTCTTGTTCAATCAATCTTTGAGACATTTCAACTGCTTTACTTCTTTTTGAATCTATTGTTTTAAGTTTAGCAGTACTAACAATCAAAACCAAAACTCCAGTCAAAACCAAAACCAATATTCCTATTGAAAAAATTACATCAATCAAACTTTGACCATTTAATTTCCTATTTTGATTTAAAGTCTCCCTTGTCAAGGGGAGATTTAGAGGGGTTTTTCTATTATTCATAAATTAATCCTGATCCTTCAATATTAATTGTTTCTTCTGTCGAGTCACCTCCAGCAATAGTAATTAAAATATTACCAAGAATCGATCGACCATCAGTCACACTAAACTTAACTTGATTACTAAAAGTAACACCAACTCCCTTAGGAGTAATATCTTTAGAAAACTTAGGAGTTCCAACAGAATTATTAGAAGCATTTTGAAAACCTATCACCATTAAACCTTCACTATTTATTGTTACTACCACCTTATTGGCCGTGTTTGGAAGCTGACCAGTAATGGCATAGTTTCTAGCCAATCTTAAATTAGACAGTACTTCTTGTTTGACTGCTTTCACTTTTTGTTGTTCATTAAATCCATTTAGAGATACTGAAGCCAAACCAATCAAAATCGATCCAATAGTTATCGCCACCAACAATTCAATTAAAGTAAAACCAAAATTAGAATTAAAGTGCCCTGTCAAGGGAAAGGTGGTACGAAGTACCAAAGGGTTTTGATTTTTCATGGATTTGTCACCTTATAATAACCAACATAACCAGTAGGTAATGCCACTGTACAACCACTAACATCAGCACTAGTAGAACCCACATCCTCAACGCGAGCACAAATACGATAGGTATAACCAGTTATCTTAGTATATGAATAACTTTCATTTTTAGGTCCTACAGGTATTTTTTCAATATAAGTTGATACCAAACTACTAGGCAAAGCACTAGCAGTTGGATATGTATTTCCAGTCCCTTGTCGATAAAGTTCCAATGCCATTCTAATATTCTCCAAATCAGCCATTCTTCGACTATCTCTAGCTTTTTTGTTTGTTCCAGTAAAACTAACCAATCCCACCACAGTTAAAATACTAATAATTGTCACCGCCACAATCAACTCAATTAATGTAAATCCTCTGACCGCCATAACTGCCTGCCCGCAATGTCTTCGATCCAGTCGATGCAGGCGGGCTTTAGCTGTGGGTGGTTTTATTTTATTTATATTATTCATATTTTTTTAAAGTCTCCCTTTTTTAAGGGGAGATTTAGAGAGGTTTTAAATTATTGTTGATTTTTAACACAAAAATGAGTTTTTGTTACTGCTGAAAAATCACAATTATTACCAGAATTAGCATTTTTACTATCATCTTCAGTATCAGTACAAACACAATAACTACTTAAAGTACATGAACTACAACTATATTCAACACCTTTAGGATCAATTGGATAACTTGCTAAAACAGTAGTGCCAGTTCCAGAAACCCAAACAGTTCCAACTGTATAACCAACAGTTGGATAAGAATATGTAGGGCTTTGTGAATAAAACTGTTCCGCCGCTGTTTGAATTGCTCTTACATCCTGCATTCTTCTAGCATCTCTAGCTTTTTTTTGTGCTCCCGAAAAAGCCACCGACGCCAAGGCTGTCAATATTCCAATAATAGAAATACTCACCAAAAGCTCAAAAAGAGTAAAACCCGAAACATTTTTATTTTTTTTCATAATTAATTCTACATTATTTTAAAAATAAAAAATCTAATCTGTAAAAACTAAAATTTTATCACCAGTTTTTGACAGTTGCGTTTGGGCTTGAGATTCCGTAACAATAAGTTTTTCCATTTACATTCCATAGAGGAGTTGTTTTACATTGCAAATCTTTTTTATTTTCCAAATCAGCAAAAAGATTAAACGATTTCTCATCAAGAGAACGTTTGTAAATATAAACATAAGGAGGACTATCTTTTGGGTCTATAGGTGTTTTCCTCATATAAACAATACCATCAGCACCAGTAAAACCCACACTTTCATCCCCAAAAGTAAAAGAATCAGGAAATTTACCCTCATCGTTGTAATACATCATCAATGCCTTAGACACCGCTTCTAAATCCGATTTTCTTTGAGAATCTCTAGCTTTTATTTGAGCACTAGTATAAGAAGACAATGAAACAACCGTCAAAATCGAAATTATAGCAATCACTACTAGTAACTCCACCAACGTAAAACCAGCCCTGTCCTGAGCTTGTCGAAGGATTTTTTTAATTTTTTTAATCATTTTTATTTTTTATCTACGATCTACGATCTATCATCGACGATCTAATTTAGTTTGCGCATACTGCAAAAATCTTATTAACAGGAGAAGTAACACCACATTTTTCTTGTGATTCAATATCTTCATTTCCAGCTCCAGATTCAAGACCAACTCTTAAAAGAAATCCATCTCCATTATTTTTTCTTTGATACGTATAACCAATACCAACAATAGATGTCATATAACTAGAACCAATATCAGCAGTTAAATTAAAATTTGTATCATCAGATACTCCAGGATATCTTTGATTGTCGTTATAATACATTCTCAAAGCACTTTTTAAAGCATATAAATCTTGAATTTTTTTAGCATCTCTAGCTCTCTCTCTAGCTCCCATAAAATTAGCCATTAATACTGCCGCCAAAACAGCAATAATAGAAATCACCACTAATAACTCCACCAAGGTAAAACCCCTGTCCTGAGCTTGTCGAAGGATTTTTTTAATTTTATTAATCATTTCTAATTATCTAATAAACTACTTATCTATTTATCTAACTAATTCTCTTGTTCAGGATTAATATAGACAATATCAGTATAACAATATTTAATCCCACCGCACAACTGTCCCTCTTTTTTACAATCTTCATCTTTTTTATTTTCAAACTCAGCCATCATCTTAAAATAAGATCCATCAGCTGAAGCTTGATAACAATATTCTTTATTTCCATATTTTTCTTTTGGTACTGAAGCTGCATAAACATAATCTATATCAACAAACTTTGTTCCCCAAAGACTATTGATCAATTCATCACTAGGCAACTTTCCATAATCGACTTGGTACATTTTAATTACTTTAGAAAATTCGTGTAAATCCGATCTTCTTTGTAAATCTCTAGATTTTGCCTTTGCTAAAGCAAATTGTTTGTAAGTTATAAAAGATAAAACAAACACCGATACTATTATTATTAAAATTTCAATAAAATTTATCCCTCCCTTTTCAAGGGAGGGTACCCGCAGGGTGGGTGGGTTTTGATTTGAATTTTGAATCTTTTTTATTTTTTTCATATTATTTATATTAATAAACATTAAATTTATTCCATAAAATATTTGAGCTTGACACTCCATAATTAACACCAAGTCCAGTACCATTAATAATATCTTTATCCTTTTTATATTCCAACATAGCTCCAACCATAAATCTGTTAGGTTTAATTTCAACAATTATTTTATAAGGTTGACCAGTTGGGTCACAAGGCCAAGGATTTAAATATGAAAAACTCGAAATACTTTTTCCGCAATTCGACCTTATATTCCAACCAGTAATTCCATCAGGATAACTTCCATTGTCATTAAAGTATTCTTCAAAAGCCACTTTAATTCTATTTAAATCTTTCTTCCTTTGAGCGTCTCTAGCCTTATTTTGTATTCCACTAGCATTAAAAATCCCAATTGCCATCACTCCAAAAATAGCAATTATAGTAATGACTATCAAAATCTCAACTAATGTAAAACCAGACTTTTTCATAATTAATTCTATCTTATTTTACCCCTCCTTTTTTAAGGGAGGGGAAAGGGGTAGGTTTTAAATACTAAATTAATAATATTATTTCCAAAAATCCATGCCACCAATGTTCCTAAAATCAAAAAAGGACCAAATGGAATCTGGCTTTTTTTCTTGGCTTTTTTGAAAATCATTAAAATAATTCCCACAATTGCTCCAAGTATAAAAGCCACATAAAAAGCCACTATTATATTAGGATATCCCAAAAATAACCCCATAAAAACAGCCAACTTTACATCTCCCATACCCATTCCTTCACCTTTGGTAATCAAATTTAAAATTAACAAAAATCCACTGGCCACTAATGCCGACAATAAATAATTCCATTCACCAAAATATCTAGAGAACCAAAGTACCAGCGCACTAGAGACTAATATTCCTGTTGAAAAATCAGGCAAAATCATATATTTCCAATCGAACACTGCACTAAATACCAACAAAATAATAATGATTAAACCTAATCCCATTTGTAATGGCGCCCCGCCTCCGCGGGGCGCCATTATTATTCCATAAACTAAAAATAAAAAACCAGTTAATAATTCCACAACAGGGTAGGAGACTGGCAATTTTTTATGACAGCAACTAGTTTTACCTTTTTGTATCAACCAAGAAAAGACTGGAATATTTTCATACCAATTTAATTGCTTACCACAATAATCACAAAACGATCTTTTTTCTTTATTTTTTAAAATTTCAAATTTCGAATTAAAAATTTCGTACCGCACAGCAGTTCGATAGACAAGCATATTTACAAAACTTCCAAAACACAACCCTAAAACAAAAATAATAAATAAAACAAAAAAATCCATAATTTATTTTTTATCAAATCTATTCACTTTTCTAATTAATTTTGATTTTATTATCAATGTATCCGAACAATTTCTAATCATAGCTCTACTCAGTTTATTCTCAAATCCAGCATAAATTATTTCTTTTTTAACTTTTATAGCTTCTATAATTGCTGGAATAATATCAGTATCTGAAGTAAATAAAAGACATTTGTCATATTCATCTTTTAATGCTCCCTTCAAAACTTCCACAGCAATTCGAACATCAACACCTTTCTCGTGAAATTTACCATCACTCTTTAACATAAAACCTTTAAAGATTCTGATATTCTGTTTCTCCAAATTGTAAAACAAAGACTGTTGCTGAGCATACATCCACTCAGATTTTTTATCATTATTTTCTCTTTTAATTTCTCCAACGCAATATAATATTGTTATATTTTTTTGGCCAATCATTCCCTCAATCAATTCTCGATATTTAAAGTTCGTTAAATGAACTTCTGGACAAAGACGTTTACTCCCATGATAAAAATTACTCCCATCAATTATTGTTAAAATTCTTTTCATAGTTAATTAAATAATATCAGTCAAAGACTGATTGGCCTATGGCCAAAAAAAACCTCCAGGTCCTATTACAGAACTGGAGGGATTTAGCTTATTTAAGATCATCAAGATCAAAGATATTCTATCAAATAGATATTAAAACTACAACAAATTGGTTTTAGTTAGAAACATATTTTAACCCCTCCCTTTTTTAAGGGGAGATGTTCCCCGCGGATGCGGGGAACAGAGAGGTTTTGATTTCCCCCCCCTCGCGCTTGTCCTGAGCTTGTCGAAGGATGAAAGAGGGGGTAGAGGGAGATTGGGTTTCAAAAAAAACCCCTCTCCGATTTGATTCGAAGAGGGGTTTCAAAAATCTCTCTAAAAATTAAAGACGAAATACTATTATGGTGTTGCTGGTGTTTCTGGTGTTGCTGGTGTTGCTGGTGTTGGTGCTGCTGCCTCCCCTGTCCTACCTTCTGGTACACACATCATATTAGCATATACATGATCAGTGTCATCTAGATTACAAAAATTAGGACTATTCACATCTGTTGGTGATGCAGCTTGTACACAAGTATCAGTACCAACATCAAAAAGCTTTGCATTATTAGATAATTCTCCATTTTTTATATTTACATCCCTAAGACATTTTAAACTAGCACCAACAGTATCAACTCTATTCGCCTTAGCTTTTGGACAAAAACAAACATAAGTAGAATCACCATTAAAAACATACATTGCATTATTACTTTCAAGATCAACTTCGGAATCACCATCAAAAACAAAAGGTTCTTTTCCTGCAAATGAACTTTTTAATTCAGAAGTTGAAATTAATAAACCATTATCATTATCTTCTGTTAAAACACCAAATCTAAAATCTGTTGAAACAAAAGCTATATTTGCTTGACCTTCTAGAGCTTTATTTTCACCTGTAGCTCCATTCCATGGATAATTATTCTGAGAAGCATAATATCTTTCATAAGCATTTAAAACTTCAGCCGCATCGTTTTTGAATTTAGCATCTCGAGCTTTATTTGATTGCTCAATTGGATTGATAGTTGCCAAAACTGCAACTGATAAAATTGCAATCAAAGCAATAACAATTAAAAGCTCCACCAGAGTAAAGCCGTTTTGTTTATCCTGAGCTTGTCGAAGGATTTTTAGTAGTTTCATCATTTTTTTTAATAAATATTAAATTGTATTAATTCATTATTCACCAATAAAATTGGCCTGTCAAGAGCTAGACTACATACTTGAAGTCAAATTATAAATTGGCATCAAAACTGCCACCACCAAAAAAGCCACCCCCAAACCCAACACAATCATAATTATTGGCTCTATTGCCGAAGTTAAAGATTTTACTGATTGTTCTGCCTCATTTGAAAAATAATCAGCCAATTTTAATAAAACACTATCCAATTTTCCAGTTGATTCTCCAGTCGCCACCATCTGATTAACTAAGACTGGAAAAATACCAGTCTCTTCAAATGAATTAGCAATGCTAAAACCTTTTTCCACCCTCTCAGCTATTTTTAGATAAGACCCTCGATAAAGCTCATTTCCAGCCACACTCGATATAATTTTCAAAGCTTCAACCAAAGGAATACCTGCTGATAAAAGCATTGACATTGTTCTGATTGTTGATGCCAAAATAGTTTTTTGAGTTAAAATCCCAATAATTGGAATTTTTAGCTTCAAACTATCTTTTTTAAGCCTAAAATTAGCATTCTTATTACCAACCTTAAAAACTGCAAAAAGACCAACAATTAAAAATGGAATTAAAAACCAAAATTTAACCATAAGACCAGATATACCCATCAAAATCTGAGTTGAAGCAGGCATCTTAGCATCAAAGTCAGCATATAAACCTATTAATTTAGGAATCACAAAAACCATCATAATTATTACCACCGCTATCATTCCCACTACTACTATTATTGGATAAATCATGGCTCCTTTAACTTTACTATTAAAATCATTTTGTTTTTCCAAACTATCAGCCAGTTTTGACATTACTTCTTCCAACACCCCTCCTTCTTCACCAGCTTCAACAGAAGCAATATAAGCCTCTCCAAAATGTTTTTTATATTTTCCCAAACCATCAGCCAAAGAATGGCCACCTTGAACAGTAGACAAAGTATAATCTAAAACTTCAAACATCAAACCTGTTCTCTCTGTTTGATTTTTTAATAAAGATAAAGTATCAGTCAAAGCCAAACCAGCCGTCATCATAGTTGATAATTGTCTGGTAAAATTTGCGATTTCTTTTAATCTAATTCTTGAAAAAAGTTTTTTATAAATTTCTAAAAAAATAGAATTATTTTCCGCTTTTATTGATAAAGTAATCAATCCTCCAGCTCTAATCGATTCCAAAGCATTCTTTTCATTTTCGGAATCCAAAAATCCCTTAATCATTTTACCGTTCCAATCTTTAGCCTTATAAAAAAATTTCGTCATATTTTTTGACGTCTTAGTTTGTTTTGTAACTCAACTTGGTTAGTAGAATAACTAATAGCCACTTCTTCTGTAATTTTGCCAGCTAAAACCAGTTTAGCTAAATAAGTATCAAAACTTACCATTCCTACATCAGAACTAGTTTGAATAATGTTATCAATCATAAATGATTTTCCTTCTCTGATAACATTTCTAACTGCTGGTGTTGCCACTAAAATTTCAAAAACTGGAATTCTACCTCCAGCGATTGCTGGAACTAACCTCTGAGATACAATTGCCGTAATCACTGTTGATAATTGAACCCGAATTTGATCTTTAGATTCTGCTGGGAAAATATCAATAATTCTATCTATTGTTTGAGCTGCTGAATTAGTGTGTAAAACAGAAAATACTAAATGACCAGTTTCAGCAATTGTTAAGGCTGCAGATGTTGAGGTTAAATCTCTCATTTCTCCTAAAAAAACCACATTTGGATCTTGTCTCAAAGCAGATCTTAAAGACAAATCAAAGTCATTAGAATCTCCCCCTATTTCTCGTTGAGATATAATTGCTTTTTGTGGTTGGAATAAATACTCAACTGGATCTTCTATAGTTAAAATATGTCCACCTATATCCCTATTAATTAATTCCAACATAGCCGCTACTGTTGTTGACTTTCCATGACCAGTTGGACCAGTAACCAAAACAAAACCTTGTTTATATTTTGTAAAAGTTTTTAAAACTTCTGGAATATTCAAATCTTCAAATTCTGGTATTTTAGAAGAAATTAATCTCAAAGCACAAGCTGGATTATCTTTTTGTAAATAAACATTAGCTCTAAAACGAACTCCAACCGCTTCAAAAGAAAAATCTAATTCCTTATCTTTACTAAAAACTTTTAACTGTTCTTCGCTCAACAAAGACAAAACCATTGCATTATTTAAATCACTATTAGCTTCTTCAAATCCAACTACATTTAACAAATCTCCACTGACTCTAATTTTCGGTGGCACATTCGAAATCAAATGCACATCAGATGCTCCTTTTTCTACAGCAAATTTTAAAATTTCTTCCATTTTTGTATTCATTTTTGTTTATTTTTAATTTATATTTTATCTACGATCTAACATCTACGACCTAATTATTAATTTAGTATTGTGCAACTCTAATAACTTCGTCTAAACTAGTTACTCCTTCTAAAACTTTTACATATCCATCTTGTTTCATAGTCAACATTCCTTCTTCCATAGCTAATCTTTGAATATCAGAAGCCGCTGCTTTTTCAACAATTAGTTTACTTATTTTTTCTGTAATAGGCATCACCTCATAAATAGCAATTCTACCTAAATAACCAGTGTTATTACATTTTTCACAACCAACAACTTTAGGTATAGTTAAACTTTTACCATCTTTTTTGAATTTGTCTTCAAGCATATTAAAGATAGGACCTAGAGTACTTTTTATTTCATCTAATTGTTCTCTAGGTATTTCCATTTCTGTCACACAATCTTTGCAAACTTTTCGCAATACTCTTTGACCAACCACACAATTTAAAGAAGAAGTTAATAAAAATGGTTCTACTCCCAAATCTAAAAGTCGAGGAGGCACACCAGAAGCATCGTTTGTATGCAAAGTGGAAAAAACTAAATGACCAGTTAAAGCTGCGTTCACTGCCAATTCGGCAGTCTCTTGGTCACGAATTTCTCCAACCATGATAATGTTTGGATCTTGGCGTAAAAACGATCTTAAAGCTGAAGAAAAAGTCAAACCAGCTTGAACATTTACCTGAACTTGATTTATTCCTTTCATCTGATATTCCACTGGATCTTCAACAGTTACCACATTAACTCTAGAAGTTGCTACCAAATCTAAAACTGAATACAAAGTAGTTGTTTTACCAGAACCAGTTGGACCACAAACAATAATAATTCCATGGGGTCTTTGGATCGAACTCATTAAATTTTTTAAAGCCAAACCTCTTAAACCTAAATCCTGTAAAGTTGGCACTTTTTGAGATTTATTAAGTAAACGCATAACCACTTTCTCACCATAAGTTGTTGGTAAAGTTGAAATTCGCAAATCAACATCTCTACCATCAGTTGAAAAGAAAAAACGACCATCTTGGGGTACTCTTTTTTCGTCAATTTTTAAATTTGACAAAATCTTGATTCTCGACACAACAGCATCTTGAACGTTTCTAGGTAATAAATATTTTTCCTGTAAAATACCATCAATTCTGTATCTAATTCGAACACTTTCTTCTTGTGGCTCAATATGAACATCAGAAGATCGAGATTTAACTGCATATTCTAAGATAGTATTCACTATTTTTGCCACCGGAGCTTCTACTGCTATTTTTTCTTCGGCCATCCTTAAATTTTTTTCTTCAACTTTTCTTTCATCTAAAGCTCGAGTTACCTCTGAAGTTATATTTTTTTCTCTTATATATTTTTCATTAATATAACTAACAATTTGTTTTTCTAAAGATATGGTTACACTAATTTTGTAATTTGTTTTTTTCTCTAAAAATTCAATTGTCTCTAAATCCAAAGGATTTGCCATCGATACAAACAGAGTTTTGTTTTTTGTATCTAACTTATAGGGGACTACTTTATACTTTTGAGCCACACTTTCCGGTATCAAAGCTAAAGATTCTGGTGAAAAAGCAATATTTTCTAAATCAACAAAAGGAACTCTTAAAAATAAAGCTTTTGCTTTAACAAAATCAATATCTGTTACTAACCTCAAAGCTTTGATAGTTTCTTCTTCACTTTCTCCAGTTTTTAATTGTCTTAAATTAATTTCTTCTGCTTTCTCAGGCGTAATAAAACCCTGTTCTAAAAGAACATCCTTTAAGTTCTTGTATATTTTTGAGGCAGCATCATTCATAGTATATAATCATCATACATTATGAATCTATTTCCATCAACCTTAATTATCGGTAAAAGTAAAGATTCCATCAATCAAAAAATTGATCAAATTTGCGCCACTTTAGACCATCAATTTAATCAAAATAACCCCGACATTTTATTAATAGATGAAAATTCAGGGTGGGGGATAGATCAAGTTCGTCAAATCAACAGTTTTCTTTCCCAAAAACCATTTTCTCATCAAAACAAAGTAATAATTATCTTAGAAGCTCAAAACCTTAACAATGAATCTCAAAATGCTTTACTGAAAAATCTCGAAGAACCAGGAGAAAATAATTATATTATTCTAAGCACTAATAAAACTAAAAGTATTCTTCAAACCATTATTTCCCGATGTCAAACCGTTAAACTTGCAGGGGCGAGGCACGACTCACACAAAAATAAAAAACAAATTGAAATCACCGGCAACTTAACTAAAGACTTAACTTTATCCGAAAAATTAGGCAAAAACAAAGAAGAAATTTTACCCATGCTCGAAAATGAACTTTATCTTTATCAGCAGGAACTCATTCAAAAACCAAATTTAAAGACCAAAGAAACTATTGAAAAAATAATCAAAGCTATTCAAATGATAAATGCCAACGTCGATCCCAAAAGCGCTTTAGACTATATATTTCTAAGTTAAAACCTCTCTGTCTCTCCCGCAACGGCGGGATCGACATCTCCCCTTAACAAAGGGAGAATTTTATTTTCTCCTTTTTTAAGGGAGGAAGTTCATCCGCAATTGCGGGTGAACAGGAAGCTTTAATTCCCGCACTTTCCCCTTATCAATTTTCAAAAAAGTGTTATAATCCTTCTTAGATGTTTTACCCCATCTTTTCAATCAATAATCAGATTTTAAAAAATATTGGTACCATTGAAGGTGCCAAAGCTGTTATTGATGAAGCACCACTAATCCCTGCTTACGAAAAACAATTTCAACAAGAAGCCATTATTAGAACTGTCCATTTTGGTACCAGAATTGAAGGAAATGATCTAACTTTTCAAGAAGTAGCCAAATTAGTCGAGGGTCAAAAAATCACTGCCACTGAACGCGACATTCAAGAAGTCATTAACTATCGAAATGTTGTTTCTTATCTAGAAGAATTATGGTCTTTATACGATGCCAACATGCCCCTTCCAGAAGAAAAAGTTGTACCCGTTTCTGGAAAAGACGAAAATAGGCCATTTTTTTACAGTGAAACTATTATTAAAAGAATTCACGAATTAACCACCGATAAAATTATACCAGAGGAAGATTGTGGTAAATATCGTCATCAACAAGTTGTCTTAAAAAATACTCGTACTGGTGAAATTGCTCACCGACCACCACCAGCCGTTGAAGTTCCATATTTAATTGCTGATTTTATTGATTGGCTCAAAAGTCCATCATCTTTGGAAATCCATCCTGCCATCAGAGCAGCTATTTCTCAATATATTTTAGTTGCCATCCATCCTTTTGTTGAAGGCAATGGTCGTGTCAGTCGTGCTTTTGCTATGTTACCTCTTTATGTTGAAGGTTATGACATTCGTCGTCTTTTTTCTCTTGAAGAATATTTTGATCGCAATGCCGAAAGTTATTACAATACTCTTCAAACCACTCACGAACTTTCAACAGATATTTTCAAACGAGATATGACCAATTGGATTAATTATTTTACCGAAGCTTTAGCTATTGAATTATCCCGTGTTAAAGCTAAAGTTCAATCTCTCTCTCGTGATATTAAATTAAAACAAAAACTTGGTGGTAAACAACTTCACTTAACAGAACGACAAATTAAATTAGTTGAATATATGCAACAATTTGGAGGACTTAGAATGCCTGATGCTCAACAACTTCTTCCTATGGTTTCTGATGACACTATTTGGCGTGATCTTAAAAAACTAATCGACAGTGGTGCAGTTGAAAAACGTGGTTCTACCAAAGGCGCCTATTATTGCATCACCAACGCTTAAATTAACTTAAAAACCCTTATTATCTTTTATGCTAAAATAGCCCAAATTATAAATAACTAATTTTTATGCCAATAGAAAGAAGAAAATATAAGCCTGAAAGGGTAAATATAGATACTTTAAAAAAAGTAGATCGACAAACATTAATTGATCAAAGACTAAGTTCAGAATCTGAAGAAATCAGAACAATACTTAATCAAACAATAGAAAATTATAAAAAATTAAATGGATCTATAAACCCAACAGAATTTGCTAATTCTTTAAATGTACAAGTTGTAACTTGTAACCTTGATAAATGTGATAAAAATTTAGGAATTTTAGTTGTTGCTGAAACAACAAATACAAATTTTATTTTAATTAACGAAAAAATACCCCAAAAAGATCAAGATTATATTATTGCTTACGAAACATCTCGATATCTTGTCGAACAACACCTAGATTTATTAGGAGCAGATGTTCACGAGTATAGTCAACAAGAACACTCTTTCCATAATATGGGAAATAAAGCCAATAGTCTTTGCCATGAAATGGCTCAAAAAATACTAACCTAAAATGCTTTATAATTAAGCATGATCACTCTCGATTCTATCGACCTTCAAACCATCACTCCCGAAAAACTTGGCGAGCTTTTAATGGAAGCTAAAAAAGTCTATTACACCAGTGGCAAACCAATTATGTCTGATGCCACTTACGACACTCTCGAAGAGATTTTGCGTCAAAAAATGCCTTATCACAGGATTTTTACCAAAGCTGGTCATAAAAACTTCAACACTGGTTTTGATAAAAAAAAGCATTCCATGCCCATGGGCTCTCAAAACAAAGTGAATAATATAAAAGATCTCATCCATTATTTTGAATTAAAAAAAATCCCTACTAATACTGAATTTATTGTCCAACCAAAATGTGACGGTATTTCTTTAGAAATGATTTATCAAAATGGTCAATTTGTCGAAGCCATCACCAGAGGTGATGGTCAAATAGGAGATGTCATAACTCAAAATGTAGTTAAAATGAAAAACTTTGTCCCTAAATTTAAAGATGATTTTACTGGCTCAATTCGTTGTGAAATTGTTATGTTAGAACAAGATTTCCAAAAATTAAATTCTATTATAAAAAGTCGCCCTGTTAAGGGAGATGTCCCTCCCGCAGCTGCGGGAGGGACAGAGGATTTCTACAGTAATTCGCGAAACGCTGTTTCAGGTATTTCTCAAAGATTAGATGGAAAATTCAGCGAATACTGCTATCTTATTTCTGTTGATTTATTCTGTAGAGACGTTCTGCAGAACGTCTCTACAGAGCTAGATAAAATAAATCTTTTAAAATCGCTTGGTTTCACTGCTGTTGAAACTTTTGTTTGTCAAAACTTTGATCAAATTGAAGAAATTTATCAAAAATTCTTAATTGAAACTCGTCTTAGTTATCCATTTGAAATAGATGGTTTAGTTATCAAAATTAATGATCAAAAAATTCAACACCAGTTGGGTGTAAAGAATAATCGACCAAAAGGTCAGATTGCTTACAAATTTCCCGCCAGAACTAGTCAAACCAGAATTGCCTCAATTGATTGGCAAGTTGGGCCACTTGGTATGATTACTCCGGTAGCCCAAGTCGATCCAATTGAAATCTCTGGAGCTATCATTACTTTTGCCTCTCTAGCCAACTACGATTTAATTAAAGAAAAAAATATTAATATTAATGACATTGTCGAAATCAGTCGCCGTGGTGATGTTATTCCTCATATAGATCATGTTGTTAATAAAGTAACCACAGGTCATATCATTGCTCCAACCAATTGTCCTTCTTGTGGAGCCTTATTAATCGTCCAATCCAAATTTTTAAAATGTCCTAACCTTCAAAACTGTCCCGCCCAAATTCTTGGATCCCTAAAACTCTTTTGTGACGTTTTGGAAATCAAAGGCATCTCTGACAAAACCATTGAAAAACTCCATCAAGCCAATTTAATTAGACTTCCTGGTGATTTTTATAAACTTACAATCGATAATTTTATTAATCTAGCTGGACTTGGTCAAAAATCAGGTCAAAATATTATTAAACAAATTCAAGATAAAAAAAATCTAACTTTAAAACAAATTCTGACCGCTGCCAGCATCCCTAATTTTAGTGGTAAACGAATTCAACAATTAATTAGCGCCGCTTTCGATACCAAAGAAAAAATTTTGGATTTAACTGTTAATAAATTAGAATCACTTCCCGGTTTTCAAATAACTTTAGCTAAAAAAATAAAGGAGGGGATTGATGCTCGAAAAGAATGGTTAGAATCTATTTTTTCTCAAGTCACAATTAAAGATTCGAAATTAGAAATTGGAAATTTTAAATTAAACAACCTTACATTTGCCATTACTGGAAATTTAAGTCGTCCTCGAAAAGAAATAGAAGATCAACTTATTTCTCTTGGCGGACAAGTTGTTTCATCTGTTTCTAAAAATACTGACTATTTAATTACTAATGAAACTCAATCAAATTCTAGTAAATTTTTAAATGCTCAAAAGTTCGGCACAAAAATAATTTCAGAAGTAGAGTTTGAATCATTAGCAGTCTAGTAGCAACAGTGCTAAAAAGACCACTTTTCTAACTTTTCCCTATCCTTAGGGAATCATTTTATATCATATAGTATCTATATATATAAAATAGTGTCTTAATAGATAATTTATTAGATACGCCCCGCAGCTGCGGGGCGTATCTATATTATTAGACCTGTTAAAATAAAGATATGAAATTAATTATTGGTCTTGGTAATCCAGATAAAAAATATGAAAACACTCGTCATAATTTGGGTCAAAAAATTGTTATTGATTTTTTAAAAAAACAAAATTTGGAATTGAAAAAAATTCCTAAATTATCAGCCCAACTTTCGGAACTTCCATGTAGAGACGCCAGATCTGGCGTCTCTACAAAATTCAACAATAAGATTTTAATCGGCATTACTACCGAATATATGAACAACTCCGGTCTATCTGTCCAAAAAATTACCAAATTCTATAAAATTTCTCCCCAAGATATTTATATTATCCATGATGATTTAGATTTACCTGTAGGGGATTTTAAAATTCAATTTGATAGAGGACCAGCTGGTCATAATGGTATTAAATCGATTATTGAAAACTTAAACACTCAACAGTTTAATAGAATCAGGGTTGGTATTAGTAAAGCTTCAGATAATATTCCAGTTGAAGACTATGTTTTACTACCTTTTACCTCAGAAGAAAAAATAATAATCGATTCTCTCATTCCTAAAATATTTACTGAAATATCTAAAATAACTGAGATCTGAAAACTGAAATCTGAGATCTTAAATAAGGATTACTTTATTATTGCTATAATTTAAAGATGAAAAAAATTATTAAATCAATTGTTAAGTCCACTCATCATGGAGTTAGAAACGATCCTGAAGTCAGAAAAATAATTTCTAAACATCCTCATTTTTTTCAATTTATTAAAAAACGCCTTACCCCCAATGAAAAATATGGACTTTATTTAACTATTGGTACTTTATTTACCTTGTTCTTTGTTTTCTTATTTTTTGGCATTATCCAAGATTACATTGGCCAAGAAACTTTAATCAAAGCCGATCTTCGAATAATCAACCTAGTTAGTCAATATCGTAAATCGTATATTAACGAATTAATGCTTTTTATAACTCATCTTGCCAAAGGTGAAGTCATAACAGTAGCAGTTATTTTTTCTTTAATTATTTTATTTTTACTCAATAAATGGTCTTATTTAAAATCATTACTAGTTTCCGTTATTTTTGGTCAATTATTTGTTTGGATTATTAAAAACATAATAGAAAGACCTCGCCCTCCACTTAGTGAAGCTCTTGTTGCTGAGACTAGTTATAGTTTCCCTAGTGGTCACACTTTTGCCGCTATTGCTTTTTATGGCTTAATTACTTTTTTTATTTTTAAAAGCCTAAAGAAAAAAAATCTAAAAAAAATAATTTTGTTTTTTGGGTCTGTTTTAATAATTCTAATTGGTTTTTCTCGAATTTATCTTGGAGCCCATTGGCCATCAGATGTTTTAGCTAGTTATGCTTCAGGTCTAGCTTGGTTATCAATTATTATTACTGCCAACAATATTAAAAACAAATTTCACCCAGTAACAATAGTTCCAAAACTAAAACATAAAACTATTACTCAAATTACTGTGTTACTTTTAATTTTATTTTTTATTTTTACTTACAATTTCTATAAAAATCACCCACTTAAAGAAAGTTCTCAAATTTTAATTCCAAAAACTATGATCAACTCAGAAGATATTGATAATAAATTATTCGAAACTTTGCCAAAAATAAGTGAAAATATAACTGGCAGTCCAGCCGAACCAATTAATTTCATTATCGTTGCCAACAAAGAAACTTTAAATAAAGCTTTTATTGATTCTGGTTGGTATTTGTTAGACCCAATAGGATTTAAAAATACTATAAAAATTATCAAATCCTTAATAAATAAAAACTCCTATTACAACACCCCTGGTTTACCAGTTTTTTGGAACACTAAACCAAATGATTTTGGTTTTGGCAAACCAGATCTAAAAGAACCAACTGCCAGACAACATATTCATATTTGGGAAACTTCATTTATCACTCCCGATAATCAATCAGTCTGGCTTGGCACTGCTCATTTTGATGAAAAAGTAAAAACTAAGTTCAATATAATTATGCCAATTCACACTACCGAATTAATTGTTGACAAACAAAGGGAAAGATTAAAAAACGAACTCCAGCAAAATGGCTTTATTAAATCAGTTGAAAAAATCGATTTAACTGGTTTAACTTACGTCACCAAAAAAAGTGGCAATAAATTTTTAACTGATGGCCAGGCCTACATTTTGTATTTAAAAAATAATGAAAAATCAACAAATTAGTTTAATCGGAGAACAGTTTACTAAGTTTAAAGAAACTTTAGCTAAAAGGAAAAAATACGTTAAAAACGAATATCAAGCTTATGGCCTCGAACTTGCCAAAGAATTAGATGATTGGAAAGGCAGAGCTATTTATATTCGTCTTGCCAAAAATTTAGACCGAGAAATTTTGGAAAAAGCCAGATATTTTGTTAAAGATCAAAATAAAGGCACCATTGAAACTCCGTATAAACTTTTTATGTGGAAAATAAAAGAATTAAAAAAAGAGAAATTAGCTTAATTTTAGAGTATAATACAAACGATATGCCGTTTCTTAAAAAACACTTCAAAAAAATTATTATTATCACCGTAGCTTTTGTTTTAATTTTTGGTTTTATTAAAATTAGAGCTCAATCAAACTCTAGTGAAAAAACTAAGTTAGATACCAAAAAAGAAAAACTAATAACCCCAATAAGACAAACTATTAAAGACGAAATAACTCTTGCTGGATCAATCGACGCCAATCTTAAGACTGATCTTCGTTTTCAAACCAGTGGTCAACTAGCTTGGGTTGGTGTCAAAGTAGGGGATAAAGTTAGAAAATATCAAGCTATTGCTTCTCTTAACAAAGAAGAATTAAAGAAACGACTCCAAATTGATTTCAATAATTACCGATCTGCATTAGCTACTTTTGATGACACTCAAGACGATTATAAAACTGAAAAAGATAGTCTAACTCTTACTGATGAGATGAAAAGAATTTTGGTCAGATCACAAAATACTTTAGATAATTCAGTCATAAATTATGAACTTCAAGATTTAACCATTAAATATGCCACTTTAATAACTCCAATTGCTGGTATTGTTACCAACATTGAACAACCAAGCAGTGGTATAAATATCTCTCCTGCCACAGCTACTTTCTCTATTATTGATCCAAACAGCATTTATTTTCAATCAAAAATTGATCAAGAAGATGTTCCTAAAATAAAAATAGGGGATAAAACCACTATTAAAATTGATAGTTTTTCAGATAAATTCTTTGAATCTAAAATAGATTATATTTCTTTTATCCCAGCCAAAGGTGAATCTAGTACTGTTTACGAGGTCAGATTTAGCCTTCCAAAAGAAAATGATAATCTTCAATACCGAATCGGAATGGATGGTGATGCTGTTATTTCTCTAAAAGAAGTCGAAAATGCTCTAACCATTCCAATTAATACTTTACACCAAGATGGTGATAAAGTTTATGTTTTAGTTAAAGAAACAGAAAAACCAGAACTAACTAAAAAATATATTAAAACTGGAATTGAAACTGATACTATTGTTGAAGTTTTAGAAGGACTTTCTGAAAATGACCAAATTGTTATCTCAAAATAATTCTAAGGTTATTTTAGAATTAAAAAAAGTTACCAAAACTTACATTACTGGAATTAATTCTTTTAATGCTCTCGATAATATTAGTGTAAAAATACATCAAGGTGAATTTGTTTCTATAACTGGCCCTTCTGGTTCTGGTAAATCAACTTTAATGCATATAATTGGTTTGTTAGATAACCCAACTTCAGGTGAGGTTCTTTTAAATGGTAAAGATATTTCTAAACTCCAAGAACATGAGCTAGCTCAAATAAGAAATATAACTCTTGGTTTTGTTTTCCAACAATTTAATTTATTAGCCAAAACTTCATCTTTAGAAAATGTTTTACTGCCACTTTTATATTCTGATGTTCCCAAAAAAGACCGTAATCAAATGGCATTAGATATGTTAATTAAGGTTGGACTTCAAGACAAAACTTCAAATACTCCAGCTCAACTTTCTGGTGGTCAACAACAACGAGTTGCTATCGCTAGAGCCCTAATTAATAATCCTCAAATTATTCTAGCCGACGAACCAACTGGTAATTTAGACAGTAAATCTGGAATTGAAATTATGAAATTTTTCCACCAATTAAACGAAAAAGAGGGAAGAACTATTGTTTTAGTTACCCATGATATGGATTTAGCCAAACAAGCGAATCGAACTATTATTATTAAAGATGGAAAAATAGTGGAGGATAAAAATGCTTAAACCGTCATTTAATGATCTTCTAAAATCTAGTTTTAGATCTATTTTAAAGAATAAAAGTCGAACTATATTAACTTCTCTTGGAATTATTATTGGTGTCACTTCAGTTATTTTATTAACTTCAATTGGTAATGGTCTTAAAGACTATGTCACTCAACAATTTGAAAGTCTTGGTGCTAATTCAATTTTTGTTACCCCAGGAAAAGTCTTTAATAATGATGGTGGTTTTGCTCAAGGTGGTTTTGTAATGACTTCTAGCTTTACTCAAAAAGATATAAACAATCTTAATCGAAAATTAAAAAATTCTATTGTAATGCCAGTCAATGCTACTTTTGCTGACATCAAATCAAACCAAGCTATAAAAAAACAAATAGAAATTGATGGTTCCACAGAAGAATTCGGCAAAAACAATAATTTACTTCCATCTGAGGGTAACGGTCGTTGGTTTACCAAAGAAGAAAATGACAAGAAAACTCCAGTTATTGTTTTGGGCCATAAAGTTGCCCAAACTCTTTTCCCAAAATCAAATGCTCTTGGTAAAAAAGTAATCGTCAAAGGAAAAAGTTTAAAAGTTATAGGGGTTGTAGATAAAAAAGGTGCTTCAATGGGTGGACCAAGTATAGATGATCAAGCTTACGGTCCACTAACCGTCATTTCCAGTCTTGCTGGAAACGAAAACATTAATAGTATTGTTGTTAAAGCCCAAAACAAAGATGTAATTGAATCAACTAAAAAAGAAATCATTAATATAATGCTTGAAAGATATGGTGTCGATGATTTTTCTGTTTTTGATAGTTCTCAACTCTTAAGCTCTATCAATGCCATTATCAACACTCTTACAATTGCTCTTACTGGTATTGCTGCCATTTCTTTGATTGTTGGAGGTGTTGGTATTATGAATATTATGTTGGTTTCGGTTACAGAAAGAACTAAAGAAATAGGACTTAGAAAAGCCATTGGTGCCTACCCAAGAGCTATTTTAGTTCAATTTCTAATTGAAGCCATTATTTTGTCTTGCCTTGGTGGATTAGTTGGTATTATTTTGGGTGGTCTTGGCACAATTGCTATTAACAATTTCTTTCCCGCCAAAATCACTATTTCATCAATAATAATAGCTTTTGGAGTATCTTCTGCTGTTGGTATTATTTTTGGAGTCGCTCCAGCTAACAAGGCCTCCAAGCTTTCCCCAATCGAAGCCCTTCGATACGAGTAGTTTTATTTTTGTTATCATTAATAAATGAAACAAGATTTTCTTTTTCACCTATTACCAAGTTTTATACTTTTTTTATTTATCTCAATAATTTGGGTTATTTTTGGAATTTCTAGTAAAGAAATATTGCTTTTGTTTTTTGGAATTATGTTAGGCACTTTTTTTCTAGACATCGATCATATAATTTATTGGTTTTTTAGAAAACCAAACACCGATGAAAGTCGCATAGTTAGATCAACTTTTCAAAAAAAAGATTTTAAATCTATTTATAAACTAATCAGACTAGCTGGAAAAAGTCATAACAATTTAATTTTCCATCATTATTTTTTTCAAATTAGCCTTAATTTAATTTCTTTATTTATTTTTACTTTATATTCAAATGTTTTAGTTTTAGCCTTTCTTTTATCTATTAATTTACATCTTCTTGTTGATGAAATAAAAGATTATTTAGAAAATCCCAAATTCCTCCAAGATTGGCTCTTTGCTAGAGAAGAAAATCAACTACCTGTAAAATTTCTTAAAAAATATCTAATAGTTTTTACCTTTTTCTTTTTTATTTTTCTATTCCTTTTTGTAAAATCTAAAATATGATAATGTCATCAACTAAACTTTTTGAAGATGCGAAAAAGTTTTTAAGTCAAAACCAAAAAAATCTGTTAACTGATGTTGAAACTATTTTAAATATATTTGACTTGGATGACCATATCCATGATTATGCTTTTTTTGTAGCTCCAATTGCTAAAGCATATGAAGGTTTTTTAAAAGATTTCTTTCTTAAAATAGATATCATTAGTAATGAAGATTATGAAAGCGAACGTTTTCGTGTTGGCAAAACTTTAAACCCATCTCTAAGATATAAAAGATTTTCTGTTTATCAAAAATTAGCTGATATTCATGAAAGTGGTGAAGAATTAGCTGAAAAATTATGGACTGCTTGGAAATTTGGCAGAAATGAAATTTTTCATTATTTCCCCAATATATCAGAAAATTTAAACAGACAACAAGCTGAAGATAGAGTTAATATGCTATTAAAAGCCATTATTTTAGCAGGGGAGTTTTTAGAAACAAATAAAAATATTATTAACCAATCTCAACCTTATTACCGCTAAAGTCAAAAAGATAATCTAACTTTACTTCCCAAAAAAATAAAGGAGCCACTATTTTATTAGCATTACCTGGCACATCTATTATTAAATTAGGGCAACAAAAACCAGAAATTGTTTTTCTTAACTCAGTCATTATTCCTACTGCTTTTTTAGTTGGAACCATATATTTTTCCAAGCCTTTAATTTTGTTACATTGATAAATATTATATGGCCGCACTCCTAATTCAATTAATTTACCAAAAAGATTTTTTAAATCAGTAATTGAATCATTAAAATCTTTTAACAAAACCGATTGTGAATATAAAATTACTCCAGTTTGCCTAATTTTTTTTATAGCCATTTCAACTTCTTTGTTAATCTCATTAATATGATTCACATGAAGTGACAAGTAAACTATCTTATTATTATTCTTATATTTCAAAATATCTAAAAATCTTTTAGAAACTAGTTTTGGAGCTGTTATTGGAGCTCTAGTATGAATTCTAATAATTCTAATTTGATCTAAAAGTCTAACTTTTTCAAAAACATATTCCATTAAATTCAGCACTATTAATGGTTCACCACCAGACAAAATAATTTCATTAATATTTTTATTTTTAATAATATAATCAAACATATTGTCAATATCTTTTTTAGTCAATTCTTTTCTACATTCTTCTTTTTTCCATTTTCGATAACAGAATTCACATTCAACTGGACATTTTAAAGTTAATTCCATTAAAACCCGATCCGTATACCTTCTAATTAAACCTTTAACTGGTGTAAACTTATCTTCTTGGAATATATCATTCATAGTATTAATTTCTGCTTTGCAGAATTGAAATTAATTGTAAATCGGAAATACTTAATTGATTGGCAAAAATCATTGCTAGTCTGTCCATCCCAATGGCAATACCAGCACATTTTGGTAATTTTTCTAAAACAGAAATAAAATCTACATCAGGAGAATAGTCAATTAAATCTAATTTTTTACGAATTTCTATATCTTTATAAAATCTCTCTTTATATTCATCAATATCCACTCCTTCATTACCACAATTTCCCAATTCTATTCCTTCAATATAAAACTCAAACCTCTGAGCAATTCCTAAATCATTAATTTTAGTAATTGCTGCTAATTCTTTTGGATAATCATAAATAAAAGTAACTTGCCCATTTTTCCCCAAATTTGCTTCAACTTCAATTCCATAAATCTGAGACCACAAATCAATATAATCTAAACCAGAAACTCTGTAACCTTTTTTTTCTGCTTGTTTAAAAAACTCTTTATGATCAAAAATTTCACTAATACCAGCATATTTCAAAAAAGCCTCTGATACTGTAATTTTTTCATAACTATCTAAACTTATTTTTTTACCTTGATATTCAATCTCATTTTTATTAAATATTTTTTTGGCTAAAAATCTAAGTAAATTCATTACATCATTAGCTACATCAAAATAATCAGCACCAACTCGGTAAAACTCAAGCATTGTAAATTCATAAGAATGTTTTTTTTCTACTGGCTCATTATTTCTAAATACTTTTCCCAAAAAATAACAATTACCAATCCCTTTAGAAATCAATCTTTTTAAAAATAATTCTGGAGATGGAATCAAATACATCTTTTGATCATCTTGTTTATAACAATTTTTTGTCTCAAAAATTTCTAAATAAGATTCAGGGATTAGTTTAGGCGAAAGCAGGGGATTATCAACTTCTACAAAATCATTTTTTCTCAAAAAAAGACCAGACAATCTTTTAACTCTTAAAAAGAGTTGGTGATTTTCTAAATTATTAATTTTGCTTTTAATATCCATAGATTCTTATTATATCAATCTTGTTGTTATTGACATAATAACTAAATTAGGTAATATAAAAGCATGTCTAAAATAATAATCGATCAAAACAAATGCATTGGTTGTAACACTTGCCCCATAATGGATCCAGAAACTTTTGAAATGGATAATTCCATTTATAAAGCCAAAGTAAAAAAACAACCACAAGAAATTAATGATAATATAAAGTCAGCAATTGATGCTTGTCCTGTTGGAGCAATCAATATTAAAAAATAAATTAATAATTAATAATTAAATAAATATGCCAAAGAAAAAAATCATTAAAAAAGAAGTTGAAACCAAAAAGAAAACAGTAAAAAAAGGGCTTAACTGTTCAATTTGCAAAAAGTCTATAAGTGTCCCTCTTATTTGGGCTCTTATTTTTTCTTTATTATTAGCTAGTGCCTCCTTAATTACTGGAGTTATTTTAATGAAAGTTAAATATAAAATAACCCCTACTAAATTAACTACTAAAAATATTTTTACTCCTACTAAAGTAGACAAACCTCAATTAGATTTTTATGTAATGAGTTTCTGTCCTTATGGTAATGATATAGAAGACACCCTAAGACCAGTTTTTGATCTTTTAGGAAACAAAGTAGATATCAGACCTCGTTATATCTTTGACAAGATCGAAGGTAATTTAGCTACATATTGTAAAACTAGATATACTATTCCTTATGATCCAAATAAGTGCGCTGAATATGTTGCTCAAAGTCAAGGTCAACTTAAAGATATAGCTGATTGTAAACAACAAATTGCTGCTATGGTAACTCAAGCTGTTGTTGGAGAAAAAGCTTGTAATGATGAAAAATCATACCTAAAGATAGGCAATAATCTTTATTCAGCTCTTAATGGCCGAGTTGAGGCTAATCAACATGTTCGAGAAATTTGTGCTTATAATCAGGCCACCGACAAAAAACTTTGGTGGGATTTCATCGGTAACGTCAACGAAAACTGTACTTCAACCAATGCTGACACTTGTTGGGAAGAACAAGCTAAAAAAGCCGGTTTAGATACCAACAAAATCACTGAATGTTTCAATAAAGAAGCTGGTATCTTAATTGAAAAAGAAATTGCTGATACTACTAAGTATCAAATTCAAGGTTCACCTACTTTAATGATTGGTGATAAACCATTCCCTCCAGAGCTTGGTACTGATGCTACCGATCAAAACATTAAAATTGGCAACAAAGTTTATGCTTTAAGTCAAACAAGAAACCAAGATGTTATCAAAGAAGCTCTTTGTAGTACTTTCAAAAATGCTCCAAAAGAATGTAAAAAGAGTCTAGAAAAACCTGCCGCTGTCACTCCAACTGCTGCAGGTGCCGCCGCTGCTCCCGCCGCCGCCGATCCTAGCTGTAACTAAGTTTTTTGTAATTAACAAAAACCCCGCGTTTGCGGGGTTTTTTGATATAATTTCTTTTATGAAACTAAACTCACACCAATTACGAAAAAGTAAGGTAGGGAAGTCGGAAAAATTACAAAAGGAAATTAAACGCAATCCAATTGTTTTAGTTTTAGACAATGTTTTAGACACCTACAATATCGGATCCTTTTTTAGACTAGCTGATGCCCTAGCTGTTGAAAAAATTTGTCTTTGTGGCTCAGTTGTCACTCCACCAAATATTAAAATTCACCGTGCTTCTATTGGTACTTGGAAATGGGTTTCATGGGAACAATATCAAAGCACCAAAGAATGTGTTGAAAAACTCAAAAAAGAAGGTTATCAAATCATTGCTTGTGAACAAACCAAAGACAGTATCAACTATCAAAGTGCCAAATATAATTCAAAAGTTGCCATAATTGCTGGCAGTGAAAATTTTGGTGTCTCAAAAGACATTTTAAATTTAGTTGATAAAGTAGTAGAAATACCTATGTTTGGGATAAATATATCTTTAAACGTTTTAGTTGCCACTTCTGTCATCAGTTTTGATGTTGTGTCTAAATTAAGGTCTAAAAAGGCCTAAAATAAGGCATTATTTCCACGCAATTTTAGTAAATTTTTACTAAAAAATTTATCCTAAAGATACGCATAATTTGCTTATTGTAAAGCTAATTTTACTCTGTTAGAATTAATTCATGCCACAATCAAAGCAAAATTATACCGGAGAACAAATAGTTGTTTTAGAAGGTTTAGAGCCAGTTAGAAAAAGACCAGCCATGTACATCGGTTCCACTGACACTAGGGGATTACATCATTGTTTAACCGAAATTATCGATAATTCTATCGATGAAGCCCTAGCAGGATATGCTAAAAACATTTGGATTTTAATTCATAAAGATAACTCTGTTACTGTCGCTGATGACGGTCGAGGAATCCCAATCGACATCATGCCAAAATACAAAAAACCAGCTGTTGAAGTCATTATGACAACTCTTCATTCTGGTGGCAAATTCGAAGGTTCTGCTTATAAAGTTTCTGGTGGTCTTCATGGTGTTGGTGCTGCTTGTGTTAATGCTCTTTCTTGTCTTTATCAAGTAGAAATCAGACGTGATAATCAAGTTAATTTTATCGAATTTTGTAAAGGTTCTGTAAAAACTAAACTTACTCAAATCCCCGAAACTAAAATTGAAAAACTTAAAAAAATAATTCCAAAAGAAACCAGTGGTACCACTGTCACTTTTTATCCAGACCCAGAAATTTTTAAAGAAACTATTGAATTTGATGATAAAACAATTATCAAATCAATTAAAGACCGAGCCTATCTTACCTCAAAAATATTCTTTCATTTCTATGACGAAAGAAATAATACCCAACATCATTATTACTTCGAAGGTGGAATAATTTCTTTACTTCGGGAATTAAATAAAAATAAAGTTGTTAATCATGAACCAATTTATCTTCATGGAAATTCTGACGATGTCGATGTTGAAATCGCTATCCAATACAACGATTCTTTTCAAGAAAACACTCCTTCTTTTGTTAATATTATCAATACTCACGAAGGTGGAACACATTTAACTGGATTTAAAATTGCCTTAACTAAAGTTGTCAGAGACTATGCCACCAAAAAAGAATTATTAAAAGCCAAAGATGACACTATCACCGGAGATGATGTTCGTGAAGGTTTAACCGCTGTTGTTTCTATTAAAATGGGATCCAAAGATCTTCAATTTGAAGGTCAAACTAAAGGTAAATTAGGTAATAGTGAAGTCCAACCAATTGTTTCCAAAATTGTTAGAGAAGAACTAGAAATGTATTTCGAAGAACACCCTGATGTTGCCAAAATTATTGTTGGTAAAGCTCTTTTAACTATCCAAATTAGAAAAGCTGCCAAAGCCGCCAGAGATGTAATTATGCGAAAAGGTGCCTTTGAATCTCTTGGTCTTCCAGGTAAATTAGCTGATTGTCAATCAAAAGACCCAGCCGAAAGTGAAATCTACATCGTTGAAGGAGATTCTGCCGGTGGCTCTGCCAAACAAGGTCGAGATCGCAAATTCCAAGCCATTCTCCCTCTTTGGGGAAAAGCCCTTAACACTGAAGGCATGCGACTTGATAAAGTTGTAGCTTCCGATAAACTTAAAGACTTAATTGTTGCCTTAGGTATGGGAATTGGTGAAACTATGAATTTTGATAAACTTCGTTATCACCGAATTATTTTAATGTCTGATGCTGATGTTGATGGAGCTCACATTGCCACCCTCTTATTAACCTTTATGTATCGACATATGCCTAATCTTATTGAAAGTGGTTATGTTTATATCGCTATGCCACCACTTTTCAAAACTAAACAAGGTAAAGAATCTAAATATACTTACACCGAAGAAGAACAAGAAAAATATCTTAAAACTATAGACACTTCAAAAACTTATGATGTTCAACGTTACAAAGGTTTAGGTGAAATGAACCCACAACAATTATGGGAAACCACCATGAACCCTGAAACCAGAATGCTTAAAAGAGTCACCATTAATGACGCTGTCAAAGCTGACGAAATATTTCGAGTTCTTATGAGTGAAGATGTTCCTCCTCGAAAAAAATTCATCCAAACTCATGCTCATTTAGCAAGATTAGATATTTAATTTAATATGACTGAAGAAAAAAATACTATTGTCAACGACAACAACCGAAACAATTCTAACATTGGTAACATCATGGATGTTGACATTGTTCAAGAGATGGAAACCTCATATCTTGACTATGCTATGTCTGTCATCGTTTCTCGAGCCTTACCTGATGTAAGAGATGGTCTTAAACCAGTTCACCGCCGCATAATTTTCGATATGGACAAAATGGGTCTTGGCAGTGGTGGTAAAACTTGTAAATCAGCTAAAGTTGTCGGTGATGTTTTAGGTAAATACCACCCACACGGTGACATGTCTGTCTATGGTGCTCTTGTCCGTTTGGCTCAAGATTTTTCCATGCGTTACACCCTAATCAAAGGTCAAGGAAATTTCGGTTCAATTGATGGCGATCCTCCAGCCGCTATGCGTTACACTGAAGTCAAAATGGATAAAATAACCACTGAAATAGTGGCTGATATTAATAAAGAAACAGTTGATATGGTTGATAATTTTGATGCTACCGAAAAAGAACCATCTGTTCTTCCAACCAAAATTCCAACTTTACTTTTAAATGGTGCTGACGGTATTGCTGTCGGTATGGCCACTCGTATTCCTCCCCACAATTTAAAAGAACTATGTGGAGCTATCGATTTTATTTTAGATAATAGTCGTTTGGAAAAAATTGAAGCTGAAGTTGAATTAAATAATCTTTTGGCTCCAAAAAATACTCAAGAAATGGTTTTAAGACCAGCTTTTGAATTAGCCAAAGAACATTTCATTTTTGAAACCAGCGCTACTGTTGAAGATTTAGTTAAATTTGTTCAAGGACCAGATTTCCCAACCGCTGGTGAAATATACGGTAAAACCGGAATTGTTGAAATGTACACCACTGGTCGTGGTAAATTTATTGTTCGTGGTAAAACCAACATTGAAGAAACCAAATCTGGAAAAATTAGAATTATTATCACCGAATTACCATATCAAGTCAACAAAGCTGAATTAGTCAAAAAAATCGCTGATTTAGTTCGTGACAAAAAAATAATTGGTATTTCTGATCTTCGTGATGAATCTGATCGTCATGGTATTAGGGTTGTAATTGAAATCAAAAAAATTGGCAAACCAAAATCTATTTTAAATAAAATTTTTAAATACACTCCTCTCCAATCTTCCTATTCTGCCAATATATTAGCTTTAGTTGGTGGTGTTCCTCAAACTCTAAACTTACGTCAAATATTACTTCTTTTCCTTCGTCATCGAGAAAACATTGTCCGTCGACGTACCATTTTTGATCTTAAAGGTGATTTAATGCGAGCTCATATTTTAGAAGGTCTCAAAAAAGCTCTTGATGTTATTGAAGAAGTTATTAAAACTATTCGCAATACCAAACCAGACGAAGATCCAAAAGGCAAATTAATGGAAAAATTCGGATTCACAGATCTTCAAGCTCAAGCTATTCTTGAAATGCAACTTAAAAAACTTTCCGGTCTTGAACGTCAAAAACTTGATGATGAATATAATGAAATTGAAAAAACCATTGCCTATTTAACCGATATTATTACCAAACCAGAAGTAATGACTGCTGTTCTTAAACAAGAAAATAAAGAAATCATGGAAAAATATGGTGATAATCGAAAAACTAAAATTTATGCCAAAGGTCTAGATGATTTTAGTGAAGAAGATTTGGTTCCAAACGAAGCCGTTTTAGTCGCCTTAACCAAAACTGGTTATATAAAAAGAGTCACTAAAGAAACTTATCACACTCAAAAACGTGGTGGTGTTGGTGTAGTTGGTATGACTACTAAAAATGAAGACGAAATAGAATGTATGCTTTCAGTAGAAACCCACGATGATCTTCTTTTCTTCACCAACAAAGGTCGAGTCTTTAAAACCAAAGTTTGGGATATTCAAGAAGGTACCAGACAAGCCAAAGGTCAAGCTGTAGTTAATCTAATTAATATCATTCAAGGAGAAACTGTCCAAACAATTTTACCAATTAGTAAAAACACCCCAGCCAAATTCATTTTATTAGCCACCAAAAAAGGTGTTGTTAAAAAAACTTCTATTGATAAGTTTAAAAATATCCGTCAAAGTGGTTTAGCTGCCATCAAGCTTGATGCTGATGATCAATTAATTTGGGCTAAATTAACTGAAGGTGACAATCAAATATTTTTGATAACCAGCCATGGTAAATGTATCCGTTTTGACGAAAAAGATTGTCGACCAATGGGCCGACAAACCCGAGGAGTCCGTGGTATTTTATTAAAAGAAGGTGACACTTTAGTCGGTATAGCTGTTGTTCCAAGCCTCATAGACAAAAAACAGAAAGGCACTTTTAGGCATCTTATGATTGTCACTGAAAATGGTGTTGGTAAAAGAACCGATGTTTATCTGTACCCATCTCAAAAACGTGGTGGTATCGGTATTAAAGTCGCCAATCTTAGTCCTAAAAATGGAAATATTGCTGCCGCCCAAGTTGTCTCCGAAAATGATGATCAAGTTGTCTTAGTCTCCAAAAAAGCTATCACTATTAAACTTCCTTTAAAAAATATTCCAACTCTAAGTCGCAACACTAAAGGTGTAATTCTAATGCGTTTCAAATCAACTGATGATAAAGTAAATGCTATGACTATTATCAGTAAAAACGAAATAGATTCAGAAGATAAAAAAGCAACCAAAGCAGGGGAGTAATACTGATACTATAGGGTGTGTATTAAATAAGCATAATTAGCAGTAACAACAAAAGATTGCTAACATGAGACATATTTTAATTTTTGTCCTAATTTAGGGATAAAAACACACCATTTTAACAAAAAAATAAATAAAAATAGAAGGGGACTAATTATTGGTAATTTAGCGTCACTATAGGGTATTAGTACTTATTTGTTTCCAGAGTGAAATTTTTCATGAACTTCTCTTAATCTGGCATCAGTTATATGAGTGTAAATTTGAGTTGTA
Organism: uncultured Gammaproteobacteria bacterium; assembly: GCA_964408995.1. GTDB lineage: Bacteria > Patescibacteriota > Microgenomatia > UBA12405 > UBA12405 > WARW01. The sequence goes on along the minus strand of CAYPBP010000003.1, from coordinate 31,772 downwards.
GCAATGTTTTTATGACCCAAAAGTTCTTGAACAGATCTTAAATCAGCCCCCGATCTTAATAAATCAGTTGCCATTGAATGTCTTAAAGTATGAGGAGTTGCCTCCACTGGTAAGTTAGCTGTTTTTACATAGTGTTTTACCAATCTTTGAATTGATCTTGGTGTCAATCTAACTGCCTCATCGTTAATTGGGATTTCGTTAGGTCTAAGTAATCTTATAAACAATGGTTTATATTTATCCTCTCGACTCATCAAATATTTTGCGACATGGTCAGCTGCTTGTTTGGAGATAAATACCACTCTCGATCGGCCTCCTTTACCAATCACTCCAAACTCCCTAGTTTTTAAATTAATTTGATCACGATCCAAACGAACTAGTTCAGAAACACGCAATCCAGTTGAAAATAAAAGTTCTAAAATAGCTCTGTCTCTAAAACCATTATTTGAAGAGGGAAGTGGTTGCACTAAAAGTCTATCCATTTGATCAGAATCCAAAAATTTAAGAGAATGATCCCGAGTCTTAGGCACATCTAGCTTTTCTGGTTGTAAAGCTTTTACATCATTTTTAATTAACCATTTTAAAAATGATCTTAGAGCAATCACATAATATCCTTGGGTTACCAATTTCATTTCTCCCAAAGTACCCTTCTGGCGTGCTAAAAATAACCGAAATCGCCTAACCACATCTGATGTTATATTATCTATAGTAATTTTTTTGTCTTTATTATCATTTGCTAAAAAATGCATTAAAACATCTAAATAATGTTGGTAATTTCTTATTGTCAATTTTGAACAATTTTTCTCAATTTCCAAATGCTCTAAAAATCTTCTTACTAAAACATTTAAATCATTTTCCATAAATTATCTTACCATGTTATCAATTTTAAGCGACATATCCAATAATTTTTGAAATAAGACTTAAAAGTAATCGGCAATTTTATAAAAATCGATTCTAGGGCCTCTAGTGACGTTTTAGGTTCATTTTGCCTATCTTTAGGCACAATCAATTAAATCTCCTCCCTAAAACCATATAGGGGAGTCAAGCCCCCAAATTTTAACCCAATTAAAAATTAATAAGACAAAAGAGGGAAAAGAAGAATTACTAATAATTAAATAAATAAAGAAATATACAAAAACTTAAGTGATTAAAAATTGGAAATTAAAAATTGGAAATTGAATTTCAAAAGAGGTCTCCCCCTGCCTAAATTGTTAAACAGTGTCGCAAAAGATACATTGTGCGACATAGCAAATTGAACCTCCTTCTGCCAGGAGATAGGAATAAAACACTTCTCACCCCTAAGGGTTATTTATCATTAATTAATTGTTTGTCATATATTTATTTCTCTTAATTAACCCTTATCCCTCCCTCTTGGAGGGTTCACTCTGATACACTCGACCAAATCCAGGTTTTCCACATAGACTATATCATACTGTATCACCTGCTCTGTGAAAACTATAGGATATTTCGTGAAAATATTATAGGATGTTGAATATTATAGGATACTCCCCTCTGCCCTACCTACATGTCACCATTTTTTTTATTAAAAACAAAGCTAATTAAACCTAAATTAACCATCTATGATCTACCATCTATACGACCTAAATCCTAATCTACAATCTACCATCTACAACCTAAATCCTAATCCCCAACTCCCCTTCAAAAAATTAAATTCACAACAAATTATACCTATACTTCCAATATACTTATAGATTCTGACTAAACTTGGAACCCAGTTACTAATTTTTTATTCTTCAATGTATTAATAAAATTATTATCATATCCTTCAAGTGAAGATTTTACAAAAGAATCTTTAATATCTAATAACTCTCTAAAATCTTTTAACCATTTTTTAGCTAGATTTGTATTTTTTTTAAAAGATTTAAATTCACCAAAAAGCAATAAAGAAGTACTTTCTACGTTTAGAGTAACGCTATTAGTTCCATTAGCAGCTTTATCATAAAGATGAACCCTTATCTTCAATTTGTCTTCTGGGTCATCCCTCCATACTTTTTCTACCCTACCAGCCATAAAAATACTCTGATCATCTTCATTATTTTGAAAATAAACCACACTACTTCCTTTTTTAAAATGATTTTCCCCTCTTTCGTTTGGTAATAGTGGTAATTTATTAATTATTCCTTCTCTTGGACCAATTCTCTCAATATTTATCATATTACATTAACTAATATCTACGCTATTCTACCACCAACACATTAAACTTCTGTTGGGACCTATTTTATAAATCCCCCAACCTGTATATCCCACAACTTATTATAAATTCCCTCTTTTAATTTAATTAACTTACTATGAGTTCCATCCTCTACTATCTTTTTATTATCTATCACTACAATTCTATCCACTTTTTTAATTGTCGATAACCTATGAGCAATTATAATCACAGTTTTATTCTTAATTAATTCATCTAAAGAATCTTGAATAAATTTCTCTGATTCAGAATCTAAACTTGAAGTGGCTTCATCCATTATCAATATTGGTGGATTTTTCAAAATTGCCCTAGCAATAGCCACTCTTTGCCTTTCACCACCAGAAAGTTTAATTCCCCTTTCACCAACAAAAGTAGCATAACCTTTCTCCAATTTCGAAATAAATTCATCACAATGAGCTAATTTTGCCGCTTCAATCACCTCTTCATCACTTGCTTCTGGTTTTCCATATCTAATATTTTCCATCAAACTTCTATGGAATAAAACCGGATCTTGAGGTACCAAACTTACATTATCTCTAAGACTTTCCTGTGTAACCTTGGAAATGTCTTGACCATCAATTAATATTTTCCCTTTTTGAACATCAAAAAGTCTTAATAATAATTTAGTTAAAGTAGTTTTTCCAGCACCAGATATCCCAACTATTGCCACCGTTTCCTTTGGCTTTATTTTAAGACTAAAATTATCTATCACATTTTCTTCCTTCTCATAAGCAAAAGAAATATTATCAAAATAAACTTCACCCTTAGTTATTTTTAATTTAAAAGCATCTTTAGCATCTACAATTTCATGTGGAGTATTAAAAATAATAGTCATTTCTTCAGCTTCAGCCAACTTCTCATATATTTTCATTATGATTCTGCCAAAATCCCAAACCATCATTACCACCACTAAAATATAAGTCTGTATCAAAACAAAATCACCTACGGTTAAAATATTTTCTTTCCAAAGACCAATTGCAAAATAATATATTCCTATTTCTAATATCAATAATAAAAATGATTGTAAACCATAAAACTTAGCACTCATGTTCCAAGTAAATTTTCTTAACTGATGTAAATCTTCTGCCAAATCAGAATATCCACAATCTTCATTATTGTAACCATTGAATAATTTAATATTAGTATTATTAGTTATGGTATCCGCCAAAAAACTACTTGTTCTTGTCTCTGATTCACTTCTTTGAAGGTCATATTTAAGTTTATGTTTAGTAAAAATCCAATTAATCAATAAAAACAAAATAGTCCAAATCAACATTATTAGTCCCAAAAAAATATTTACTCTAGCTAAAACCAAAGTAATAATTGATATGCTTACAAAAGCAGGTATTAATTCCCAAAAAAGTTGATCCGCTAAAACCTCAAAAGCACTAACAAAACTCTTTGTCTTTTTTACCAAAGAACCAGTAAAATTATTAGAAAAATAGGCAAAAGAATGTCTATGTAAATAGACAAAACATTTTTTACTCAAATCAGCCATTATTCGTGATTCAAAATAATTTAAAGAAAAAGCCGATACTCTCCAAAAAAACCATCTTAATAGCTTTAAGATCGCAACCGTCAATAAAATTGACAACAATCCTTTAATAATTAAATCTTTATCTTGATCACCAGTTAGAATATTAAAAAAAGTCTTAAAATACAAAGGCAGAAATGAATCTATTACTTTGGCTATTATTATAGACAATACCAACAAAAGCCCTGACAACTTATAGTTGCGCATAACTTCCCAAAAGTATTTTAGTGTTTTTTTGGTATTATCCTTCATTTCTTAATTGAGATTATATCTTTATTGCCTTTTTTAAACAATCACCTTAAAATATAGACTTATGGACACCAACACAATTATTGAAAAAATATACAATCAAGCAAAAGCTAATTATAAAAAAATAGTTCTTCCAGAAGGCACTGACGATAGAATTATAAAAGCTGCTAAAATTATTCGTGATCAAAAAATAGCCAATCTAATAATTCTTGGACCAAACCCAGATTGCGATATTAATCCAGAGATTTCCCCTCTTCTTGATCAATTTGCTAATACTCTTTTTGAAATTAGAAAAGAAAAAGGATTAACTTTAAATGAAGCTCAAAAATTAGTCAAAGACCCTATCTATTTTGGTACCATGATGATTTATTCAGGCTTAGCCGATGGTATGGTTGCCGGAGCCACCCACACTACCATGGATACTCTTAAACCAGCTCTTCAAATTATTAAAACCAAAGAAAATTCAAAATTAGTTTCCAGTTTTTTTATTATGGAAACAAAAAATAAAGATGTAGGAGAAAATGGTTTATTGTTCTTTGCTGATTGTGGTTTAAATGTTGATCCAAACTCAGAGGAGTTAGCTCAAATTGCCATAGAAACAGCCAATTCTTTTAAACTTATAACTAATAAAATACCAAAAATTGCCATGCTTTCTTATTCAACTAATAGTAGTGCTAAAGGTGAATCTGTTGATAAAGTTAGACTTGCAGTTAATTTAATTCGTAAAGAAAATCCTAATTTAATGATCGAAGGTGATATTCAAGCTGATGCTGCTTTAGTCCCTCATATTTGTGATAAAAAACTCCCTGGAAATTCTATTAAAGGTAAAGCTAATATTTTAATTTTCCCTGATCTTAATTCTGGTAATATTTCTTATAAACTAGTCGAAAGAATTGCTAATGCCAACGCCTATGGACCATTAACTCAAGGTATTAAAAAACCAATCAATGACCTTTCAAGGGGTTGCAGTGTTGAAGATATTGTCACCACTGTTGCTATCACTTCAATCCAATAAGATTAATTTATAAAAATTCCAGTTGAAACTATTCCTAATATAGTTGCCACGCCAACCCAAATTGAAACTAACCAAGTCTTTTTAAACAACCTATCTCTTAATTCGGCATGTAAAATTCCACTTAAAACATAAACCGTCATCACTAAATAAATAGATGATTTAAAAATACCCAATGGCCAAAAACTTAAAATTAAAGCCATTTCTGATACCAAAAGTGATGGAACTAAAACATAATACCAAACATTTTTATCTTTTCCATCATCAGGTAACTCGATAGTTACACTAAAATAAATATATAAAAAGAGTACACTTGATATAACAAAAATTAATAATCCATTTAACCAATAAATAAACTTGAATGAAAAAAGACTATTAAACAAAAAGAATGATGATAATAAAATTAATATTAATCCAACAGTATAAGCAGACCTATAAAGTGGTGGCGTTCTAAACCCAATTGCCACCAAAAATACATTTTCTACCAAAAACATAGCATAACTTATAAATCCAAAGAATAAACTATACAAAAAAGTTAAGAAAAAATTCTGTGGCAATAATGTTGCAAACAAAGCAAAACCAATAAAAAAAGCTACTGGCATTACAATCGACATTAACCTAACATAAATACTTTTATCAAAAACAATTCCCAGACCAAACCAAAAACAAAAAATTACTAAAACTATTCCTACTAATAATCCATAATAATGAGATTCATATGGTAAAGACAAGAAAAAATAAAAACCAATTGTTGCTAATAAAGATGAAATAAAATATTTTAACCTTTTTGACATTGATAAATTATACCTTTTTATAATCGAATCCTGCAAAAACGTTTACAACATCATCATTTTCTTCCAATTCTTCAACCATATCTAAAATTTTACCAACTTCTTCCTCAGAATTAAGCATAATTGGATTATCTGCTCTTAAAACCAGTTCCGATCTAAGCACTTTTAACTCCCCTTTTTCTAATTCTTTAACAAAATTAGTTAAATTAGTACTTTCTACCAAAACAACTTTATCTTCAAAATCAATTGCTCCAGCATCAATTAAATCCAATTCTTTTTCTTCTGTTATTTCGTCTTCCAATTCTACCTCCCCTACTCTTTTAAACTGAAACATCACTGAATTACTTTCACCTAAACTACCACCATAATTTCTAAAAATTAATTTTATCTCACCCAAAATTCTATTTCTATTATCTGTTTCTATATCAATTACAATTGGCACTCCAAAAGGACCATATCCTTCCAATGTTGAGGCTACTAAATTGGCTTTTCTTTCTTCAAAACGAGCTATTAACCTATCAATATTTTCCTTTGGCATATTACTCTCTCTTGCCTTTTCGATCGCTATTTTTAAACCTAAGTTAGCTTCTGGATTAGCATTTCCACCCAATCGAATTGCTGTTAAAATATTCTTTGAAATCTTAGTAAAAGCTTCACTTCTTTTCTTGTCTTGAGCTCCTTTCCTATTTTTAATATTTGACCATTTTGAATGACCTGACATAAATGTTTTATTTTGAATAACTAGAGTATTTTATCATTGAAGCTAAACTATCTCCAAAATATAATTCTAATTCATTTTCATTTAAATTTTCATTATATTTTTTATCACAATCAAAAAGTTTATTAACCATTCTGAAACCATAACTTAGATCAGTTTTATTACCATAGATAACTAAACATTTTTCAATTTTTTCATCATTATTATCAGCTGATATTACCGAAAAACCTGACCATTCTAATCTTTTTGATATAAAAGCAGCCATTCCACTCTGATTAGTACAGTTAAAAACCGATAATCTTAATTCTTCATAATTCAATTTACTTTCAGAAAAATCTCTCACCATTATTTCATCTAAAGTAGAATGTTTTTCATCTAATTTTCCAGCTATTTTAGCCGGATTTAACAACATCTTTCCGTAATTAAATTTATACCAAATCCAATTAAAAGGACCCAAATTTTTAATTAAAACAAAATTATCTCTCCAGTCATCAACCGACTCTAAAATCAAAACTTTATCCACAAAAAAACCAAAATTATACCAAAAAACATCTTTTGCCAAAGTTATCTTTTTTTCCTGTTCTAATATATTTTTTACTTTAGTATTTTTATACCAAGACATTCCACCTGGTATCCAAACTTCAGTTTCTTTATCCAAATTCAAAACATTAATCATTTTTCTATCTTTGGAAATCGACACCAAAGCCATTCCATCATTGGCCAGTATACCTAATTTATGATCTATCTTTTCATCCTTATCTCTGTGGAGAGCAAAACTCAATAAAATTAAAAATAATAATAAAAATAAAACTAACAATCCTAATAATAAATTAGAATCTATTGTTTTTAATATTTTATAATTCCTCATATTTTTTAAGTAATTCTCTTAAATCACTTGCTAAATCAATTTCTAACTTAATTTCTTTATTACTAACTGGATGTTTAAAAATCATCTGATAAGCATGTAAAAATGGTCTTTTCAAGACTACACCGGTTCTGTCTTGCAAAACTTCTCCACCATAAACCAAATCTCCTAATAGTGGCCATCTTAAATAACTCAAATGAACTCTAATTTGGTGAGTTCTTCCAGTTTTTAAATTAACCTCTAAAAGACTGTAAACTTTATTATCTTTTTTATATTTTTTAACCACACTAAACTCAGTTAATGCCTTTTTACCATCAATATTAACCCCAAACTTAGCAAAACTATATTTCGATCTACCAATTGGCATATCTACTTTACCTTCAAAAGAAACATCTCCTGAAACTAAACAATAATACTTTTTAACCACCTTTCTTTCTTTAAATTGTTTTTTAAAATTCAAAAGCGCCGCTTCATTTTTCGCTATTAAAATTAACCCAGAAGTCCCCTTGTCTAACCTATGAACAATTCCATTTCTAGATAAGTTGTTTGGTCTTATCTTTCTAATATAATCCTCTAAAGTCCCTTCTTCCCCTTTTTTCTCTTTAGTTGTGGTCATCATTGCTGGTTTTTCTACTACCAACAAATCATCGTCTTCAAAAATTATTTTGACTTCTTGCATAAAAGATTTATTAAACAAATTAATACTCCTACTCCAATTATCCAATCATTAATATTATTGTAAAGTCCCAATCCCAAAAAATTCCAATAATCTCTGACATATCCCAAAACCATTCTTTCAATTAAATTCAAAAAACCACCAATAAAAATTAGACCAAAACCTGCCCGCCTAAATGCTTGCCCGCCAAGACTGCAACGCTGTCGGTGGGCGAAACTTTTGGCGGGACCGCCCCATTCCTTTAAAGTTAAAACTAAAAACAATAGAACAAAAATAATACTCAAAAATATAAAAAAACTCCCATTTATACCAAAACTTATACCATAGTTTTTTACTATCATTTCACTAAGATTCGCTTTCTTTGCTACACTTGATACAAGTAGTTGCGTCTGGTTTAATAGCCAATCTATCAGTGTCAATTATAACTCCACATTTTTCACAAACACCATATTTACCAATTTTCATTCTGGTTAACGCAGTTCTCATTTGAGCAATTTGCTTGCTTAAAAATTTAACTTGAATCTCGTTATCGAAATGGCCAATTTGTTCATCTAAATCTTCTTCAAAAGAATTTTCACTAGCTCTTTCTTCAAACAAAAAAGGATCATTTTTTTTAAGTTGTTTTTTTTGTCTTTTAAGAAAAACTAATTGTTTCTCCAAAAATTCTTTTATTGGTGATAATAATCTGGCTGGTAAATTTAAAGATACTTCTTCTTTTTTCATATTATTTCCCTTTTAAAAAATTAAAAACTTCACCTAAGATACACAATCCAATTAAAGAAATCAAACCGACAATCCAATATAAAACCGAATAAACCAAAGCCATCTTAAAATATAAACCCAAAAATCCAAGAATTAAGAAAAACAAAAAGCAAGTTGCCAAAAAAGCAAAACCTTTTTTACCACTCTTATACCAAACAAAAGATCTATATTTATTCTTCATCAGTTTCAAAAATAAAAACGACAGCACTACAAACAATAAATAAATTCCAACTTTAAAATCAAATTTTGTTCTTAAAAACTCATCCCCCATTAAAAATCCCAAGAAAATCAAAATATTACCTAAACTATCTTCACAAAAAGGAAAAAACTTCCAACTGTTTACTTTAGAAAAAATAAAGTTAACCAAAATCAAAACCATAAATCCACCAACATAACTCATACCTGGTTTATCCCATACCGAAAACCAACTCAACCAACTATCATTCCAAACTCCAAAATTAGCCAATCCGTAAATAATTCTACCACCCACAAAAAAACTAAGTAAGGCTATCCATGAATAGCTTACCACTTCATTCTCTTCGTAATTTTCTCTCAAATTTCTCCATGTTAAATAAGCAAAAAGTATTATTCCAAAGATTCTTAATATTCCTAAGCTCATAATCTATTTTACCATTATTAGATTCTTATTTATGTGCCGAAGGAGGGAATCGAACCCCCATGATATCGCTATCACACGATTTTGAGTCGTGCGTGTCTACCAATTCCACCACTCCGGCGAAGTAAAGATATTATCTCACAATTATTTCTTCTCTACATCAAAGAAACTCACCTGTTTACCGTTGAAATACAAATTAAAACTACCTGTTGGACCATTTCGGTGTTTTTCAATACTACAAGTCACCAATTCTCTAACTTCTTCATCCTCTCTTGAGAGAAAGAAAACCACATCAGCATCTTGTTCAATACTTCCCGATTCTCTTAAATCTGACAATCTTGGCTTTCCCCCCCTAGCCTCCATGGCCCTAGATAATTGAGCTAGTGCTAAAATTGGAACTTTTAATTCACGAGCTAAATTTTTTAATCCCTGAGAAATTTCTGACACTTCTTGAACTCGATTATCTCTAGTACTTCCATGCATTAATTGCAAATAATCAACCACAATCAATTTGATACCTTTATCAACTTGAAGCCTTCTAGCTTTTGTTCTCAATTCAGTTACTGTCATGCCTGGAGTATCATCAATATAAAGTGGAGCCTCAGCTAATACTCCCATAGCTTCAGATAAGGCATCAAAGTCATTAGTTGATAATTGACCAGTCTTTAATTTCCAAGCATCTATTAATCCTTGCCTTACCAACAAACGATCAACTAATTCTTCTTTACTCATTTCCAAAGAAAAGACACAAACTGGTAATTTCTTTTCAACTGCCACATAGCGAGCAATATTCAATCCAAAAGCTGTTTTACCTACCCCTGGTCGTGCTGCCAAAATTAATAAATTACTATCCTGCATACCTGCCAAAATATTATCCAAACCCTTAAAACCACTTGGAATTCCCCTAAGACCAGTTCCTAATTTCTGCAATTCATCTAACCTATCAAAACTAGCTGTTAAAACTTCTTTTAAAGAAGTTGGAATAGATTTTAAATGTCTTTGAGACAAAGAAAAAATCTCCTGCTCTGCCATATCTAATAATTGATCAGCAGGAGTACTTGGATCAAAAGATTTTTCACTAATTCTTCCAGCCGCCGAAATTAATTCTCTTTTAGCTGACAAAGATTTAATAATATGTCCATAACTTTCCACATTAGCTGATGTTGGCACTTCTGATGCTAATCTAGTTAAAAACCCTTTTCCCCCAATATTTTTTAAAACTTTAAGTTCTTTTAATTTTTCCGATACTGTCACTATATCAATCGGCATCCTGTCTTCATAAAGCTTCATCATAGCTTCATAAATCTTGGAATAATTTGAATTATAAAAATGTTCTGGTCTTAAAAATTCGGATACTGCTAAAACCGCATCATTATCAATTAAAATCGATCCTAATACGCAAACTTCAGCTTCTTCAGAGCTAGGCGGCAATCTGATTGCTTCTGTGGTCATAGCTGTATTATACCTTTTTTAATACTTTTATCTCTAAGCCATCTGGCAAATCATCTTTGTCAACTTTCAAGCTTTCAATTGCTTCTAATCCTTCTTGATCAGCTTGATCTAAAAAATTATCTAGAATAGTCTTATCTTTATCGTAACCCATTGGAATTAGATAATTAACTCCCCATTTTTTAGCCCAATCTAAAACCAATTTGCCACTAGCACTATCTTTAATTAAAACTGGAGCGAGTAAAACATCAGCTGAATCTATTTTTTCAATTCTTTTATCACTCAAAGCTTCTTCTAGCTCACCCAAGACCACTACCTTAATCCCGTCAAGATTAAAAACATAAATTGTATTTTCATTTCCAGCATTATAACCATTTATTTCTACTCCACCAACTTCATACTCACCTGGAGCTCTGATTAAAATCTTGTCTCCTTCAAAACCCATTCCATCATATTTTTCAGCTGTAAATAAAAAAATTCTGGAAGGATATTTAGAATCTTCTCTGTCACCCTCGTTTGGATTAACAAAGACATTCTCTTTTTTACCTTTAAAATAAATTGATTGATTTTCTAAAACTTTAATTTCCATATAATCTAATTCTATCATCAACTTTTGATTATTTGTGATATCATTTAAGATAGTCAAATGATAAAAGAATTATTTTTAGCTATCACTCTAGGGGCAATTTTAGGATTTGGTGTTACCGGAGCTTTTTTTGCTCTCAATAAAAGCAAGAACACTAATAACCAAGCCAGTATTGAAGTCTCTCCAACTCCAACTATCACCGAAATTCAAATGTCTACCGAAACGAATGATGTAGATAATTCTGCTTTGCCAAATCAATCTATATCATCAACCAAAACTTCAATAGTTGTTAATTCTCCAGAAAATAATAGTGTTGTCTCCAATTCCAAAGTAACCATAAAAGGAGAAAGTAAAGCCAACAGTTTAATTATTATTTCCACTCCCAGTAAAACTTTTAATAGTAAATCTAATGCCAATGGTACTTTCAGTATCAACATCGAACTTGATAGTGGTATAAACTTAATTAAAATTAATAGTATCGATGCTGAAGATAATCAAGAACAAATCGAATTAAATCTTACTTATTCAACTGCTAAAATATAATATGTATTTATTTTTATTTCTCTTTCTTTCTTTAATATTCCCTAATACTTCATTTTCACAAGAAGCCACCACTGTTACTGATAAAACTCAAGTTATCCTAGATAAAGTTAAACAAAAAGTTAGTGGAGAAAAAGTATTAATAGATTCAACTATTCCAAGATCAATCATTGGCACTATTACCAAAATCGACGATACTCAAATTACTCTAAATCATAAAAATGAAACTAAAACTATCAGTTTCACCCTTGATACTGTCTTTATAGATACCAAAAAAAATAAAACAAAAATAGAAAACATTAAAGCTGGACAAGATATTTTAGCTATGGGTTATCTAACTGCAGATACTTTTGAAGCTAAAAGAATTGTTATTACTGACCTAAAAACTATTGAAAACAAAAATGAAATAATTTTAGGAAAAATCGTTGATATTTCTAAATCATCCCCCATCTTTGTCTTAATTCCTATAAAAAACAAAGAAGCTCAATATCAAATTAAAACTGATGATAAAACTGAAATAGTAGATAAAAACAATAATAATTTAACTATGGATAAGCTCAAATCAGGTCAAAAAATAATTGTTGTAATAAAACCAGATACTAAAATTGCCAAAACTTTCTACGTTTCAAAAATAATTACCTTTGACACTGACACCCCCCAAAACTAAAATATAGTTTGTTCCACCTCTCTAGTTTCTCCCACTTTCAAAATACTCTCTTCACTTTCAAAAAAACCATTTTGCCCTATTGCTGGTTCAATACAAACGTAGCTCTCATCATAAACAATATTCTTTCCTTCCCCTTTCCTTCCAGTCCATAACCTCACACAATTAAAACCTTTCAAATTAAAATTAAATTTTCTAGAATCCGGAAATAAAATTATATTTTCACTTCCAACGTCAAAATAATCATCATCTTTAACAATCTGACCAACATCAACATCATTAATTCGTAAACCTAACCAACCATTGTTTACTACCCAATAATTATGAATTGCCACATTAACTGGTACATCTTTCCCACCAATATTTTTAACCGTCACTTTATGGTTAAACCCATTTTCTAAATTAAACTCTTGTTCTATTAATAGATTACTTAGATATTTCTCTGTAGCTCTAAACTCATAACTTATTTTAAGTTTATTTTCTGTTTCTTCAACCAAAATCCATTCTTCATTTCTAGATGGTCCATGAAATGGTAACTCATATTTTTCCATTCCTTCTTCACCAAAATTAGGCACACAAACATGGGTATTTCCTTTTTTTTCATCAATCCTTTGAAAAGTACCCAATACTAGTTCGTCACTCTTTTTCAAACTAACAATTCTCCCACCATCTAAATCAATTTCCAAAATCCAAACCCCAACTTTTATTTTTTTTATATTCATACTATTTATGATACAATACCACCAATGATTAAAACATGTTTAATCTCAAACCATCATCACACTAACTTTTAAGGTTGGTGGTTTAAACATGTCTGTTTCCCGCCAACCGGCGGGTTTTTTATACCAAAATTACCCGCAACCGCAAGGCAAAATAATCAGATATAATTAACAATACATGGTGGTATTAGCCCCGCCTGCAAAAGCTGTTGCTTAGGAACTGCGGGCAGGTCAATTGGTTAGACCATATTAACCAAATATATGGTGGTATTAGCTCAATTGGTTAGAGCGCAGCTCTGTGAAAGCTGAGGTTGCCGGTTCAAGTCCGGTATACCACCCCATAAGTAAGTTTTATTAAAGATCTGTTCCGCGTAGCGGAACAGATTATCCTAAATTATAAGGATATATTTACTTAAACAAAATAAAATGAAATTAAAAATAAATATTTTAAACCATCGACATACCGTGGCTGTCAAATCCGCGGGGTTTTTGGCCGCCTGAAAACAATTTTATTAAACTTACAAATCCCCGCTCCCCGCGGGGATTTTTAGTGTTTCTATATATAGAAATCCCGCTAATGCGAGATTATTTGTTAAAAATTAAAAAATAAAATTATGAAAGAAATAATATATCCAACAGTTAATCAATTTATAGATTTAAAAAAGACATTGTCTCAACAAGAGTCTATTCCAACAGATCCATATATTTGTCAATTAAGAGAAACAATAAGCCCAAAACAACAAAATTTACTTAAAGAAATATGTACTCGTCAAGCAAGTTGGCGTGTTCAAGAATAACAAAAAATAGTAGATAAATTATCAAATCCTGATAATTTAGATGTTAATATTTTAGAAAAAGCATCACAAGTTTGGACTGGACTAAAAGAAAGAAAATGTAGTTACGGTGACTACGTTTTTAATTTTGCTTTTCCTAAAAATAAAAATTACTATCCAGATTCTATTAAAATACCATCAGATTTACCTCAAATCATATGGGGTTTTACAAATTCAATTGATGAATCAAATATATCAAATGGTATCCCCATGGCTAGAATTGATGCTATTAGACAAAAGGATAATTCTATAAGAATAATAGAAATAAACCCATGTTGGATTGACAACATTGGAGCACTTCAATCATTTAATGAAGTTTATAATATTCAAAATTCATCAAATGAAAAAACTCCAACAAAATTAATAACTGAAAATTTAAGTAAATTGAATACAAAAAATAAAAAAATTGCTCTATTATATTGTCGGTCCTCAAATGGCTGTAAAAAAGATGAAATGTTTGGTTTTGCTAATTATTTATCATCAACTTCTTTTTTTGATAATATCCAAATATCATCTATAAGAGATGTTGCGTTAAATGAAAACAACTCTCTTACTGTTAAAGGAGTCGATGTTTCAATGGTTTATTTAAATGGATCTTTTTCTATGGCCAATGAAGAAGAAATATCTAGTATTAACAAGATTAAAATTGCTCAAAAAAATGGATTAATTCTTTCACCAATTCAACTTGATTCTTTTGATCAAAAAGATACCTTAATAGATATAAGTCAAAAAAGACCAGATTTGTTTGTTAAAACCACTAATTCACCACCAAAAAATGTGGAATTCATTGTAAAACCAATACGATCAGAATCACTTAAAGGAGTTCAAATATTTAAAGAAAATAATTTTCCAGATTTAGAAAATTTTAAAAATTATGTATTTCAACCAACTACTTATTCTGAAACCAAAGACATAGTATGTATTAATACAAAAACTAAAATAATTACTTGTCCAGAAAAATTATTTGAAAAACTTAATATTTGGATAATTGGAAATGAAATTGCTGGTATCCTAGCTACTTATTCAACTAATCCAATGATTAATGACTCTGGTTATAATTTACCTATTAAGTGGGAATCTTTATGACAAATAAAAAATTATTAATTTTTGATCTACAAGGAACACTTGTTAAAAAAATGAGACCTCCTGTTTTAAACGGATCTTTAGATAGTTTATATAAACTTCAAAAGAAAAATTTTATTTTTGCTTTATTTACTGGTGCCACTAAAGCAGAAACTACAAATATTTTCAAAAAATTAAATTTATCTAAAAATTTATTTAGAAATGAATTAATAATTACTGCCAATAATAATTTACCTAAAAAACCCAATCCAAAGGCAATTAATAATTTAACCAAATTAATAAATCCATCTAAAATCTATTATCTTGGTAATACTAAAAAAGATTATTTAACAGCCAAAAATGCCAAAATATCATTTGTTTATTTTGGAAAAATAAAAATAGGCATACTTCAGGTTAGTAATATAAACGATTTATTAAATGTTAAAATTCAACTATGAATCAATCAAATATTAAACCACAAACATTAAAGGGTTTTAGAGATTTTATGCCAAAAGAAATGGCAACTCGAAACTTTGTCAAAAACACTCTAACTGAGATTTTTGAAAATTTTGGATTTCTACCTCTAGAAACCCCAGCTTTGGAATATGCTTCAGTTTTAAAAGGCAAATACAGCAACGAAACTGACGATAAATTAGGCTATTTCTTTAAAGATAATGGCGACCGAGAAATCGGGCTTCGTTATGACTTAACTGTGCCTGCCGCCAAAGTTTTAGCCATGTACTCAAACGAAATCCAACTTCCTTTTAAGCGTTATCAAGTTCAACCAGTTTGGCGAGCTGAAAACACTCAAAGAGGTCGTTATCGAGAATTCGTCCAATGCGATATTGATATTTTTGGATCTTCATCCCCTATTGCCGACGCCGAAATTATTTCCATAATTTACACTGGCACTAAAAAATTAAATTTCAAAAATGCCATTATAAAAGTCAATAGTCGTCAAGTTTTATTCGACATTTTAGCCAAAAGTGGCATTGAAAATGACCAAAACTCTACTCTTCAAAGTCTCGATAAAATCGACAAAATCGGTCAAGATGGAGTAAAAAATGAACTCATTTCTAAAGGTCTATCAGAAACCCAAATCAAGAACCTCTTTGACAACATAAAAAATGCTAAACCAGACGAATTTTTAGAGCAAGTTTTTGCCAATTTAAAAGCCATGAATTTACCAGACGACAGTTATGTCTTTGATCCAACTCTTGTCCGTGGTTGTGATTATTACACTGGCACTATTTTTGAAGTAAATGTCTCGGAGCCAAAAATTGGATCCATTGGTGGTGGTGGTCGTTACGATAATTTAATTTCCACTCTTGGCGGACCAAGCATTCCTGCTGTTGGTTTTGCTTTTGGATTTGAAC
The DNA here is from genome assembly GCA_964408995.1 of uncultured Gammaproteobacteria bacterium. Lineage (GTDB taxonomy): Bacteria > Patescibacteriota > Microgenomatia > UBA12405 > UBA12405 > WARW01. The sequence continues at coordinate 15,114 of CAYPBP010000003.1, read as the reverse complement.
GAGTTGTTGATGTAATTCAAGAATTAAATCTATTACCAGAAATTAATCAATCAAAAACCAAAATTTTAGTGGTTAATTTTGGACCAGAAACCCAAAATAACATTTTGGCTTTAGTTTCTAAGCTTCGTGATCAAAATATTAGTTCTATTGTTTATCCAGACGATGATAAATTAAGTAAACAAATTAAATATGCCATCAGTCTAGATATCCCCTATTTAGCCATAATCGGTACAGATGAAGCTAAAAACAACCAAATCATGCTTAAAAACCTAAACACCACTGATCAAAAATTGGTTAGTTTTGAAGAATTAATTAAAATGCTGAAATAAGTTTGCGCCTCTGCTATAATAAACCCTATGAAACAAGGAATCCATCCTAAATATTTTGACGAATGTCAAATAAACTGTGCCTGTGGCAATAAATTTACTACTGGTTCAACTTTAGAAAAAATCGACGTTGAAGTTTGTTCTCAATGCCATCCTTTCTTTACTGGTCAACAAAAATTTGTCGACATTAAAGGTAGAATCGATAAATTTAATGAAAAAGTTGTTCAAGGTAAAAAATACGCTACTGCCAAAGCTACTAAAAAAGAAGCTAAAAAATCAAACTAGTTACTTTAAGGCCGTCAGAATTTATTACAAGTCTGCCGGCTTTTTGTTTACTTGATAAACTAAACTATGCCTACAATTAATCCAAATATCGCCACAATGGAATTCCATCCAGGTCCTGGTGGTCAAGAAGCCAGTCTTTGGGCTCAAGATTTAATGAATATGTATATTCGTTATGCCGCTAAAGTGGGCTGGAAAGTCCAACAAATTGATGGTTTTATTATTCAAATTTCTGGTTTTGATGCCTATAATCAACTTAAATATGAAGCTGGAACTCATCGTGTTCAAAGAATTCCTGAAACTGAAAAAAGAGGTCGAATCCAAACTTCAACTGCTTCTATTGCCGTCATGCCTAAAATTGATTCTAAAGATGTTAATTTCAGAATGGAAGATGTCACTATCACTGCTTGCAGAGCTGGTGGAAATGGTGGTCAAAATGTAAATAAAGTTTCCACTGCCGTTCATTTAGTCCATAAACCAACTGGTTTAATGTTCGATGTTAGAACCGAACGATATCAACAACAAAATCGAGAAATAGCTCTTGAATTACTTAAAAATAAACTTTGGCAAATCGAAGAAGAAAAACGAGCCTCTCAAGTTTCCGCTGGCCGATCTAATATTAGTCAATCAGGTCGTGCTGATAAGATCCGAACCTATAATTACCCTAGAAATCAAATAAAAGACCACCGTATTGAAAAATCATTCAATAATCTAGATTCTATAATGCAAGGTAATCTCGACGATCTATTTCTAGAACTAACTGTTTTAGATGAGAAAGATAAAGATCTTAACTAACTTATTTGACGATTGATTTCCACAACAATTCAAACCTCACTTTTTCAAATTTAACTATTTCTTTATCCTCTATTATTATTCCCACTGGAATATTCGTACCATAAGAAATAAAAGCAACTTTGTCATCCCAAACCATATAATCTGTATCTGTATTAAACTCTTTTGAAATTTGAACTATTTTATTAATTGGAGTTGTATATTTTTTTATATATTCAAAATCTTTTTCTGTATCCGAAACAATTTCACGAGTTTTTATACCTTTTTGAATAATTTTATTCAAAAAACTTTTTCCTAAAAAGTCCAAAACCTCTTGATCTGTTGGTTGCATTAAACAAAAAACTGAAATTTCTTTAGCTTCTTTTAATATCTCAAAATAAATCTGTTTAATTGATTCAAATCCTTCATAAAAACGAACTTTTGGCTTTTGAGAAAATGGAGAAATAGAATTTAACTGAGGTAATATTTGCTGAGCCAAACTATAAGTATTTTGTGATTCCTCATTCTTACTTTTTAAGATATTAACTAAATTTTGTGGCTCTTGGGCCACTAAGGTTATTTTGTTATGGCCATGGCCTACCCTATTAATAAAAATTTAGAAAATTATTCCCATGTAATTAATATTGCCTATCAATTAGGATGTGATGCCATAAAAACAGATTTTGTTCCTGATTTAAACAAACTTGACTTAAAAGGAATGAAATTATTTATCGCCGGAGGTCAGTTTATTTCAAAAGATAAAGATTTCAAAACCTTTGTAAAAAATGTAGAAAATTTAAAAATAACTAATTGTTCTTTTGGTAGAAATATTTTCGAAACAGAAAATTTTAAAGAAAGAATTGATATCGTTTTAAAAACCCTAGGAAATTCTTAATTTATTGTCTTTTTTCCAACTTAACTGAAACTATTTGCTCTTTGTTGTCTCGATAATATTTTAGTGTCACCACATCTCCAATCTTTTTGGTATTAATAATCTTGACCAAATCACCATTATCGCTATCATTTAAATCTTGATTATCAATTTGATAAATTATATCCCCTTTTCTAATTTTTGCTTTGTCTGCAGGACTATTTGCAGTAATTTCTTGGACATAAGCCCCAGATTTTACTTTATTCTTCAATGCTGCTTCTTTTGAAATCATTTTATATCCCACCCCCAAATATGGTCTCTCAAACTCCCCTGTTGTCTTAAAAACATCAATCGATTCTTTAATTAAATTAATAGGCAGGGCAAAACCAATATTTTGACCACTTTGGGACACTGCCACATTTACTCCAATCACTTGTCCACCAGAATTAAACAATGGACCACCAGAATTACCTGGATTAATAGCGGCATCAGTTTGAATCACATTATCTAGCTTTTCCATAACAGAAATAGGAGATCCAGCCCTAATTCCCCTCCCTAATCCAGAAACGACTCCAGTCGTCACTGTTGACCTAAATTGACCCAATGCAGTTCCAATAGCAATCACTGATTGTCCAACTTTTATTTTGTCCGAATCTCCTAAATTTACTGCTATCAAATCAACTTTATCAACTTTTAAAATTGCCAAATCATTTAAAGGATCTCTATAAATATCTTTAACTTCAACTTTTTCATCTTTTCCAATAATTACTTTATATCTAGCCTCTAAATCAGACACCACATGTTTATTGGTCACAATTAAACCATCACTGGTAATAATAAAGCCACTCCCCACATCCTGATCTGTTTTGGAAACCGTCACCACACTTGGAGTTGCACTTTCTACCACTCTTGTCACCACTGATTCTTCGTTAACTATTTCTTGTTTTGTAGTATTAACAATTTCTTTATTAAACCCAATTTTAAAAATCAAAAACATCACCAATAAACCCAAAAACAATCCAATCAATATCCCTTTTAATGTTTTATTCATATAAATCTATAATTCACATCCCACACCGGGGGGATGTGAATCTAATCTATTTAATTAATACTTCCTGAACTGCTTTATTTAATTGCAAATCAACTTTTGCATCATCTCCAGACTTAACTTCCACATCTGGTGTAATTCCCACCTTATGAATATTATCTCCATTTGGTAACAACCATTTGGCAATCGTTATATGTAAACCACTGCCATCTTTAAAATCCTCTGGCTGTTGAACAGTACCTTTACCAAAACTTTTTTCACCTACCAACTTAGCTCGTTTAAAATCTCTAAGTGCTCCTGCTAAAATCTCTGAGGCTGATGCCGACCCACCATTTATTAAAACTACTAAGTTATCATCTAACAATTTAGCTCTATTCTCTACCACATTATATTCTTCTTCACTTCCATTAGAAGATTTTTGAGTCACTATTGTTCCACTTTTAATAAAATCTGAAGCCACCAAAACACTAGCTTCTAAAAATCCACCTGGATTATTTCTTAAATCCAATACAATCCCTCCAAAATTACCTTTGGCTTTTTCTTTTTCAATTTCTTCAACTTTAGCTGGCCATTCATCAAATAATGTTTCAGTAAATTTATATAACTTAATCCAAGCAACTTTTTTTCCATCTTGTTCTTTAAATTCCAACTCAATATTAGGTACCACAATATTATCTCTTTTTAAAACCACATCATAAGCTGCCGCCTTTCCCTCTCTAAACATTTTCAAAGTTACTTCTGTCCCAACTTTTCCTCTAATCAAATTAACTGCCTCATCTAAGGATATATTAGTAGTATCTTTATCAACATTATTAGCCTTATCAGTTATATGTAAAATTAAATCTCCTGCTTTAATTCCAGCTTTTTCAGCTGGAGTTTTGGCTAAAGGTGACATAACTGCTAAAGTTTTATCTTTGTAACCCAAAGATATCCCTACTCCACCAAATTCACCAGCTAAATCTTCATTAACACTTTTATTTTCCTTTGGTGGTAAAAACACTGTGTATGGATCATCTAAAGCTGCTACCATTCCCTCAATTGCTCCATATTCCATCTCCTTATCAACTAATTTATCTTTTTCTAGAAAACTTTCACTTAATTTATCTTTGACCTGCCACATTAAATTTAAATTTAACTTATCACCACTAGTTATATCTCCAGTTTTAGAATCTCTTCCAATTCTGAAACTAACTAACGAAACAACGGATAATAAGGCTAAAAATACAAACAGATTTCTTATATATTTAAGTTTCATCATCTATTCTAACACTAATAATAACTTGTTCATCTTGGCATTTACTAACATCTTTTTATTCTTTTCTAAATTATCCTTCATAAAATCTTTCCAAGTTACTTCATCAAGTCTTAATAAAGGTAAATCGATACCATCAATCTCTTTAACTTCTTTGTTGTCAGAAAACACTACTCCCTTAACTCCAATTACTTGCGCTTTCAGCAAAAATGCCTTATCTAAGTTTTGGGTAAATAAAATATTATTATTTAAATCCGAAGTTAAAAATTTAATCTCATTTACTATTCCAATTTTTCCCTCTCCCCATGCTTTTAATCCATTTAATCCCTCACCCTTATATTCTTTTGCCACAAATTCCAAAACCATTTTACCTTCTTCTATTTTTCCAACTTTAGCTTCAATTGGAGATATAATTTCTTTTTTTTCTACTTCTGTTCTTTCAATTTTTAAATTTTTTAATTCATCTAAACCCAAGAATAATCCATTTGAAGGGAAATAAACTTTACCCTTTAAAAATCCTAAATTATAAAAAAGATCCCCCTTCTCAACTATTTTATCTTTAAAAAAACTATTTAACTGTTCTCTTGTCTCATCATTGATTGAACTTAAATTACCACTATAATTGAAAGTTTCTATACTATTTTTATTAAAGGTCGCTAACTTATCACCAATTTTAACCTTATCTCCAACCTTAACTAAAACTTTAGATTTAGAAGGTAATTTAATAACCCATACAGATTTATCTCTTGTCTTCATCCTTTAATTATAACTAAAAAACCTAATAAACCAAATGTCCATCAACAAAAACCTCCCAATAACTAAATATCCCCCACAACCGCGGGGGATATTAAAATATCTTTATATTTTTTCTCCCTTTTTTAAGGGGAGATGTCTCCCGACCAGTCGGGAGACAGAGAGGTTTTTTATTGTGTTACAAATGGCATTAAAGCCAAATGTCTAGCTTGTTTAATAGCTTTAACTAATTTTCTTTGATGTTTAGCACAAACTCCACTAAATTGAGCTCCTAAAATTCTAGATCTAGCTGATAAAAATTCAGCCATCTTTTCATAATCTTTCCAAGTTGGAACTGTGTTGGTTTTGCAATAAAGACAACCTTTTTCTCGGCCTCTTCTTTTTGCTGCTAATATATTAGCTCTTTTATTCTTTTTAATCATAAAAACTCCTTAAAAAGGCATTTCATCAGCCTTTTTATCTTCAGTAACGACTTCTTCTTCAGCAGCAACTTCAGGAACAGCAACTTCTTCAACAGGAGCAACAACTTCAGGAGCAGCAGTATCAGCTTCAGTAACTGGAATTTCACCTAAATCATCAGGAATAACAATATCTTCAATTGCAGCTCCTTGATTTCCTTCAACAGCTAAATCAGCTTCTTCAGGGGCAAAATCTTCAGACATATTATGATCACTACCGTTACCTTTATTATCTAAAATAATCATATCATCGATAATAATTTCGGCAATTTGTTTTTTATTGTTTTCTTGATCCATAAAATCTCTATATTGGATTCTACCGTCAACATAAACTCTTCGACCTTTAGATAAAAGTTGTGAACAAAGTTCAGCTAACTTATTCCAAGCTACTATTCTATGGAATTGAGCATCTTCTTTTCGCTCACCTTGTTTGGTTATCCAAACTCTGTTGGTAGCTAAACCAAACGAAACCACAGCCATACCAGCTGGAGTGTATCTTAACTCTGGGTCACGAGTTAAATTACCTATTAACATTACCCTATTGAGACATCTACTTGGCATAGTTTTATTTACCCCCACAACTGCGGGGTCTCCTCATTTCTTTAAATTTTTAATATTAAATAACGAATAATATTTGTTTCTCTGTCTAGTAAAAGATTAAAGTCTTTTACTTTTAAACTTTCTTTAGACTCTACGTCTAAAACCCAAAAATCACCTTTATCATGATCTTGTATTTGATAAGCTAACTCTTTAAGACCCATATGATCTTTATTAGTTATCTCTGCCTTATTACTTTCTAACCAAGAATAAGCCTTATTCAAAACTTTTTCTTTGTCTTCAGTCTTTGGACTTAAAACTATTATGATTTGATATTGATATTTACTTCCTTTCATGAACTCATTATATTAACATATTAAGCGTAATCTAACAATTACTTTATTTTTTTTATTGTACATTGATTTTCCAAATCTTCAACTAGATATCCTTTGTTTTTAATAATTTCCCTTAATCTATCAGATTCAGACCAATTTTTATCATTTCTAGCCACTTTTCTTTCTTCCACCAACTCTAAAATTTCTTCAGGAATAGTTTCTTCTTTTCTTGAGTCAACACCAATATTCAAACCTAAAACTTTATCAAAATCAATTAAAGTTGCTAGTTTATCAGCATTACTAATATTAGATTTAATCATTTTCCATAAAATAGCTAAAGCTTCTGGCATAGCTAAATCATTAGAAATTGCATCAATAAATTCTTTTTTATAATTTTCATCAACTTTTCCATTTGCAGTAGACTTATCACTTCTCCAATCAAACCACAAAGCAACTAATTTTTGATAAGCAATCTGTGCTGCTTTTAAATTATCTAATGAAAATTCTATTCCTTTCCTGTAATGGGAACCTAAAACCATATATCTATAAGCTATTGGATCAAAACCCATGTCAACCAAATCTTTTATAGTAAATAATCCCCCATTGCTTTTACTAATTTTTTCTCCTTTAAAAGTAATAAAAGCATTATGCATCCAAAATTCCGCTGTATTATGACCAAAAGCCCCAAAAGCTTGAGCAATTTCATTGGTATGATGAACTGAAATATGATCCTCACCTCCAGTATGAATATCAAATTTTTCTCCCAAATATTTAGTTGACATAGCGGTACATTCAATATGCCAACCTGGAAAACCAATTCCCCATAGACTTTCCCATTCCATTTGTCGTTGTTTTTCATTCTTCGGACTAAACTTCCACAAAGCAAAATCAGTTGGATTTTTCTTTTCTTCATTAATTTCTACCCTTGCACCTTCTCTTATTTTTTCCAAATTTAAATTGGCAAATTTTCCATAGTCAGCAAATTTTGATGTATCAAAATAAATCCCATCTGTTGTTTGATAAGTAAAACCATTAGCTTCAATTTTTTTAATTAAATCAATTTGCTCAAAAATATTTTCTGTAGCTCTCGGCATTTTGTTAGGCTCATTGATGTTCAACAATTTCAAATTTTCTAAAAATTCTAATTCATATTTACTAGCAATTTCTTTAGCACTCAATCCTTCTAATCTTGATCCTTTTTCCATTTTATCCTCACCAGTATCGGCATCTGATGTTAAATGTCCCACATCAGTTATATTCATCACCCAATCAGTCTTATAACCCAAACAATGCAATGTTCTGACTAAAATATCCCAACAAATATAGGCATACATATTACCAATATGAGGACTAGAATAAACAGTTGGACCACAAGAATAAATACCAACTTCATTTTTAGAAATCGGTTTAAACTCCTCTTTTGTTCTGGTAGCTGTATTGTAAATCCTCATAGTTTAGTTAATTTTACCACCCTTGAATTCACCAGTTGCTGACATTTGTGTTTCATCAGGTTGTTGAGTTTTATGTTTGTTACCACCCTTATCTTTCTTAGGCCTATTAGAGGACATCATTGATTCATTATTCATCATTTCTTGTCTTTCTCTCTCTTCCTGTTGTCTTTGTCTTTTTAAATTTTCTAAAAACATCTTTTCTTTTTCTTCTTCTTCTTTTTTCTTTTGATCTCTTACTTGTTTAATTTCATTCTCTACATTTCTACCTTGTCCGCTGTAGCCTTGACGAAGGCGGGCATCTTCCTCTTTTTTCTTTTTCTCATCTTCGGCTTGTTTTTTAGTTATTTCATCATCACTTAATGGTTTAATATCGCCTAAAAGTTCTTTAGCAGTAATTATTGATTCAGTTACTTTTCCAGTTTCAGTAACCAGTTTTTCACCAGTTTCTTGTCCTAACTGTTTTAACCCTTTAATAAAATCATCTCTTATTTGATTCATATTTCTCTTCTCCCCTCCATTGCCCTACTTAAAGTAGCTAAATCAGCATACTCCAAATCTGCCCCCATTGGCAAGCCACTACCAATTCGAGACAATTTTACATTTTTATGATTCAAAGTCTCTAATTTCTTTTTAATATACAAAGCAGTTGCTTCCCCTTCCATAGTTGGATTGGTGGCCAAAATAATTTCTAATTCATTATCTCCATTAAGTGTTTTCTCAACTCTTTTAATTAATTCATCTATTCTCAAATCATCTGGGCTAACATGTTCTAATGGATTAACCACTCCACCCAAGACATGATAAACACCTTTATAACCACCAATATTTTCAATCGCCATTACATCAATTGCTCTTTCCACCACACAAATTGTGTTTTTACTTCTTTTAGAATCTTCACAAATAGAACAAACATCACCTTCACATACCGAAAAACATTTTTTACAAATTTTAACTTCTTTTTTAATTGCCAAAAGAGCTTGAGCCATTTTGGTCACATAAGATTCTGGTGTATTTAATAAATAAAACACTAAACGACTAGCACTTTTAGGTCCAATTCCTGGTAGTCTTTCAAAAACTCCAATTAAATTTCTAATACTTTTTGGTAATTCTGCCATTATTTATTATTAAAATAATCCTTCGAGTCCACCCATATCTTTCATTCTTTTAGCTGCCATTTCTTGAGATTTTTTCATAGCTTTATTAATAGTTTCCACTAAAATTTTATTTTCCAAACCATTGACTGATAAAAACTTAACTTTTTGATCTCCAGTAACAACCACTTTAATTCCATTTTCTTCTACCTCAACCGACTCAGCTTCAATAGCCTTTTTTAATTTATAAGCCTGAGCTAACATTTTTGTTTTATCAAACATAATTTTTTAGATTAATTTTTAATTTCTACCCTCTATTATATAGTATAAATAAGTTACTATATATTAAATACAGTTATTATCAACACATACTTTTAAAAAAATGTTAACTTTAACAATTTTTGCCTTATTTATTATTTTAAGTGTATTCTTCGAAAATTTTTTAAAGAAATATAAAATAAATTTTGGATTAATTTCTTTAACAATACTTTGTTTATCTATCTTTTTAAGATTAATAAACATAGAAACTATTATCGATACAATTATTGGTGATTTTTTTATTCAACCATGGAAGATATTAATTATTTTCTTTTGTTCTGTATATGTGGCAACAAGTGTCGACTCAAGTGGCCTGCTAGAACATATATCTCAAACAGTTGCTAGAAAAGCTAAAACAAAGTTAAGCTTATTTTTATATTTTTATTTTCTAACAGGATTAACAACATTATTTTTATCAAACGATATTGTTGTTTTAACATTAACACCAATAGCCATTTATGTTGGAAAATATTTAAAAACTAGTATTTTACCCATCCTTATCGCGATATTATTTGCATCAAACACATTTAGTATGGCATTTTATACAGGTGATCCAACAAACATTACACTTGCAAGTGCCATGAATTTTTCCTATTTTAATTTTACTAAATTGATGATATTACCAACTATTGCTGTTGGATTAAGTATATTTATCTCTCTTCTTATTATTTTCAGAAAACAACTCAGCGAAAAAATAAACAGACCAAAAACTAAACCTATACAATTATTAAATAAATCATTTGCTTATATATCGGCCACTATTGTCATCAGTATGATTGGTTGTTTATTATTTTGTGAAAAATTTGGCTGGCCAATATGGTTAGTACTAATTATATTTGCAATTATTTCAATAATAAAAGACATAATTGGACACTTTTTAATAAAAAATAGTAATAATTACCTAATAAATAATTTTAAAAAAATACCGTGGAAGTTATTACCTTTTATTTTATTCTTTTTTATATATACTCGCCTATTAATCAATACAACAATTTTTCAAACAAGCTTAGATTTAATAAATAATACTAATAATTCATTTTCTTTGATTATTATTTTTAGTATAATTTCCACTTTTTTAGCCAATACTATCAATAATCATCCTGCAACAATTGCATTAGCATCAATTGCCTCAAATAGCCATATTGTGTCAAATCCATCTCTTGCTGCTACTTCTCTTGCAATAGTAATGTCAACCAGTATTGGAGCTACAGTTACAACAGTAGGCACCTTGGCCATCGTCATGTGGCGATCAATATTATCGAGACATGGAATACGTATCAGTCTTAAAAATTATTTAAAAATATCGTTAAAAATTGTACCAATTTCACTTTTAATAGGCCTTATTACACTTTATATATCGATAAAAATATTTTTATAATATTTATCCAAATATCTCTTTTGCCACATCATAGATATCCCCACCACCGGCTTCATTTTTATTTTCCACCAATTGTTCACTTACATTTTCCATTGGAGTATCATTTTTAATCACCAAAGGCTTAATTTTACTCTGACTTAAACTACATTCAAAACATAAACTTGTTCCAAAAACTTTGGCTAAACAATCTTCAACTATTTTCCTATTTTTTGCTTCTTCTAGTCTATCTTTATGAAAAGGATAAAACACTTCCAAATGAACAGTTTTTCCTTTAATTGATTTTGGTCTTGAAGCTCTTAAAAAAGCTTCAACTGAATGATTAAAAGGTTTAATTGTCATCAATAAATTTCCCCAATTTTGTTCAATTTTTTCAAATTCGACCGAACCATTTTCTGAAATAAAATTCTGGGTAATTTCAATTGTTTCTTCAACAATTTCTTCAATTTTTTCTTCCATTTCATCAACTTTGGCTTCTTTTACTTTTTCATTTTTATCAGAAAAATTATTAGACCCTTCCTTTTCAATGGAGGGTTGGATGGTTTTCGTTTTTCTTTTCTGTTCCACAAATTCTACTACCACTAATTCCAATGGTAATTGGTCTATTTCTATCTCTTTTTCAATTTTAGAAGCCTTTACCAAAAGGCCTATTAAAAATTCTGATTCTTCTAAATTAAGCCCTGTATTTTTTTTGTCCCCAATTCCATAAAAAGCTAAAATTTTCTTTTGGAAAAAGTTCATCAAGTTCAACCTAAAATTTGAAAAATCAACCCCATCAACAGCCATTTTCTCTAATTTTTCTAAAATTTCTTTTATTTCCCCTTTATTTAAATCCACATCAAAATCCTCTTCCCTATAACTTCCACTTTTATTTGAATAAAAATCAAAAACCTCTTTTGTTCCTAATTTTTTACCAAGTTGTAGATATATTTCATTAAAATTTCTTTGTAAATTTCTAAAACTACCATCACTTTTTTCCACAATAAAATCAATAGCCTCTTTTGTAATTTCAATTCCTTCACCATCAATTATTTTCTTTAAAGAATGCATTAAACTTTCTTTTCCTCCTTTTCTAAAATCAACTCTAACTAATCTTGATAAAACAGTATCTGGAATTTTATCAGGATCAGTAGTACATAAAACAAAAATAGTGTGTTTTGGTGGCTCTTCAATTAGCTTCAAAAGTGCATTAAAAGCATCTTTTGTCATCATATGCACTTCATCAATGATAAAAACTTTTTTGTCTAATTTGCTTGGTAATAAATAAGCCTTTTCTTTTAGATTTCGAACATCTTCAATCCCCCTATTTGAAGCTGCATCCATTTCAATAATATCCATGGCTCCAGATTTAAGAATTTCTTTACAGTTACCACATTCACCACAAGGCTCACCTTTCTTTAAATCAGTACAATTAACCGCTCTAGCCAAAATTCTAGCAGCAGATGTCTTACCTGACCCCTTTGGTCCAGAAAACAAAAACGATTGAGGGATGTCTTTACCAGATAAATATTTCTTCAAACTATCAGCCACATCAATTAAATCTAAATCTGAAAACTTAATCGGTCTATATTTTAGATGAAAAACTGACATCAAGAGATTAAAGCAAAATAACTAAGCTTTTACAATAATCACTACTGTATCATTTCAATGAATTATCTAGATTCCAAATCAACTAAATACATCAAAATAAATCAATTTTATTTAGTCTACCAATTTAATTTCTAATTTGTTACTAGAGAAAGGTAAAGCTTGGTTAGTAACTTCATCTACTAACATAGTAATCGAATCTCCATTCTTATCACCAGTACTAATTTCAAGAGAATAAACACCACTTTTCTTAGGGGTTACACTAAAAGTCAAAACACTGACTTCTTTAGAAGTAAAAACTACTCCATCTTTTTCTGTAAACAAAAAGTTTGACACTATTACATCCTTTTTATCACTAACCTTCATAAGGTTAGCTTTAACCATATCTTTACTAGAAACTAAGTTTGAAATTGTTAACAAAGCTGGATCAAATTTAATATACAACTCAAGAGCATCCAATTTTATTTCTTGACGAGGTATTAAGTTTAATGATACTTTGTAGCTTTTCCCTACTTTCATTTCTGTAACATCAGAGACTAATTTTAAGTCAACAACAGGAATAATTTGTTCTACCTTTTCTGTTTGTGTTGTATCACTATCCTTTGTTTTTTTATCTTTATTTAAAACAGAAACCAAAATTATACTTTCAACTATGATTAGTACTGCCACAACTGGTATCAATATTTTAATTAACTTGTCTTTATTCATTTGTTATTTAACTTTTAATAAGTTTGACTATTAATTTCTATTAATGAATTTTTAATTACATCAACATCATTAGAATTCAGTTGACAATTACCATCAAGATCACCAAGAACATTAGTTCCAGCTTTTTGTATAGTCAAATTAGCATCAACAACTAATCCTTTAATAAAGGAAAAATCTCTACCATCTATCTTTCCATCTGGAACTCCAATAGATTCACCAGTCACATCACCAGCTAATAATGGGTAATCAGAAAAATCATAACTATTAGTACCAGGTTGAAGTGGTAATTTACCTACAAATGAATTAAACCAAGCAGTTTGTCCATCTTCTCCATATTTTATAGAAAGATGTTGTGGTCCAGTTATGAAGAAAGAAGATCCCTCAGTGGCATCATTTAGAACATTTTTAACAGTTCCAGTTAAATTATAGATAACCTCATTATTACTATTAGCAGTCTCAGTGCCTAAGGCTATTCCACTAAATTCACCAATATCTTCACCTTTTGAATCAACAACTCTAAAAGATGTTTGCCAATTAGCAGCACATTGATAATTCACTTTTTTCACTCCAGTAAAAGCTAGTTTAATATTAACAGTGGCAGTATCAGTTGATTTTGTTTCACATACCCCATTAAGACAAGATTTACTTGGATCACAATCATTAGTCACCCATTGATTATTTGTACAAGTTCTAGCTTGAGTGGCACTTACACATTCTTTTTCTCCATCATTGCAACCAGTTATTTGATTACATCCCTCTGAATAAATACAACCAACTTGAGTATTAAAATTATAACTGTCATCAGTTCCACTGGTACAACTATATTGACCAGTAGCAGTATTACAAGAACTTTCAGTTATTTTCCATCTAGCAGGAATTAAATCACATCCAATAGAATCTTCACAAGTTGCTTGATCATCAAAAGTAAATTCGCTAGTAGTTCCACTAGTACAACTATATTGACCAGTAGTGGTATCACATGAACCAGTAGCTATTGTCCATTTAATAGGATCATCGATAGGATCATCGATAGGATCATCGGTAGGATCATCGGTAGGATCATCAATAGGATCATCGGTAGGATCATCAATAGGATCATCGGTAGGATCATCAATAGGATCATCGGTAGGATCATCAATAGAAGGGATATCTTTTGGTACACTACAACCTGCAGTTGTACCACCATCATTTCCTTTACAATTCCAAAGAATATCAGTATCTGTATCTGGAACAGTTACTATTGGAGTTCCAACTCTGCCATTACTGTCTGCCATACAAGTGTTAGCAGTTGTACCACAAACACCACTTGTTGGAGTAGTCACTCTACTACAATTATCATTTTTACCATCACCACGTCCTTTACAAGTCCAATTAACTTCAACAATAACATTTCCAATATAATTATCACCTGGATTCAAATCAGGATCTCCCATTAGACAATCATTATTTACTGCATTATTACAAACACCATCAACTACTTCCACTTTTGATACACATTGACTATTAATACATTCTTGAGTATTAGAACAATTAGTAAATGTCTCTGCAGTACCAGAACTATTACAAGTTATTATTTTAGTTTTATCAGAAGAACATCTACTTGTTCCTGGAGTACAAACTTGATTAGGTATAACAGAAGTAACTTTACAACAAACTGGAGTACTACCAGTACAATTAGTTCCGGAAATTATAGTACCACCTTCTTCAGCTTTACAGTTTCTAACTCCAGATATACAAGCTCCACCTTTGGAAGCACAGGTAACAATTTCACATCCAGAAGCATTCTCACAACTTTCTTTTGTGGTAAAGGTATAAGCACTAGTACCTCCACTAGTACAACTATATTTACCAGTAACTGGACTACATGAACCAGTCGTTATTTTATATTTAAAAGGTGTAACTTTACAACAAACTGGAGTACTACCAGTACAATTAGTTCCGGAAATTATAG
>CAYPBP010000002.1:110123-134031 GCA_964408995.1 uncultured Gammaproteobacteria bacterium | reverse complement strand
TTGGATGAACCACCACTTCTATTTTCATAATTCATTATATCTTTATTTATTAGTTCTAAAATCATTCCACTCCTCGAGCCCATTGGTTACTTACTCGAACAGATCCATTCTTAATAATTTCTTTTATGTCGAAGATAGACAATATATACTTGTATGTTATGGTTAAATAGAAATTTTATATTTTCTTTGCTAACACCACAAAATGATGTTCTCCACCTGATTCATCAATCTCAGCTTTAACAATTTCAAAACCAGCCTTTTTTATTAATTCCAAATTTTTATCTTTATTATATTGACTCCAATGCATAGTTACACCGTGAAATTCTTCTGATCCTTCCCAATCATCAGTTCCTAAAGTTGTTAAAAAAAGTCCGTCTGGTTTTAATGTCTTAAATATCTTTTTAAACAAATCTAAGTGACCTTTTCTGGGAATGTGAAAAATAGCATAAAAGGAAACTACAGCATCAAATGAATTTTTAGTAAAATTCAATACAGACATATCTTTAACCATGAATGTGGCTTGTGGAACATTTATTTTAGCCAATTCAATTTGTTTTTCTGAAATATCAACCCCAGTTACTTTGTGTTTTTTAGAAACTAAATATTCATCAATTGGTTTTCCAGCTCCACAACCAATATCCAAAATTTCTGATTTTGGTTTTAAATATCCATTTAACATTTCCAAATATTTTTTATTTTTAAAAAGATCTCTAGTAAAACTATAGTTTTCAGCACACTTGTTATATGCATGTCTCACCAATTGATTCATGTTTTTCATAATTTAATTATAGTTTAATAGTCTAGAATAGTTCAACCTAGTGGGTATTTAATAAATCTAATTAAAAGACAAAAATATGAATTTTTTTGATTTAAAGTCAGTTATTTATTTTTTGGCTGAAATTATCCAATAATTATTTTCACCATTATTTTTCAATTGATAATGTCCAAAACTATTTAATAGGACATCTTCAAATTTAGATTTATAATTATTCTCAACTACTAAATAAATAGTTCCTCTATTTTCCATTTTTTCTTTAACTTGATTAAATAGTTCAATTAACTCTTCTGTTTTTACATGGAAAGGTGGGTTAGACAACACCAAATCAAATTTACCTTGTAAATTATCTTTAATATTATCAGATTGTATAGCCTTAACTCTATCGTTTAAATTCATTTTATTAATATTGTCATTTGTTACGTCTATTGCTCTTTGGTTATTATCTATCATAACAACATTTCCATCAGGATTAGAGATTCCTGCAACGATTCCTATTGGACCCCAACCACAACCTAAATCAAGCATAGATTTGAATGACGTTAAGTCTACTGATTCTAGTAATATTCTAGTTCCCTTATCGATATCTTTTTTAGAAAACAAAGCATCTTCTGTTTCAAAAACAAAATGAGTACCATTTATATCAAAATCAATGTCTTGCTTAGTTATTGTTGCCACATTTTCTATTTCTTTAGTTTTGTTAATTTTAAATATTTTATGTCCACCATTGCCTCTTCCCACAATTTCAGAATTTTGATCAAAAATATCTTCTAGTATTCTCTGATGAGAATCAGCTCCACAACTTGTTTTTGAAATTAAATAAAAATTACCCCCTATTTTTAAGGAGTTTTGATAACAGTTTACATCATTAATAAATAATGATTTCGATGAAGAACTTAAATTTAAACCATTAAATATAACTTTATCCATTAATCCACCTTTAATTGTTTCATTAACTTGTGTTTCATTAATTAAATTTATATTTTTAGGGAAATCAAAACTAGAACGTATATTTTTTTGAATTAACATCCTTTTTTTTAAATCTTTCTCGTATAAAAGAAATTCAGCAGATGGATTTGTAATCGAAAGTATTAAACCAACAACACCATTATCAGCATTTGGCATTAAAATTTTTTCTCCTGGATTAATATCAATTGATTTTATGGCTACATAAACCTCAGGCATTTCTTTATCTAATTTAACAACAGCCCTATCACTGCCTAATTGTGAACTAGAAAATATACGTAGTTTCCCGTCTATTTCATCTATCGATGATTTGACTGGTGGAACGTTATTAAAATCATCATCAAAATTCTTTTTTCGTTTATTAATCAAATCAAAATTACCTTGATAATCATTATCAACCCCATTCTTTTTCCCATAAGCACCATTAAATATTATTTCTTTCATTCAATTTTTTAAATTAATTTTATATTTTTAAAATAATATTACCAGTATTATACATAATAAATAGAATATTTACTTATAATAATTAAATTATGTTTATTTTAATATAATTGTTTCTTAATGAACTTAACAAAAAAAATATTTTTATGATATTATTTATTGATTTCCAAAAAGTATGGAAACTTAGATAGATATTAAAAAGCTAATATCAAATCTATGCTCTTTAACAATCAAGAGCAATAAGTCATTAGATAATATATCTTGATAAGATTTTTGTCTTTATACGTATTTATATAGGTAAAAATCTTATCAAGATATCTTGGTGGGAAATGTCTGTCAGTTAGTCTTGTTTGTCGGTTAGAAAAGAAACGAAACTTAATTAGGAGGTAGCTTATGAAAAAGTACTTTACCACACGCGATTTGGTCATTTTAGCAATTTTAATCGCAGTAAGCGGACCATTTCAATTACTTTGGGCACATCTTTGCTTCAACCTGAAATTCCTTGGTCCATTAACCGGTCTTTTTGGCAACGCTGGTTTCATGATTTGGAGTTATTTAGCTTTGTATTTTGTTCCCAAATCAGGTTCAGCAACTTTAGTGAAAACTATTGGTGCAGTCATTGAGGTAATTGGAGGAAACCCTGTCGGAATTGTAGCTATCGCTTACGGCGCTATCGAAGGTTTTGCTGTAGATATAGCTTATTTGATTTTCCGTCGTAAAATGACCATCAATATGATGATTATTGGGGCCCTGTTATCTCAACTTTTTACTGCACCTATCGATTTTATTCGCGATGCTGTACCTTTCCAATTTTTAGCTATGTTAACTTATTGGAGCCCTGGTATAGCCGGAACAGTTTTCACAGGCTGGATAAGCTCAGTAATTATAGGCGGCCTAAAAAAAACCGGAATTTGGAAAAACTCCAGTCAATAACAGACCAACCAACAGCTTGACAATTGACAGACGTCTAAGCGAGCCGAGGAGCCTGATAAATTTTTAATATCAGGCTCCATATTTCTTAAAGAAAGGAGATTAATATGATTAAGATTGAAAATTTGTCTTTTACTTATCCTGATTCCAACTTCCCAGCCCTTGATCATATAGATCTCGGAATAAAAGAAGGGGAATTCCTTGCTATTACTGGTCGCAACGGAAGTGGTAAATCTACTCTCATTAAAACATTATTAGGAATAATTCCAGACACTGTGAATAGTAATTTTCAAGGACAAATAACACTTGAAGGACAACCAATCGAAAACACCTTGTCTATTGCATCAAAAATTGGAGTATTGTTACAAAATCCAGATTCTCAAATAACAAATTTAACAGTATTAGAAGAAGTATTTTTTGGTCTTGAGAACTTATGTTTACCTATTAATGACATTTTACAAAGAGCTGATTCTTCTATTAATCAGATGAGTTTGCAGAAAATAATCAACCAATCAACTTATCAATTATCTGGTGGTCAAAAACAACGTTTATCTTTAGCATCTCTTTTAGCAATGAAACCAAGAATATTAATAATGGATGAGCCATTAGCAAATTTAGACGATGATGGAATTAATTCAGTTATTGCATCATTAAAAATTCTTCGTTCACAAGTTGATATTATTATTGTTTCATCTCATGACATTAAACCGTTCTTAGATTTAATGACTCGCATTATAGTAATGGACAAAGGTCAAATATCTTTAGATTTTCCTATTAGTCAGATAGAAAAACATATCCCTGAATTAATCTTTAATGGTCTTAATTTATCACAAAAAAATATTATTATTAATCCTTCTCATCAATCTACTAATACAAATCTTATTAATCTATCACATGTAAGTTTCTCTTATAAAAATGGAATAAAACCATTAATTGATGTTAATTTAGAAATAAGTGAGGGTGAAAAGATAGTTTTAGTAGGTAAAAATGGTGTAGGTAAAAGTACTCTTGCTAAATTATTAGTTGGATTAAGAAAACCAACACACGGTAAAATTGAAAGTCAAATACGTAGACCCAAATTAGTACCACAAGATGTTAGTTTATCTTTTATTGAAAATTCAGTTATAGAAGAACTGACAAGCCAAAACATAAAATTATCAACAGCAGGAGAAATTCTTATTAAATGTAATTTAAAACAATACGAATCTCGTTCACCTTTTCAATTATCTGGTGGACAACAAAAATTATTAGCCATTGCTTCAGCATTAGCCACTAATCCAGACTTCATCGTAATAGATGAACCAACTGCTGGACTTGATGCTGATTATGTAAATTTAATTTTACAAATGACTTCGCAAAATACTTCAGTACTACATATAACTCATGATCATAGGGTAATAAGTCAAGCTAATCGAATTATCACACTTAAATCAGGGACGATCTTTGAAGAAGGAGATAAGATATGAGAATTTCTTACTTTCCTGGAAAGACATGGTTTCATCAATTAGATCCAATTACTAAAACCATATGGTGTTTAATAATTAATATTTGGTTAATCTGTCTAAGAGAACCATTATCAACTGCCTTAGTAAGTTTTTTAATTCTTATTGTTTCTATTATTGGAGCAGGTTTGAATTTTAAAGAATATACAAAAGCGTTGATTACCATTGGTATTAGTGGAATCGGAATAGTTTTTTTTCAAGGGATTTTTCAATCAGGACCTGGGCTAGACATATGGTTTATTCATTTTTCCTATAAAGGACTTAAACTTGGAATAGCAATTATTTCACGTCTAATAGGGACAGTGGCAAGTGCTTTAGCATTTTCAACAACAACCTCTCCAAAAGATATCTCCACTTCTATGACAAAACTTGGCATTCCATATCGAATATCTCATGTAGTTTATCTTGCATTAAGATTCATTCCTATAATTAATAGTGATTTAGAATCTATCAACGATATTCAGACAATGAGACAAATTAAAGGAGGAATAAAAAAAACTACTAAAGCTTTGATTACACTTTTAGCTACAGAACTACGTCGTGCAGAAGATACTATTGTTGCTCTTGATACCCGAGCGTTTGGTTTATATTCCACTCGGACTATAACTAAACCAATAAAAATAAATATATCAGGGATTATTTTGATAATAATCACATTTATCATTATGATTATCCACCTAGTGTATTTATTTCTTCTTAATTGAGGGCGAAATCTACCTTTACAGGTTGATAGTAGCTCTCTTTTTTTATTTTAATTCCCTGTTTTCTAAGAAATTATTTTTAATTTATTTAAATAATTTATCCAAATTAGAATTCTATTTCTTAATATATTCAATTATCCACTTTTCTATCCGAGTAACAGTCTGACAGGGGAGCAAACGGAACGGAATCAGAACTTTTTGAATTGTAGTGTATTATTTAATTATGGAAATTAGAAAAAATATTGCCAAGAGCCCTTAATTGTTACTATTGTTGATTTAATTTGGGGGACTTTTGTTTCTGGATTGGTAGTAGCTATAAGTTATCTTATTTTTTTAAAATAAATTTGTGGCAGATATCAAATTTAAAAGCGATAAATACAAAAAATCTCGCGGTGGGTATTCCAGGCTTTTAGACATTTCTTGTTCTAATTGTGGTCAACACTTATGTTTTTATCAAAAAGACGGACTTGGAATATTAAAGAGAATGTATTTAGATAGAATTTTTGAATCAACAAAATATTCTAATTTAGAAAGTTTACCCTTAACAAAAATTCCACAATTAATTTGCTCTAATTGTAAACAACTAATAGGTGTTCCTTATATTTACGAAAAAGAAAAAAGGTTAGCTTTTAGACTTTTTATTGGCTCAATAATAAAGAAAATAATTAAGTCAAAATGAAAATCAAATAAATCAGTCCTCGACAATTACTTTATTTTTCAGGTTAAAAAAAAGATACCTTTTGATTAATTTGCTATAATAAAAAATACTTTGCAATTTATTATGAGTTTTAATCTTAATACCAATAACAAAAAAATTTTTTTAGAGTCAATACCGGAAAACAATTTTGAAAACAAAGGTGTTCTTAATCCAGCTGCCATTAAAAAAAATGGTTTAATCCATTTTTTTTATCGTGCTATTTCCAAAAAAGATGTTTCTTCTATTGGATATTGTCAAATCAAAGATGAAAAAATAATTTATCGCTCAAAAACACCAGTTATTTTTCCCGAATTTGATTATGAAAAACAAGGGGTTGAAGATCCTCGAATTACTTTTCTAGACGGAACTTATTATCTTTTATATACTGCTTTTGACGGAAAAAACGCTGTTATTGCTATGGCCACTAGTCAAGATTTAGTTAATTTCCAAAAACATGGCCCCATTTCTCCTATGATTAGCTATGATTTAGCCGAAGACTATTTTAGAAATTCAGTCACTTATGAAAAATATACTTCCTTTGAACAAATTTATAAAAGAGACAAAGGTCGCAATGTTTTACTTTGGGAAAAAGACGCTTTTATTTTTCCCAAAAAAATAAATGGCCAATTTGCTTTAGTTCATCGTGTTTTACCAGGAATTCAGATTTGTTATTTTGATGATTTCAAAGAATTAACCAAAGATTTTTGGATAGAACATTTCAAAAATTTTAAAAAATATTTACTTTTAGATTCCCAATTTAATTTTGAAAATGCTTATATAGGTGGAGGTTGTCCACCAATTGAAACCAAATTTGGTTGGCTTTTGATTTATCATGCCGTCGAAGAAACATTAGAAAAAGGTCGAGTTTATCATGCTGCTGCAGCTCTTTTGGATTTAAAAAATCCTCAAAAAATCATTAGCCGACTTCCTTTCCCTTTGTTTTCCCCTCAAAAAGATTGGGAAAAGCACGGAATTATTAATAATGTCGTTTTCCCAACAGGAGCTATTGTTGATAAAAATAAATTATCAATTTTTTATGGAGCTGCTGATCAAAAAATAGGCTTAATTAATTTAGATTTAAATGAGTTATTAAGTTTGTTGATTTCTTTTAAGAAATGATTTATATGCGTCAAACTATTAAAACTATCTTTATCTCCACCTATGTTCCTCAAAAATGCGGTATTGCTACTTTTACCAAAGATGTTGTTAATGCGTTCAATCTAATTAATCCAAATTATCCAGCCGAGATAATGACCATTGTTAAGCCTGATGAAAATCCTAAATTTCCTTGGGAAGTAAAATATCGGATTAATGCTTTTAATCAAGAAAGTTATCTACAAGCTGCTGAATACATCAATCAATCAAGCTGTGATGTCGTTATTATCGAACATGAGTTTGGTCTCTATGGTGGTCATTGTGGTAATTATTTAATTCCTTTTTTAAAACATATAACTAAACCAAAAGTTATAACTTGTCATACTATTATCGAAGACAGTAACTGTGATTATGGTCAAGTTTTAAGAGAAACTCTTAAACATGTTGATTCTATAACTGTTATGATTCAAAACAGTGCTGATTTATTGGTTGATAAATATAAAATTGACCCAGAAAAAATAAATGTCATTCCTCATGGTACTCCGGATTTCTCTTTTAGTTCTACCCTTCGTTACAAGAAAAATAAAGGTCTTTCTAATCGACTTATTCTAAGTAATATTAATCTTCTTTCTCCCAACAAGGGAATCGAATATACTCTCGAGGCTGTTGCCGAAATTGCCAAAGTTTATCCCAATGTTTTATATTTAATCATTGGTCAAACTCATCCTAAATTATTAGAAGTAGAAGGGGAAAAGTATCGAGAATCTCTAAAGAAAAAAATCAAAGATTTAAAAATTTCTCATAATGTTAGATTTATCAATAAATATATATCTTTAGATGAATTAACTGATTGGATAAAAACTACTGATTATTACATAACTCCTTATTTAGATCCCCAACAATCATCTTCAGGGGCTCTTGCTTATGCTGTCAGTGCTGGTAAGCTCTGCATTTCTACTCCCTATATTTATGCCAAAGAAGTTCTTTCACAAAACAGGGGAATACTGGTTCCTTTCAAAGATTCTCATTCAATCGCTCAAAGTATCATTGATCTTCAAAAAAAACCAAATAAAAAGAAAAAAATTGAGAAAGAGGCTTACAAATATGGTCGTTTTACCAGTTGGGCTAGTGTTGCTCTTCAACATCTAGACTTGTTTGCCCAATTAATCAATGAAAAAAAAGATACTTCCTCAAATTAAACATCTTATTAATCTTACCGACAATATTGGTCTTATAGAGCATACTGAATTTAACCAACCAAGTACCTTCAATGGTTACTGTGTCGACGATAACGCCAGAGCCATTCAAGTTGTTCTAAAATTTTACCAATCTTACCCCATATTAGAACCTTTACTTTATAAATATTTCAAATTTGTCAAATCAGCCCAAACACATCTTGGTCTTCACAATGATTTTGACGATCAAAAATGGAAAAATGACGATAATTCAATTGGTGAACATTTTGGTAGAGCTATTTTTGCTCTAGGTGAATTAAGTTGTCATCACCATAGTTTATCGGTTTCTGGTGCCAATCTTTTTGATAAGCTTTATCAATACCAAAATGATTCTCATTATCTTCGCACCAAATCAGATTTGATTTCTGGCCTCTATTATCGCCTTTTATCAACCAAAAAATCATCTAGCCAAGTTGATTATTCAAAAGAAATAAATAGACTTGCCGATTCTTTAGTAGATCAATATCAAAAAAATAAATCACCCAAATGGCACTGGTTTGAAAATATTATTTCCTATGATAATGCCAAGATTCCATCTTCACTTTTTTTAGCTTTTTTAATCACCAAAAAAGAAATTTATTTTAAAACCGCACTAGAATCTTTAGATTTTCTTATCAAAAAAACTTTTAATTTAAAATTAAATTGTTTTTCTTTTCCTGGTAATAATGGTTGGTTTACCAAAGATGGTCATCACGCCAATTTTGATCAACAACCACTTGAAGTTTCAAGCACAGTCAATGCTTGTCTTTTAGCCTTCAATATTACTGGTAAAAAGAAATATCAACAGTTTGCCAAAAGTGCCATGAATTGGTTTCATGGTCAAAATATTATTAAAAAATCAATAATAAATCCAACCACTGGTGGTGTTTATGATGGTTTTTGTCAATCTGAAGTTAACCAAAATCAAGGGGCCGAATCAATTTTAAGTTATCTTTTAGCTTCTTCTTATTTATTATAAAAAATTTTTTTTGTTACAATTAATTAATGCTAAAAAATAAATTAATAATAAAGATACTTACTTTAATCACATTCATTGATATGGTCTTTGTTAATGCCTTGGCAAACATTCTTCCTATCAATGGAATTAATACCGGACAAGTGTCTGATTCATATCCAAATTTATTTGCTCCTGCAGGAATTACTTTTTCTATTTGGGGTCTTATTTACTTACTTCTCTTTGTCTATGTTATTTATCAATTTATTCCCAAAAATGAAGTAAAGGAAAAGTTAATAAATAAAATAAACATTTATTTTATTCTTTCTTCTGTCATCAACTCCACTTGGATTTTTTCTTGGCATTACCAAATGATTGGTATTTCGGTTTTATTGATGTTGGTATTATTATTTTCTTTAATTAAAATTTCTCAAATAACAAACAAAAAAGATCTATCTTCAAAAGACAAATTATTTATTAAAATCCCTTTTGGAATTTATTTTGGTTGGATTACTATTGCTACAATTGCCAATATTACTACTCTTTTAGTCAGTCTTGGTTGGAAAGATTTTCTTTTACCCGATCAAGTTTGGACAATTATTATTCTTCTAATTGGGATGGTAATTACCTCTATAACCACAATTAAACAAAAAAGTATTGCCTATGGTCTAGTTTCTGTTTGGGCCTATTTTGGAATTTATTTAAAACATACTTCTCCTTTTGCTTTCAACAATTTATATCCAAACATAATAACCACAACTGTCATTTGTATTTTTATTTTTATTATCGTAAATAGTTATCTTGTAAAAAAAAGAACTTGTCTTTAGAAAAATAAATAATAAAATTTTTCCAAATATCTTCTTGCTAAATATTTTTTTGAGTTTATCATATGAATATGAATTCATGTAATTGTTGTTCAAATAAACTTTTTCAATTCAAAAAAGTGGGAGAGTTATCAACTCTACTTAAAATAGTTTCCGAAAATAATCGTCTTCAAATTTTATGTCTTCTTCAAAAAGGGGAACACTGTGTTTATAAATTAATTGAAGAAACCAAATTATCTCAAAGTCTAATTTCTCACCATCTTAAATATTTAAAAGATATCAATATAGTTTCAGACCAAAAAGATGGTAAATGGGTTAATTATTCATTAACTGACGAAGGCAAGCGAATTACTAGTTTATTATTTAAACTTATTTAAAACAATGAAACAAAAACTTATAACAGGAATACTAATTTTAATTACCATCTCTTTAATTTCGGTTGTTGTTATCGGCAGCAAACAAAAAAATTCTCCATCAGTAACTAGTAATCCAGAAATCGAAACAATTACCCCCAGCCCAGTTGTCCTAGACGCCAATGTTTTTTATTGGGGTGAAGCCTGTCCACATTGTCATGACACCATTGATTGGATGGAAGAAAATAAAATAAACGAAAAAGTTAAAGTAATTAGAAAAGAAATTTATGAAAACAAAGACAATGCTAAAGAATTAATTCAAAATGCTAAACTTTGTGGCATTAACGAAAAAGAAATTGGAGTTCCTTTTATGTATACCAAAAGCCAGAAATGTTTAATCGGCACTCCAGACATAACTTCATATCTGCAAGAAGAAATAAACAAATTAGAAACTAATAATGAAGTTACAAATTAATTAAAAAAATGAAAAAAATAATCAAACTTCTGACTTTTTTTATTCCATTTATTTTTCCTATAAAAAGCTACGCTGTTTGTCCCGTTTGCACAGTGGCTGTTGGTGCTGGATTAGGATTTTCTCGAGTCATCGGAATTGACGATTCTGTCACTGGTATTTGGATTGGTGCTTTAATTCTTTCTAGTGGTCTTTGGATGGCTGATTTTATTAAAAAAAGAAGTTGGAAAATTCCTTTTCCTGAAATTAGTTCAACATTAATAATGTTGCTTTTTGTTATTCCACCTCTTTATTGGTCAAACATGATTGGAATTTCAGGAAATATTTTATGGGGTATAGACAAAATTATTTTAGGAACAATTTTAGGCTCTATTATTTTTCTTTCAGGAGTTATTTTTGATAAATGGCTAAGGACTACCAACAATAATAAAGTCTATATTTATTATCAAAAAGTTTTAATTCCAGTCTTTTTATTATCTATTATTAGTTTTATCTTCTATTTAATTACTAGTTAATTTCAAAACTATGAAAAAAAACAACAACATTCAAACAGATATCAACGAATTCATGGACAAAGTTAAAGCCATGGAAAAAGGTCATAAACTTGATCTTTCTTCAGATGAAGACCTCTCTATTGGGATTATGAATTTAATCTCTATAGAAGAACACTTTTTCTTTAATTACAACAAAACTGGTAATGAAAAATATTTAGATCTTCTTAACGAAATTAGAGAAATCAGAAAAAGCGCTTTAAAAAGAATCATTAAAGAATATGAAGGTGAAAATTGGTGTATCAGTAAACACCTACTGGCTTCTTCTATGAGATTCATGGAAGTTGGTACTAAAGCTTTAAACAAAGGTGACAAAGCTGATGCTGGCGACCTCTTTCAAAAGTCATATCAACTTTATAGCTTATTTTGGGGCTTAAATTTAGGTTTAGTAACTGACAAAGACATTAAGCATCAAGAAAATAAGGAAATTGCTTTCATATCAGAAGACAAAATTCCAACTAAAAAAGAATCCACATCAATTTTTGCCAAGCTTGGAGAAGTAGTTCAAAAAGCAATTGATTGTTGTAAAGAATAATATTCTTTAAAAACTTTTTTTAAAGTAAATTACAACTTTACTTTTATCGTAGCAATATATATATCCAGGAAAGCAAGACAGAGACTAACAACTAATGGTCCAAAAATAAAACCAAGTGGTCCCAAAACAGCTACACCACCAAGTACTGAAACAAATACAGCTAAAGGATGTAGTTTAATTCCACGACCAATTAAGGTTGGAGCCAACATATTATCTATCAAACCAACTGCTGTTGTTCCCCAAATAATCAAGCCAATACCTTGGTAAATATTACCAACAAAAAATAAATATATTATAGCTGGAGTTATAACCAAAGCTGTACCCAGCCCAGGTAACAGGGCAGCAATAGCCGCTATACTTCCCCACAAAACAGGATTAGGCACTCCAAATATAAAAAAACCAACACCAGTAAGGATTCCCTGTATCATTCCAATGATAAGGTTTCCACCTATAGTTCCATGTATTGCTAGTTTAAGGCGTTCCATGATAATTAAATCATCTCTATCTTCAAGGGGACTTAGTTTTATAAGATATTCTTCAAATCTTTTTCCATCTTTCAAAAAGAAATAAAAAGCTATTAAAAATACAAAAAAATCAAGAATAATTTTAGCAAAACTAGAAAATAAACTACCAATATTATTAACCAAAAATTCTAATCCTTGACTAATATATTTATTAAAATCCAATTCAATATTTTTTAGAGCAGGAAAAAACACCTCAGTATTTGAGACTGTTTTTTCAGCCATTTCAACAACATTACTATTACTCAAACTTTTATAACTATCAGTCGTTTCCTTAAAAATTGTTTTTGCCAAAAAAGATACAGGTAATATAACAATTATTACCGAAAGAATAGTAACTAAAAAAGCCGAAAGTGAGCTACGTCTCTTGGTCCAACACATTAATTTTAAATGAACTGGATAAAAGATAACAGCCAGAATAGCAGCTATAACTAGGGGGGTTAAAAAAGGACGAATAATAAAAAATACTAAAGCTATAAAAGAAATTAAACAAAAAAACAAAAAAAATTGTGGATATTTATTTTTATACATAACAATATTCTACTATAAAACATTTAAACTTGTGTTTCAAAACATTCTACCTTTAAGCCAAAAGCCAGCTTGCCAATCCTAAAAATACCAAAAATCCAAGTACGTCAGTTGCTGTGGTAATAAATATTGTTGCCGATGATGCTGGGTCTTTTCCAAAATGTTTCATTACCAATGGCACCATGGTTCCAAAAAAAGCTGCTACCATCAAATTTATTATCATAGCAATTGCCAAAATCAAAGCAATCATTGGGTTTTTATTTACAACCATTACCACCAAAAACACCAATATTCCATTTATAATTCCATTGGTTAATCCGGCAATAATTTCCCCAATCAGTGGCCTTATAAAATTATGAGAATTAATTTGTTTCAAAGAAATACCCCTAACCATTACTGCCAAAGTTTGAGTTGCTGCATTTCCTCCCATTCCTGCCACAACTGGCATGTAAATTGCCAGCAAAACATATTTATTCAAAGTGTCTTCAAATATTCCAATTGTAAATGCTGCCAAAAAAGCTGTAAATAAATTAATAATCAACCACTTATACCTAAATTTAATTTTTAAACCAGCCCTATCGGTTATTTCTTCTTCATTTTTAACACCAGCAAAATTATACAAAGATACACTTTCTTCTTCTTTTAATACTCTTAAAACATCATCAGCATAAATAATTCCAATTATATCTTCATTATCATCAAAAACCACCATTTTTTTATGAGGATAGTTTCTAAACTTTTCTATTACTTTCTTATCAGAAGATCCATAGTAAATTTTCTTTATGGGTTTAATATGTTTTTTGATTTTTTCACCAGATTTAGCAAAACCCAATTCATATCCAGGAACGTAACCAACAACTTTTCCTTCATTAAGAGCAATTATCTCTGGTGCTTTACCAGTTCTTTTTTCGTGTATTTTAAATTTTTTTGCTGCTTGGGCAATTGTTTCATCAATATCAACTTGAATATAGTCCAAAGTCATCAATCCACCAGCTGTTTCTTTATCAAATCTCAACAATAAACTAACTTGATCTTGTATTTCTTCAGATAATTCATTCAACAACTTTTCTTGAGTTTTATGATCAAAAAGTTGCAATACATCAGTTGCATCATCTGGATCCAAAGATGACAGCAATCTTATTATTTTTTCTATTTCTAAGCTATGAGCTATTTGATATTTAAGATGTTTATTCAATCTCAAAAAGACAGCTTTTCTTTTTTTAAATGGAATTTCCAAAAAAATCTGACATCTATTTTTAGGATTACGATATATTTTGTTTAAATAAAAATCAATATTTTTTTTCATAATAAAACCTCTATCAAAGATTATACTAAGAAAAATTATTAATTCTTGTTATAGATTAGTTTTATGCCTCCATCAAATCTATTAACCAAAATAATCACCAGGTCACCACAAATCCTATAATGTTGACAACTATTTTTTCTATGATATTATATTCTCATAAAGCGTTTTACCGAAAGTCGCGCTTCGGGAGCTGAGAGTAAAAATACTCTACGGAAGTTAAACCGTTAAATGTAACAACCGATGTCGGTGTCAAGCTGGAGTCGGGAGAGAGCCTTAAAGAACAACACTTTAAGGAATCAAGGTGGTACCACGAGATTAAACAATCCCGTCCTTGAAAATTATTATTAATTTTCAGAGACGGGATTTTTGTTTCTGAATAAAGGAGAGATGATATGAATCATCAAGAAATTGCAGAAATTTCAGCTATTGTAGCCGGCTGGACAAAAACTGAGGCTCAAAAGGGTAAAATGTTAGCCAAAAACCCTTCAGATATTGAAACAGAGATTGCCAGTGGCCGATCGGTCATTGTCACTGATGAATGTGGCGCCCCGATATCTTATTGCGGTATAGAAACTTGGGCAAGAGAATCGTGGATAGAAGTCGGTTCTTTAGTTGTAGAGGAAAATCACAGAGGAAAAGGAATAGGAACAAAGATCTCTAAAGAAACTATTAATTTAGCAGGTCAACGATTTCCAAATTCAGAAATATTTGCTTTAACAAAAAATAATCAAAGCAAGGAATTAATTGAAAAAATTGGCGGAATTAAAATAGCAAAAAATGATTTACCCAATGAGGTTTGGGATTTATGTCATGAAACAGGTAAAGAGTGTGAGCAGTGGGAAATATATCCAAACTGTTCTTGTACACCTTTTTTATTAACTCATTTAAGGGAATCGAATAAAGGAGGATCTAACGATGTTGTCAATAATAAATAATTTTACAAAATTAGTTAAAATCGATAGTACCTCAGGCAACGAATCTAAACTTGCCAGCCATTTAAAAAAATGGCTGGCAAAGGAAGGCTTTATTTGGTCTGAAGATAAACTGGGAACAATTCTGGCTAAAAAAGGTGATGGAACAAATCCAATTTTGTTATCAGCACATATGGATACTGTTGAGCCTGGTCATGGAATCAAACCGAAAATTAATGATAAAAAAATATGTTCTGATGGAACAACTATTCTAGGTGCTGATAATAAATCGACAATTGCAGCAATTATGTCAGCAATAGAACTTTATAAAGGCAAAAAGTCTTTAGAATTACTTTTTACAGTTAAAGAAGAGACAGGTGGAGGAGTCGAAAATTTTCCTTTAAATTTAATTAAGTCAAAAGTTGGTTATATTTTTGATGCCACAGGTTCAGTAGGAGACATTGTTTTATCCTCGCCGTTTATTATTAATTTTGAAGCTAAGTTTATCGGTAAATCAGCCCATTCTTCAAAACCAAAACTTGGAATAAATGCCTTAATACCTGTAGCTGAGTTTATTCAAAAAGTTGGAGTCGGTTACAAAGATAAAAAAAAGACCACAATTAATATTGGCCTTGTTGCTGCTGGTTCTGGGGTAAATACTATTCCCGGTGAATCGATAGTCAAAGGTGAAATCAGAAGTTTTAATAAACACTTATATGACAACAGTCTTAAATTTATTGAAAATTTAGCAAAATGTATTGCCAAAAAATACAGTGTCAAAATGGAATTTTCTTTTAATGGTTTTTGCCCTGGATACGATCATCTGAAAAATGATGTTGATATTATTCATTTGACAAATGTTTTAACGAAACTAGGTATTAATTCAAAAATAGTTACCAGTCATGAAGTCACTGATGCCAACCCGTTAAATTTTTTTGGTATTAAGGTTCTAAATATAGCCAACGGGGTGATAAATCCTCATACAGTAAACGAGTATATTACTATTAGTAATTTAAAATTACTAAAAAAAGTAATTTATCAAATTATTATTAATCATTAATTCTCTCAATTTTTGTGTTTTTCCAAATTAGTGAGATAATTAAATTGAATAAGTAAGAAAAAAAAGGAGGTGAGGTAATGTGATAAATGAATTAAATAAAAATATTAAAAACTTAGATACTTGGGATATGGCTTGCGTCAAATTAGCAGTCATGTTTTTTATTATGTTTTTATTTTCAGTTTGGCCAGCTTTTACAAATTTTGTTCAATCAACCAACTATTGGATATTTTTCTTAGGTTGGGTGATTTTTGCCCTAAGACCATTATCTAGATTTTTTAAAAAATAAGATCTAACTTTACTAAAGTTACTTAAATAAGTTATTATTTTTAATGCTTAAAGTTTTTTTAGCCATTTCAGTGGTTATAAATATTATTTTAGGTTTTTTCTTTTTGACTTCTCGTCAAGTCACTCAAAATCTTTATCAAGTAGAAAGAGTTATCGATGGTGACACTTTTATTATCGAAGGTAAGCGTCAAATTCGTCTTATGAGTGTCAATGCTCCGGATTCTGGTCTTTGTGGCAGCGATCAAGCCACCGACAAATTAAAAAGTTTAATTTTAAATAAAAAAGTTAAATTAGAAGGGGAAATTAATGATCACTTTGGTCGCTTTTTAGCTCTAGTTTATGTTGACAATCAATTAGTTAACGAACAAATGATTCTTTCTGGTTGGGCTCGTTTTACCTCAACAGCTTCATCACAATCTGAAAATTTAAAAACAGCTTTTCAAAAAGCCAAATCCCAAAAAATTGGTATTTTCAGTGATCTTTGTTATCAAGATACTAATCCAAAAAATTCTAAATGTAATATCAAAGGTAATCTTCGTGAAGGCAAAAAAACTTATTTTTTCCCAGGTTGTGGCAATTACAGCAATGTTGCCCTAGAGCTAGATCAAGGCGATCAATGGTTTTGTTCTGAGTCAGAGGCCAGAAATGCTGGTTTCACCAAAAGTGCCAATTGTTATTCAAAAGTTTATTAAAAATAAAAAATTAGACTTAAACAACAAAATAAGTCATAATTAAGATATGACAAAAATAAATCAAATATATAAATGTCCTATTTGTGGCAATATCGTTGAAGTTTTACATACAGGTAAGGGTGAACTTGTTTGTTGTGGTCAACCAATGGAATTGTTAACTGAAAAAGACAAAGACACTGGTTATGAAAAACATCTACCAGTAATTCAAAAGCAAGAATCACAAGTAATTGTTACCATTGGTTCAGTTCTTCATCCAATGGAAGAAATTCATTACATCGAATTAATAGAAATAATTGCTGATGGCAAAGTTTATAAAGAATTTTTAAAACCAGGTGACAGCCCAACTGCAATTTTTAATATAAATGCGAATAAAATTGAAGCTAGAGCTTATTGCAATGTCCATGGTCTATGGAAGTCAAACTAAATTTTAAGTGTTAAAATACCCTAATTATTAATTTCTGCCCAGAAATAATAATTTATGTTAGAAAAAGATAATGGACTTAGTTTAATCACAGAAATTGAAGGGCTTCAAGTAAGACAAATAACAATATTTCAACCTTATCCTGACAAAGATTCTATACAAGCTAAGATTAGCGAGTTAGCTGATCCTGGTAATTCTAAATTAGAAGATCAAGATTTATTACAATATTTAAATCAACTTAAAATTACTCCTCTTAATCCAAGAGAAAGAAATTTATCAGAACAAGTTGATCTTATTGGACAATGTGTTACTGATAGAGTTGAGTTTATTGGAGAACTATACAATCTTTCTCTTGTAAAAACAGATGAATCTGACCCAGAGAATAATAGAGATTCTCAACTAAAACAAATTGGTTACCAGATGGGTTTTATATATGATAAAGACAATACTACAGTAACTAGAAAGTTCCTAGAAATAATTAAACCAATTATCCAAACAGAATCTGATAGAGCAAAAATTTTTTCTGGTTTTAAAGAAAATACTTTTCTTTCCAAGTTTGAAGGTGGTAAGAACTAGAATTAAAATTAAATAAAGTATAATTAGTTTATGAAAAATGCCTTAATTCTTCATGGTTTAGATGATCATCCTAAAGCCAATTGGTTTGGTTGGTTAAAAAAAGAACTAGAAAAAGAAAACTACAAAGTTTGGGTCCCACAATTGCCAGATGCTGCCAAACCAAATATTCAAAAAAATAATCAATTATTACTTTCCAATAATGATTGGGATTTCAATCAAGAAAGTATTCTAATTGGTCATTCAGCTGGAGCAGTGGCTATTTTGGGTTTACTTCAAAATCTTCCTCAAGGTAAGAAAGTTGATATCTGTTATTTAATCGGAGCATTCAAAGATGATTTAGGCTGGGATTGTCTTAAGGAGTTATTTCTAGAACCTTTTGATTTTGAATTAATTAAAACCAAGGCCAATAAATTTATTTTTATTCATTCCGATAATGATCCTTATTGTCCATTAGAGCAAGCTCAATATTTATCTAATAAATTAGATGGTGAATTAATTATAAAACCAGGTCAATTTCATTTTAGTATTGGTACCGCTGGCCAAAATTATAAACAATTTCCATTTTTATTAGAAAAAATATTATAAAATTAAATAAATTATTAATTTAAGCCTCCTTGTCAAGGGAGGTGCGCCGCAGCTGCGGGGCGGAGGGTTTTTATGAAAAAAGAAACAAAAAAAACAGAATGTTGTTGTGATGAAAAAATAGTTACTAAAAAATGTCATTGTCGTAGTAATGGTGTTTCTAATGCAATTTATGGTCTTGGAGTAGTTGGGGCTTTATTTTATTTCTTATCCCAAGCAACTAGTTTTGGAATGGTATTAACTGGAATTGCAAAAGCAATTTTCTGGCCAGCCATTTTAATGTTCAAATTACTGACTTATTTACAGATGTAATTTTATTTATCAGCAAAACGAGCTGCCACTCTGGCTATTTGTGCTGATCTAACCAAAACAAAATCATGATTGCTACTTCTTGTTGCTAAAATTCTTTTAACATTTGGACTATTTGGAAAAACTTCTTCATAATTAATATTACTTCTAGGTCCAGCTGCTTTGTCATATTTTCCTTGAAATAAAATAATTGGTAACTCAACATCTTTTGATCTTGGATTTTCTTTTGCTATTTCTTTAATTTCATTAACTAATTTTTTAGGATCTTTTAGTTTATTAACAATCCCAACTGTTATATCAGAAATAACCTTTAATGATTCTTTACTTTTTTTAAATCGATCAAGTTCACCCTTTGGTTTTAAAATATTTTTTTCAGTAAGTACTCTAGGTATTGTTTCAACTAGACCATCATAAAGAAATCTGCTTGTAATCTCACCAGGACTTTGCTGATTAATACAAGCAGGTGCAAATAAAATTAAAGATTCTGGTTTAACAGTTGAAGAAGACTCTTGAAGAATAGAAGTTAAATTAATAGCCTTAGCTGCACCCTGGGAATAACCAGCTATAACCACATCAGACATTTTTGTTTTTTCTATATGATTAGCAACAGCTTTAGCTTCATAAAAAAGAGAATCTTCAATTATCTTTTCAGGAACAGTATTCACTATATGCACTTGACGACAAAAATTATCAGCCAAAGATTGAGCTAACTTTTCATACGATTGTGCTTTTTCATCAGGACCCCAACCTAAAAAAAGAATTAAATCTTTACGACCACAATAATCATATCCTTTCTCTGGTAAAAAACTTTTAGTCCGAACATCAATATTCACACTCCCATTTAAAGATTCAACTCGTTCAATCATTACAATTCCTATTGTACTCCTTATTTATATATAAGTTATAATCTTACCAAGATGGTATATCCAGATTATAAAAATAGTATTATCAATTTAACAGCTTCTATATTAAAAGCTTTTAATACAAAATCTCTTTATTCACCCTTAAAAGAATTAAATGATTTAAATAAATCTAAAAATATTATTCTTTTACTCGTAGATGGATTGGGTTATGAATATTTAAAAAAATACGGTCAAGATTCTTACCTCAAAAAACATTGTATAAAAAAAATAACTTCTGTTTTTCCTAGCACTACTGCTAGTGCTACTACAGCACTAGAAACTGGTGTACCCTCACAACAACATGGCATAACTGCTTGGTTTATGTATTTAAAAGAATTAGGTCTAGTTTCAAAAATATTACCATTTGTGCCCAGATTTGGTGGGCCTTCTTTTTCAAATTATGACATTAAAAGAAGTCATATTTTTACTGAAAAAAGAATTGGTGAAAAAATAAACTCTCCTTCATTTATTATTTATCCATCCAAGATAGTCGATGGAAAAGTAAACAAAAAAAGTAAAAGTCTTTTTTCTTATAGAAAACTTAATAGTATGTTTTCTAGAATTAAAAAAGCTATTAATTCATCCGATCAAAAAAAATATATTCATTGTTATCTAGACACTTTTGATTCTTTATGTCACGAGTATGGAGTTGCCAGCAAAGAAGCTCAAAAATATTTTTTAAATTTAGATAAAAAAATTTTTTCTTTTATTAAATCACTCAAAAATAAAGACTTCACTTTTTTAATTACGGCTGATCATGGATTAATAGATACTGAAGATTCAAAAGTAATTTACATTCAAAAAGATTATCCAGAATTATACGATATGTTGACTTTACCTCTGTGCGGTGAAGCAAGAGTTGCTTATTGTTATGTTCGTGTAGATAAAAAAACTGAATTTGAAAATTATATAAAAACAAAATTAAATTATTGCTGTGAAATTCATAAAAGTAGTGATTTTATAAATAAAAATATTTTTGGATTATTCACTGCTAATAAAAATCTAAAAGACAGAGTTGGTGATTACATTCTCATTATGAAAGATAATTTTATTATTAAAGATTTTTTATTAACTGAAGAAAAAAAATACCACATAGGAAATCATGGTGGAACCAGCGAAGAAGAAATGTATGTGCCCTTAATTAAAATAAATTAATTTTTTAATTTATTTATCCAAATTTTTTTGAAAAAAGGCAAAGTTAGGGTTGATAACAAAAACCCTAAAGAGGGGATAATGGCGTTTAGCCAAGGGTCAGAAACATTTATGGCATTCATATAAAATCCAATAGATAAATAAGTAAAAATAATCAAAACAATTTTTCTAGTGTAACTTGTTTCCCAAGCTTTATCTATCTCTACGTTTCTATTTCTTTTCTCTATTTTTTCAATTCTTTCTTCTAGTTTTTTTATATTATTCATAATTAATTATAACTTACATAATCTAATAGATTGACTTTTTTTTTGGTAAAGTGTTTATACTTTATATATAACTTTTATAAAAGTTCATGGCAAAAAGAAAAACTCAAACTAAGTCAAAATTTTTTTTATCAGTAGGAATGTTGATATTAGCTGTTGGTTTGTTTATATCAATTAAGTTAGTTCAACAAAATCAAGAGAATAGAAGCCAAGCTGCTGCTAGTGGCACTAAAAGTTGTACTTCTCATCTTACTTGTAGATTAAATAACAAACTTTGTTATGGGGGTAAATGTATAACTTGTACTCCAGGAACTATGTGGTGTTATAACGATAGAACATCAGCCAAATGTAATTCTTCTTCAAAGATAGTTTACGAGACTTGTTCAAATGGATGTAAAAATTTTCAATGTTCATCAACAAAAACTTCACCAACAACTCCTAAAACTTCAACAAAAACAACCTCATCAACAGAATATAAAAGTAAGACTTTAAATTTATTAAGTACTCTTTTAAACTCTTCAAGAGAAAGAAGAACTTCTTTAAAAGAAACAACAAATAATGAAACCAACACAAAAAAAACTTTCTATTATTACAGTTATTCTTCTAAACAATGTAAAAATGATCAATTTTCCAGCATTAGCATGTGTAATTTAAGTCTTATAAGACGTCCTTGTTATAATTCTCTACAAGAATGTCAAAATGCCCATACTCAAAAAACACCAGCAGCACCACCAACAGCAAAACCAGTAGCTAAAACAACAGCACCGGCAACAACAACAGTACAAACTAGTGGATCAACATATAATCAATTATATGGAAGTGATGAAAAGATAATAGCCGATCTTAATTCAATCCTTACTGGTAACTTAGCAGGTAAAGGTGATGTTTTTGTCTATTATGCCAAAGGCAGAAATAATAAAAATTCACCAAGTTATGACAGAGATCCGTATTTAGCAGCATCGATAGCCATGCATGAAAGTTGGGCTGGATGGAGCTGTTTTTCTTATTGGTGGAATAATGTTGGTGGAAATTTGTATTGGAAAACTGGCGAAATGAATATATATGGCAGTATAAATGAGGGAATAAAGGCAATTTTTGATCATTTTGGTATGACAGGTACTGTTAATACTGGAGTTCCAGTTTATAAACATTGGACATTATATAATTGGCCTCAACAAGGTGCTCCTAATTACTATACATATGATCAGTTCTACAAAATGGCTCGAGATTATTATGGTGGGACCCCAAACCAAAACGCCGATATGGCAGGTTGGCTTAAAGATTATTCTGTAAAAATTAGAAATCGTGTTAACCCCAATCCTGTCTATAAACCTCAATCAGGAAATTGTTTTTATGGCAGTGGTCAAAGAGCTATATCTTCAGAAAAAAGGCGAAAATAATTTTAATTTGTTTTATTCAGATGAATCAAAATTTATACAAATATATTTTGTTTAATATTTTATCTGGCTGCTTTCTATTAAAAGGATAATCATTAGCCACCACCCTAATTGGATGGTAGACCTTTTTTTCAATTGATCTTTGCAATCGATTCATAAATTCCGGGAAAAGATAAGTAGTTATTACTGTTGCTTTATTTAAATCTGCTTTCCAAAAACTTTTACCATAGACAGTTGCTAATTTTTCTAATCCAGCTTCTTTAATAAGTTTACGGGACTTAGAAACTAAAATTGGATTTATTTCATAACCAATTGCCTTGGCTCCTATTTTTGCCGCTGCAATTAAAAATCTTCCGTCACCAGACCCCATATCAATCACAGTGTCTTTTTTGGTCACCTTTGCTAATTTCAACATTTGATTAACTATTTCATCTTTACTAGGATAATAAATTGGGCCTGGTTCTATTATTTTTGTATAAACATTCCAACCAATCAAAAAAAACAAAAAAACTAATAATAAAATTAACAAAAACCAAAGAAAATATAGCATTCATTTAATATAACATTTTAATGATTTTATTTGACTTAGTAAAAGTAAAGTGTTTAAATTTTAATATAACTTTCATAAAAGTTCATGGCAAAAAGAAAAACTCAAAATAAGTCAAAATTTTTTTTATTAGTAGGAATGTTAATATTAGCTGTTGGTTTATTTGTATCAAGTAAATTAGTTCAACAAAATCAAGAAAACAGAAGTCAAGCAAAAGATCCTAAAACTATTAGTAAACGAGTTTGGTATTTTAGTTCGACAGAAAAAGTCTGCAAGTATTCACAGCAGTCTTATGCTGGTGCAACAGATTGGAAAGCAAAAGGGAATACTAGCCCTTGTTGTTGGGATAATAAATCTGCATGTGAAACAGCAAATAAAAAGACAGCTACCAGTAAACGAGTTTGGTATTTTAGTTCGACAGAAAAAGTCTGCAAGTATTCACAGC
>CAYPBP010000002.1:0-110023 GCA_964408995.1 uncultured Gammaproteobacteria bacterium | reverse complement strand
AAGGGAATACTAGCCCTTGTTGTTGGGATAATAAATCTGCATGTGAAACAGCAAACAAAAAATCTCTTTCTGCCAACAAAGCCGATAACAATCCAATTCCTAAAACAGGTTCTTCTAAAAATACTTATAATGAAATATACAATGAAACCGACGAACAAATAATAAATAAACTTAACAAAGTATTTAAGGGTGGATTAAGCGGAACAGGTAAATTTTTTGTTAATTATTCTAAAGGTGAAAATCATAAAGACGGATACGACAGGGATCCATATGCAATAGCTGCTATAGCTATTCATGAAAGTTGGGGTGGATATAGTTGTAATACTAAAAATAAAAATAATCCAGGTGAAGTATTAGGTAGAAAATACAATAGTATTGAAGAAGGAATAAAAGATATATTTTGGGTTACTAGCATCAATACAAAAATTAATTCTTTAACCCTTAAAGGCAATAAGCCTCCATATCAACGTTCTAACTTTGAGCGCATGCAACAAGTATATAACACCCATAAGCTTGGAAGCAGCATAGCAAATAATTGGATTAAAAAAGTTACTCAATATTATGGAAATTTAAGATCAGGGATTAATACTGGTATAGTACCGCCAAAAAATGGAGGATGTTTTTAATTAGTTTCTATTTTATGTTACTATCAATTAATTATTAATTTCTCCCCGTCTTGTCAAAGAAGGGGCAGGGGAAGATTGGATTAAATATGACAACTAAACAAACAAAAAAGAAAGGTGCTTCAATTTTTGCCGCCATCGCTGGCGCTATTGTTGGCAGTGGTGTCGCCGTTGCTGGTGCTATTTTTATGAAAGATAAAAAAAATCGAGATAAAGTAAAAAAAGTTTTATCAAATGCCAAAAATCAGGCCGTAGATTATATTGGAAAAATAGAGAAAGAAGCCAAAAAAGATAAAGTTGTAATTAAAAAGAAAATTGTTGCTGCAAAAAAGAGTATTAAAAAATAATATATTTATTTTTTAATATCACCGCAAAATAGGTAATAAGCAATTGGAAAATCTAAAATTTAGTGTATCATTCACCCATGCGGGAAAAAAGGATTGTTACAGAAGAGTATCCGGTAATCGAGGTATATTCACCCCAAACAATACAAAGATCAAACTTGCCAGAAATTAATTTAAAAGAAGAACAATCAAAAAAACTAAAAAATATTACTACAAAAGAAATCAGAAAAATTCTAGATGGTCCAGATATAATTACTAGACAATCAGATTTTAGCTATATAAAGAGGGAATTTTTATATCCATCTTTAGCTGATAAAAATGATTCTCCTGATTTGTATAAAAAGCAAAAAAAAGACTTGAATTTATGGACTGATTATCTAATGTCAGATGATACAGATTATCCATCTTGGTTTAGAGCTAGAGCTTTAAGTGCTTTAATTAAAACAGGAGAAATGAATCGTGGAAATACTGAAGTTTTTCCAGAATTAAATAAAGAGGCTTTATCTTATACTTATGATTTTTTATTTGAACATCAATTAACAGGTAAGTATACACGTGCAAGTGATCTTTCTGATATTTATTCTCTAAACCTTAGTAAAGTTAAGTTGGCAGCCATGGAGCCCAAAGAACAAAATAATACAGGTTATTGGACTAAATTTGAAGGTTCTGATTATTATTCTGTTTATTGTAAATATATCCAAAATTATGGAACTGGTTGGGATATTGCCGGTCAACAAGTTCTCAAAAATGAACTTAAATATAATGATTTTTACATTTATTTTTCTAAAAACGAGCAAGGAAGAT
Source organism: uncultured Gammaproteobacteria bacterium (assembly GCA_964408995.1). Taxonomy (GTDB): domain Bacteria; phylum Patescibacteriota; class Microgenomatia; order UBA12405; family UBA12405; genus WARW01. The sequence goes on along the minus strand of CAYPBP010000002.1, from coordinate 108,252 downwards.
ATCTAATTCCTAGAATTTTTGTTAAAACAAAAGAAGAAAAAGTAATTAATATTGGGGGTGTTGCTGATTATCAAAATTTAGAACCATATATGTTCGGTCCAGTTAAAAATCTAATTAGAGAATTATCTGTTAGCGAAGATATCGATAAAAAGTGTGAAAACCAGCATAAATTAACCAGACTTATTGGTAAAGATCGACGTGGTTCTAATTTAAGTAAGAAGTCTTTAAGATTTTTATATGAAATAGATGAAAAGATTGATTCTTTTGGATGGGTTAAAGATCCTAGGATTGATGAGTTTATTTCCAAAAGAAATCCCAAAGAAGATTTGGCTTTTGTTTTTGATTGTAATCCAGAACAAGTCAGCACAACAACAAAAGAAGCTTTAAAAGGTGGCATTAAATGTCACTACGGTGATCTTGAGATAAATGATGTTGTTCCAAATCCAAATTTAGAGATACCAGAAACTATTGTTGGTAATTTTAATGCAAAAAAAATAGAAACAGCTAAAGGTTTTAGTTTACCCAAATTTGTTGCAGGAAATGTTGATTTATCTAGACTTATGTATGCTAAAAATCTGGTTTTACCAGAATTTATTAGAGGTAACCTTTATCTTAATAATATTATTTCAATTAAAGACCTTAATTTAGATAAAGAAATAAAAGGCAGTGTCTATCTACCTAAAATTAGTTTGCAAGATAAACAAAGATTGCAAGAAAAATATTCTAATCTAAAAATTGTTTAAAGTTAATAATTACCTCTTAATAATTATCTCAGTTTCTGGATCGTAACATTCAGGGATTAAAGTCACTGGATAATCAGGATATTTAGTTAAACTAGAGCACTCAATCATTCCATTTCCATCAGTCACAATTACCCAATTTGTATCATCTTTAACTGCATAAAAATAACCACCACCGCCATTATTAGTTACTGTTCCGCTGGCATACTTTCCATCATTAGTAGAAATCTGAAAAACAAAATCTTTATCATTTTCTGGCCAATTATTTTTCTTAAATAATACTTGTTTTATTAATTCATTATCACTAGTAGTTTTTACTGTTGGAGTGGCTTCTATTGTAGGTGTTGCAGTGGGGGACACTTCCTCAACCGGAGTTGGAGTTATTATTTCTATAATTTTTTTAGGAGAAAGAGATTGCTTATCTAAAAGATAAACTCCGATTGCTAAGAGAACTACAACTATCGTTAGAAATACACCTAAGATAAAGTTCTTCATCTCAATCTAATTATACCACTTCATAATTTGTTACTTTAATTTTTTTAAGTTAAAATACCACATATGCAAAAATTATCTTTGGATGACTCAAAAATAGTTAGTTTTGTTAATCAAAATGAATTATCTAATTGGGCCAATAAAGTAACAGATGCTCATCAGAAAATTCATCAAAAAACTGGCGCTGGAAATGACTTTTTAGGCTGGGTAGATTTACCTCAAAGCTTTGATAAAGAAGAATTCGAAAGAATTAAATTAGCTGCCCAAAAAATAAGATCTGATTCTCAAGTTTTAATTGTCATTGGTATTGGTGGATCATATTTAGGGGCCAGAGCTGTCGTTGAAGCTTTATCAACCGATGAATCAGTAAAAATCTATTTCACTGGCAATGATTTAAGTTCCAAACAAATGGCCAATTTGTTAAAAAAGATTGAAGGCAAAGATGTATCTTTAAATGTAATTTCCAAATCAGGAACTACCACTGAGCCAGCTTTGGCCTTTAGAATTTTGAGAAATTGGATGGAAGATAAATATGGTGTCAAAGCTAACGAAAGAATATATGCTACCACCGATAAAGAAAGAGGAGTTTTAAAACAGTTGGCCATCAAAAAGGGTTATCAAACTTTTGTAGTTCCCGACGATATTGGCGGTCGATATTCGGTTTTAACTGCAGTTGGTTTATTACCCATTGCAGTTGCCAATATAAATATTGACGACTTGATGGCCGGGGCCAAAATGGCCATGGATGATTTTAATAATCAAAATTTATTAGAAAATGATTGTTATAAATACGCTGTCTATCGAAATATTTTATATAGCCAAGGAAAAGCCATTGAAATTTTAGTTAATTATGAACCTCAATTACATTTCATGAGTGAATGGTGGAAACAACTCTTTGGTGAAAGTGAAGGCAAAGATAAAAAAGGTATTTTCCCATCAGCAGTCGATTTCACCACTGATTTACACTCTATGGGTCAATTTATTCAAGATGGTAGTCGAAATTTATTTGAAACAGTTTTGTTAATCGAAGAAGATGCAGAAAAAATGTTCATTAAGGAAGAAGCAGACAATTCTGATGGCTTAAATTTCTTAGCTGGCAAAACTCTAGATGAAGTCAACAAAAAAGCCATGCAAGGGACAGTGTTGGCTCATATGGATGGAGGCACCCCAAATTTAATTATTAAATTACCCAAATTAGATGCTTTTAATTTAGGCTATTTAATTTATTTTTGGGAAAAAGCCTGTGGCATCAGTGGTTATTTGTTAGGAGTTAATCCTTTTGATCAACCAGGTGTCGAAGCTTACAAGAAAAACATGTTTGCTCTTTTAGGTAAGCCAGGTTTTGAAGAAGAAAGAAAAAAGTTAGAAGCTAGACTTTAATAAAAAATATGGGATTTAAAAAAGAAGCTGGTGATAGAGTAAGTTGTAATAAAAAACATAGAGAAAGAAGGCCATTAGGTCCAGATTTTATAGACGATTTAAAAAGACAGACAGATGCCCTTAATAAAGAATTATGTTGTAGACCAAAAAACGCCGAAGAAACTTCGATTAATATTGATGACGAAGATAATTAATTAATTGTTTTTTTCTCCTAATTTGTTAACATATAGCCTTATGATTACTAAACTTGGTAAACAACATCTTGAGAAACAAATCCAAGATTTAAAAAAAGAATTAGACAGAACCTATAAACAGCGTAATGAAGCTGCTGCCGAGGGGGACTTGAAAGAAAACTCTGCTTATATTTTTATGGGTGAAAGAGCTACTGTTCTTAATTCTCAGATTTCTGAAGCTATCGATGATTTAAAGCAATCAGTTATCCAAGAGGCTCCAACCCAATGTGACACTATTTGTTTTGGTCATCAAATTTCAGTTTTATTCCAAGAAGATAAAAGAGAGTTAACTTTTACCTTGGTTGGTAAAAATGATGCTCGTTTAAAACCAGATTGGATTTCTATTGAAAGTCCAATTGGAAAAGCAGTTTTGGGTAAAAAGAAATCAGATAGTGTTTTAGTCAATGATCAAAACATCACCATTACCAATATTTCTATTGGAGAAATATAAATAATCAATTTAGACCTCCTTTTTCAAGGGAGGAAGGGGCCCTTTAGGGAAGGTGGGTTTTTCATAAAAAAACAGGGTGCTTTTGGCACCCTGTTTATTTAGTTTTTTAAATAGACTAGTATTAGTATCTGCTACCGCCACTTCTTCCATTTGAATCACCATATCCACCTTGGCTACCACCACGAGAGAAATTATCTCTTCGAGGAGGTCGATCTTCCATTGGTCTGGCTTCGTTGACTTTAACAGCTCGGCCGTCCAATTCTTTATCGTTCCACATTTCAATGGCAGCTTGAGCTTCCTCTTCACTGTTCATTTCCACAAATCCAAAACCTTTGGATCTGCCTGAAAACTTATCTTTAATAACAATAGCTGAAACAACAGTTCCAGCTTGGGCAAAAGATGCCGCTAGGGTTTCGTCGGTAGTATTAAAACTCAATCCACCGACATACAATTTTTTGATCATTGTCTGAAAAATATAATAACTTGTAGAACCTCTTTTCAAAACTAACAGCTTGACAGAACTTTCTCTACGTTGATATTGTATCCAATTTGTCAATTAAAAGCAAATTGTTACCTCAAATTATTGCTAAGTGTTAAACTTTGTTTATGAAAACAAAATTTAACCCAATTAAGCTTATTCTTTGTATCTTAATTGCCCAAGGTGCCGGTCTTATTGGTAGTCTTGCCACTATGTCTACAGTCAAAACTTGGTATCTAACTGATTTAGTTAAACCTTCTTGGAACCCTCCTTCTTGGCTCTTTGGCCCAGTCTGGACAACTCTTTTCCTTTTTATGGGTATTGCTCTTTATTTAGTTTGGAATAAAAAGAACAATTTATTCTGGTTTTGGACTCAATTAGTTCTAAATATTATTTGGTCTTTTCTATTTTTTAGTTTTCGCTCTCCAATGTTAGCTTTTTTGGAAATTATTATCCTTTGGATAGCTATTCTAATGACTATTATTAAGTTTTGGTCTTATAACAAAAAAGCTTCCATTTTATTAATGCCATATCTAGCTTGGGTTACTTTTGCCTCGTTCTTAAACTTTACCATCGCTCTTCTCAACTAACTTTTAGTATAATAACCCATGTCTTTAATCCTAAAAGATTATTCTTATAATCTGCCAGAGTCTTTAATTGCCAATAAACCATTAAAACGTCGAGATTTTTGCCGTCTCTTATGTTTAAATCGAAAAACAGGGGGTATCTCTCATCATCAATTTTTTGACTTGAAAAAAATATTAACTCCAAACGATGTTTTAGTTTTAAATAAAACCAAAGTTTTTCCAGCTCGTCTTTTTGGTAAAAAAGAAAGTGGTGGCAAATTTGAAATTCTTTTACTTCATCAAATTAAATCAGATTCTTGGTTGGCTATTTCCAAACCCAGATTAACTATTGGTCAACATTTAATCTTTGGTCACAAATTAGAAGCCCAAGTTTTAAAAAGTGATAAAACCAATGGCCAAATTGAAATTAAGTTTAATCAAAAGCATCAACAACTTTTTCAAACTTTAGATTTAATTGGCCACACTCCACTTCCACACTATATTCATAATAAAGATTCAGAAACTGAACTCAGAAAAGAATATCAAACTGTCTATGCTAAAGAGACTGGCTCGGCTGCTGCTCCTACTGCTGGTCTTCATTTCACTAAAAAATTAATTTCAGATCTAAAAAAACAGGGAGTCCAAATTGAATATGTCACTCTTCATGTTGGCCTTGGTACTTTTCAAAATCTTCGTCCTGAAAACATAACCACTAAAACTCTTCATCAAGAATTTTATGAAATTGAGCCCGAAGTTGCATCTCGTTTGAATTTGGCTAAACAACTTGGTAAAAGAATTATTGCTGTTGGCACTACTTCTGTCCGTACTCTTGAAAGTGCTGTTAAAAACAGTAATTTAAAGTCAGGTAAAAACTCTACTCAAATATTTATTTTCCCCCCTTATAAATTCAAATTTGTCGATGCTCTAATTACCAATTTCCATTTACCCCAGTCAAGTCTTTTAATGTTAGTTTCTGCTTTTGCCATCAGAAAAAATATTTTAAATATTTACCAAATTGCCATCAAAGAAAAATATCGTTTTTTTAGTTTTGGTGATGCCATGTTTATTTATTAATTTTTAATATATTATAATTAATTAATATTTATTAAAAGCCGCCCTGTCAAGGGAGGTGTCCTGAGCTTGTCGAAGGGCGGAGGGTTTAATTATGAAAAATAAAAAATCAACCATAAAAACAAAACCAACTAATCATATAAAAGGTTTTTTTGATTTTGTTAGATCTCAAGGTGTTGTCGGTCTAGCTGTTGGTTTCATTTTAGGTGGCTCTATTACTAAATTTATTGCTTCTCTGGTTAACGATATTATTAATCCAGTTATTGGTATTTTAATTAGTAGGGCAGGTGATTTAAAAGCCAATTATTTTTTAGTCGGCAATGCCAAAATTATGTGGGGCAGTTTTATCAGCAATTTTATTGATTTTGTTATTATTGCTCTTATCGTCTATTTCGGAGTCAAAATCTTAGGTGTCGAAAAAATTGATAAAAAGAAATAAGATAAAATTTATTTTATTTTATTTATAAAGTTTATCGAATTTTTTTAAAATATTATTTACCCTGTTTAATGTTATTTTTCTTTCAAAACCTCTCTTAATTTCATTTTTATATCTTTCTTTTCTTCGACAAATTTCATATTTACAAGCAATAAAAACTTTATCCATATCTATTATTCCTTTTTCTATTACATTTACCCCCCAATCCAAAGGGGATTTTAAATCTAACATTTTTCCTTTATATTTCATTTTCTTTAGCAATCTTTTTAATAAAAGAAAATTTTCAATATCTTTATCGTAGTTTGTTCCGTCTTTAAGTTTTTTAGTCTTATTTTTTTGGTCAGCAGTTGCTGCTTCAAAAGCTAAATTTAAAGGATGTTCAACTTCTAAATTAAAAACCGGGAATGTTTCAAATTTAATAAAATGAGGTTCAATACCAGATTTAATTGCAAAATATATTTCAGATAAAATTAGCCCAAATTTTCCACTTCCACCACCTGGACTTATTACTACCAAATTTTCATTTTTAGAAATTCGGTCATTTTTTGCAAAAGTTAAATCAGGATTTTCAAGAACACTTAAATTTGGATAATTTTTTATTTCAAAATTTAATTTCATCGGTAAACCTATTTTTTTTAGTTTTTGTTTAAATTGATTAATTTCACTAATAATATTTTTGTTATTTTTCAAAGGTACACATGTTAAGACAACTTCGGAAATTTGAAAACCTTTACTTTTACTTTCGGAAATTATACGTATAACTTCATCATCATATCTCAATCCAGAATCTCCCCTTATTCTACCTTTTAAGGTTCTTCCGTTTGGATAACTCAAAATATCCCTAGCATTAAGAGCGATAACTATCTTGGCTATTTTTTCAAGTTTATGTAACAACTTTGCTTTTAAATCAGGATCGTAACCAGGCAAAACTCTTGCAGTGTGATTGTCACCAAAAGGTTTTCCCCCAAATTCAAAAAAAGTTAACCCTTTGTTTTCTTTTTGCTTATTACTAAAAGCTTTAAATTGTAGTTTTAAATATAAGTTATTATCAAAAGCGATATCGCTCATTTATTTTTCATACAAAAACTAATAATAATATCAGTAATTTCACCAGGACTTTTATTAGTTGTATTAATTTTTAAGAAATTTTTATTATTATAAAATTTATTTTTAAAACTTTTTTCCAAATATTTTTTTAGATAATTTATTCTTTTTGTGTTAAGGTCATTTTCGGTATTGACCTTATGTCTTTTTTTAATTCTGGCCAATCTTTCATTTTCATCTACAGTTAAAAGTATAGATATATCCGGAATTAAAAATGGTATTTTTCCTTTTATATCTTCAATAAAGTTTAGCCCTCTATAAGAAAAATCAGCAAATATATCTAAAAACCATCTACTTTTTATTACGGTTTTTTCATTTTTAAGCAGACCATTAATAATGTCAGCTTTAAAAATATTAGATCCTAAATAATGAAAAAATTGGGAAGAATCAGAACAATCACTAACTATGTTTTTTTTCGATGAATAATATGGATTGCTTAATTTATTTCTTTTAAAATGATCAAAATTAAATGAGTTATATCCTTTTTTTTTAAGTTTTTTGTCCAGTTCATTGACTATGGTGCTTTTACCAACTCCGTCTATTCCGTATATAACAATAAAAAAATTTTTTTTATTCATTATTTTTTCATAGCTTCCATAAAAGCTAAAAATATTGGGTGTGGCAACAAAGGTCTAGCAATATATTCTGGATGGAATTGAGTTGCCACAAAGAATGGGTGATTATTTAATTCAATTGCTTCAACTAACTTACCATCTGGTGATGTTCCAGAAATTATTAATCCAGCTTTTTCTAGTTGCTCTCTAAAATCATTATTAAATTCATATCGATGTCTATGTCTTTCGTAAATAATATTAGACATATCCTCTGGAGCTACATTTAATCCATTTGAATTATTCCAAGGAGAACTTTTTTCTTTACCAAATTTTTCATAAGCAGAAAATAATTTTGTTTTTGGATTTAATTTACATGGCCAAGCACCTAAACGAATTGTTCCACCATATTGTTTCTTGGCTAAGTATTCTTTTTGTTCTGGCATAACGTGAATTACAGGATATTTAGTGTCTTTGTCAACTTCAATAGAATTAGCTCCTTTAAGCCCAACAACGTTACGGGCAAATTCAATTACCGCCATTTGCATTCCAAAGCATAAACCTAAAAAAGGAATTTTATTTTCTCGGGCATAATTAACTGCTTTAATTTTTCCTTCAACTCCTCGACTTCCCCATCCCTGAGGAACAATTATTCCATCGTATCCATCCAAACTTACCTTATTATTCTCAACATCATCACTATTAATCCAAGATAATTCTGGAACTAAAAGTTGATTCCAAGCAGCTTGCTTTACGGCTTCAATTACTGATACGTAAGAATCAGTTAGTTTATAATCACCAGTAGTAAAATATTTTCCAACCAAAGCAATTTTAACCACTCTTTTTGATTTTTCTTTATTTTCTACAAACTTATTCCATTTTTTTAAATCATTAGTTTCAGGTTTTTTTCTTAATCCAAGTTTTTTTAATATTTTTTCCCCAAATTTTTGTTTATCGAAATGTTCTGGTAAGACATACACACTGTCAACGTCAGGATTGTCAATAATATTTTCTTTGTGTAAATTACAAAAAATTGCTAGTTTTTCTTTTCTTTTATCATCGATTGATTTTTCACTTCTAGTTACAATAAAGTCTGGTTGTATTCCCATCGCATTTAACAAATGGGTGGATTGTTGGGCTGGTTTACTTTTTAACTCTCCAAGGTGTTTTAAGAAAGGTAAATAGGTAACATGTATTTGAACTACATCTTTTGGTTGTTTTAATCTTAAAATTCTACTAGCTTCAAAAAATAAACTATTTTGATATTCACCAACAGTTCCACCAAATTCAACTAATACTATGTCTGCTTTATTTAATTTACCTGCTGTTTTAATTCGATTAGTTATTTCATCAGTTATATGAGGAATAGCTTCAACATCTTCTCCTTCATAACCAAAAGCTCTTTCTCTATCAATAACAGTCTTATATATTTGTCCTGTAGTTATATAGTTATATTTTTTTAAAGATTCTCCTATAAACCTTTCATAATTACCCAAATCTTGATCAGTTTCCATTCCATCTTCGGTTACAAACACTTCACCATGTTCTTGTGGTCTAATAGTTCCAGCATCGACATTTAAATACATGTCGATTTTAATACTAGTAACTCTATAACCTTTTGATTTTAAAACTAAGCCAATAGCAGAAGAGGTAATACCTTTTCCTAAACCACTAACAACTCCACCAGATATAAAAATATATTTCATGTTGATTATTATAAATCAACTTTATTTCAATTTTATAGGAGTTTCTTTTCATTTACTTTTGGTGTATTATTAAAACAAGTCCCCCCAAAAAATATAAAAAGTTTGCCTATTGCATCGCCATATTTAAATATGATATTGTTTTAATTGAAAAAAGTTTATATTATTTTGATTTTCACTTTATGAAACCAAACTTAGCTTTTAGTACAGATAAATATTTAAAAGCTCAAAAAGAAGCGATTGAAGAAAGATTAAGCAAATTTTCTGGCCGATTATATTTAGAATTTGGAGGTAAATTACTAGACGACTTTCATGCCACCAGAACTCTCCCAGGCTACGATCCAAATGCTAAATTAACTCTTTTAAAGAGTTTAAAAAAGAAATTAGGAATTTTATTTTGTGTCTCAGCTAAACAATTATCAAACGGCAAAATTAGAGGGGATCTAGGTATTGGTTATGATTTAGCCACCATCAAAGCTCTCGAAACTTTAAACAAACACAAACTTCCAATTATTGGTGTAGTTATCAATCGCTATGAAGGTGAAATTGAAGCTAAAAATTTTGAAAGAAGACTAGAAAACATGAAGATTCCTGTTTATAAAAGAAAAGAGATTGCTGGTTACCCAAATGATTTAAATTTGATTTTAAGTGATAAAGGCTATGGTGCTGATGATCATGTCAAAACAAACAAATCTTTAATAGTGGTTTGGGGGGCTGGTCCAGGCTCTGGTAAATTATCAACTTGTTTAGGTCAAATTTATTTAGATGAAAAACATGGTATTAATTCAGGTTATGCTAAGTTTGAAACTTTTCCTGTTTGGGATTTATCCCTAGACCACCCAGTTAATATTGCCTACGAAGCATCTACTGCTGATTTAGGAGATTTTAATTTAATTGACCCTTTACATCTTAAAGCTCACCAAAAACAGGCTGTCAATTATAATCGAGATGTCGAAGCTTTTCCTATTATTAAAGCCACTTTTGAAAAAATATTAAGTAAAAATAATTTTTCTAGAAATTATTCTTCCCCAACAGACATGGGTTTTAATGTTTTAAGTTCAGGTATCATTGATGATTCAGCTATTTGCCTAGCTGCCAAAAAAGAAATAAACTTTTATCTATTCCGTTATCGTCAAGAATTTAAAAAAGGTTTAGTAAGTAAAGAAGTTCTTGATAGAATGGACGATCTCTTAAAAAAAGTTAATATAACTGAAGAATATTTACCAACCGTTTCAATAGCTAGAAATTGTAAAAAAACAGCCGAAAGTCAAAAAAACAAAGGCGAAGATGGTGTTTATTGTGCTTCAGCAATTGAATTAAAAGACGGCACCATAATTACTGGTAAAAATTCACCCCTTCTTCATGCCGAAGCAGCCATGGTTTTAAACGCTATTAAAGTTTTAGCTAAAATTCCAGATGATGTTGAATTAATTTCACCTATAGTAATCAAACAAATAAATAAATTAAATAAACAAATTGGCGACACTTCTCTTAGTCTTAATTGTTCTGAAACATTATTGGCTCTAGCTGCCTCTACTGCTTCTAATCCATCAGCTCTAAAAGCTCAATCATTTTTATCAAAATTAAGAGGTTGTTATATGCATAGTACTCACAAATTATCATCAGCTGATGAAAGTATTTTTAGGAAATTAGGAGTTTGGGTTTCAACTGATGGTCTAGTTGGAAAAGCTTAAATTATTTTTCCCACTTTTCCAATTCCATTTCCCTAAAATATTTTTGAATAGTTCTTTTGTAACCTAGATTCTTTAATTTTTCTTCAGAATTAATTCCATGGATTGCTTCTCCAAATGGAATCACCCAAATTTCTTTTTCTGTTGGTATTTCTGTTTTTATATCTTTAATTTCAATTTTCGGATTATAAAATCTAACAGGGTCTCCAAAAGATCCAATCATATATATCTGACATTTATTATCTAAAATCTGACATCTGACATCTGATAACTCGTTTACAATTCCTTTCCAATCTTCTCTGTAATAATTAGAATCCAAAAGATAAATAAAACTAAAAATTAAAAATATTCCACCTATTAATATCTTCTGCCAAATTTTATCAATATTAAAAGCCAATATTAAAGCCATAATCGGAACTAAGTATAGAAATCTGAAATATTGCAAAAGTGGTGATTTAATCGAAAATATTATTCCTAAAATTATTGGCAAGATTAAAAATACTTTTAGCCAGTTAAATCCTTTTTTATTTTTCAAAACAAATCCAAAAACAATTAAACTAGAAATTCCTCCAACTAAATAATAAGTTATTTTTGGGTAAAAACTAATTTTTCCAACAGTAAACTTTAATGGAATTAATAACAAATTTTTTAAATTAACTTTTCCCAAAGCCAAACCCCAATTAGTTACCGACACCAACATTGTTTGGGAATGTTTTATTTGAATAAATAAAAGTGGAGCTAAAATTAAAATCATCAAACCAATTCCAATATTGGTTAAGAAAAACAATTTCCATTCTTTTTTAATCAAAAAATAAATTGCAAAAGTTGCTATCAAAAATATCGATCCATAAAAAGTTCCAAAAGCCAAAGCCATCATTAAATTAAAAATAATCAAATCAGATATTTTATTTTTTTTCTCTTTGATCTTTACAAAAAAATAAAATCCAATGGTCAACCACATTGTCGCCATGGCATACATTCTTAGTTCTTGTGAAAAATAAACGAACAAAGGATTAATTGCCAAAAATAAAGCTGCTAATATTCCTATTTTCTTGTTTTTAATTTGAACACCAATTAAATAAACAAAATAAATTGTAATTAAAGAAAATAAAACCGAACTTAATCTTAAAAGAACCACATTACTTCCAAAAATTTTTGTCCAAAAATTTAAAAATAGATAATAAAGTGGGGGATGAAAATCATTTATAGAAAAATTTTTAACAATTTCTAACATTGGCATCTTAGCCACATTAGCCGAAATTGCTTCATCTAACCATAATGATTGATTAATTCCAATTAATCTTAATGCTAAAGTTGTTATCAAAATAAATAGTATTTTCATCTAAGTTTAATTATAAACCAAACTATTTTATTAATTTTTATTGTAAACTTAAATAATGAAACAAGTTATTTGTATTACTGGTGGTGCCAATGGTCTTGGTCGAGAGCTAGCTGCTTATTTTTCCAATCACTATCAAGTTGTTATTCTAGACATAGATGAAGAAGTTATGAAAAAAGTTTCCCAAAGGCTTGAATGTAATTATTATCTTTGCGATGTTTCCAATTATTCATCAGTCTCTAGTGTTATCAAAAAAATTATCAAAAAATATCGTCAAATTAATTGCTTTATAAATAGTGCTGGTCTTTATATTGATGGCGAAATCGAATTAAACAATCCAGAAATAATTAAAAAAGTTTTTGAAATTAATACTATTGGTCCAGTTTTTACCACTCAAGCTCTGGTTCCTTTTTTAAAGAAACAAAAATCAGGTACTATTATTAATATTAATTCAACTGCCGGACTTCGTCCAAAAGCTTTTAATTCGGTTTACCATGCATCAAAGTGGGGATTAAAAGGTTTTTCCGAATCTGTTCAACCAGAGTTAGCCTCTTTTGGTATTAAAGTTGTTGATATTCATCCAGGGGTTATGAAAACTAAATTTACCGATGGTACTAACTGTGATTTATCAAAAGCCATGGAGCCTCATCAAGTTGTTAAGGCTATAGATTTTATTTTATCCCTAGATTCCAACACTATAATCTCTGATTTGACTATCAAATATCTCTAGTTTATTAGTTATGTTAGACTATTTTATGATTAACTTTCTTAAAAAAAATTGGGCTGTAATTATTCTATTAGTTATAGTTACTCTTTGGCTAAAAAATACTTTCTTTGCAAAGAATCTATCAATAAATAACACCAAAAATAGTTCTGTAATGACTGATATGGCTTATGCACCTACAGCTAATACAGTCAGTTTTGGTTCCGCTAAATCAGGCCTTAGTTCTTTAAGAAATAATATTGCTCCATCAGAAAGTACAGATAGATTAGTTATCCAGGATACAGGTCTATCACTTCAAGTAAAAGATGTTAGTAAAACAATAAATGAGATAGAAGAAACAACCAAAAGTTTTGGAGGTTTTTTAATAAATTTAAATTTAACAAAACCTGAGGGTGCTGCTAATGGTAGTATTTCAGTTCGTATACCAGAAGATAAAAGAAAAGAAGCCATGAATGCTTTTAAAAATATGGCTGTAAAAGTTGTTTCTGAATCAGTTAGTGGTAATGATGTTACTGATCAATATATGGATATAGATGCTCGTATCGAGGTTTTAAATAAAACAAAAACAAAATATGAAGATATTCTCCAAAAAGCAGAAAAAGTAAATGATCTGATGAATGTTCAACAAGAGTTGATAAATTTACAATCACAAATTGACAATTTAAAAGGTCAACAAAAATATTATGAACAATCAGCTAAGTTAAGCAAAATTACAATTTATTTATCAACCGATGAGTTATCTCTTCCTTATGCTCCAACCAATGAATGGCGACCAACAGTAGTTTTCAAAGAAGCAGTTAGATCTCTGGTTGGAATGTTTAGGGGAATTGCTTCTCTAATTATTTGGGCGGTTGTGTATATACCAATAATAATCCCAATAATTTTAGTTATCTTATATATCAGAAGAATAAAACAAAATAAACTTACTAGTAATTAAGATAATAACTAAAAATTATTTTTAGTATGTTAAAATGGGTTATTACCCAAATAAAACCCAAAACATGCTTACTCAACCGCTAGCCTCTCTTCTACGTCCTAAAAACCTTGATGAATTTATTGGTCAATCTCATTTAGTTGGGGAGGGAAAACCTTTAAGGAAATTAATCGAATCCAAACAATTCTTTTCTATGATTTTTTGGGGTCCTCCAGGGGTTGGTAAAACCACTTTAGCCAAAATTATTGCCAAAGAAACAGATGCCCAGATTTTTGAATTATCAGCTGTTTCTGCTAGCAAAGACGATATTAAAAAAATTATTGCTCAAGCCAGACCTATTCAAAGAGTAATTCTTTTTTTAGACGAAATTCATCGTTTTAATAAAGCTCAACAAGATTTTTTGCTACCCTATGTAGAATCCGGTCTTCTAACTTTAATCGGTGCCACCACCGAAAATCCCAGTTTTGAAGTTATTTCTCCACTCTTATCTCGTTGTCGAGTTTTCACCCTCAAAGAATTGTCAGATGAAGATATTGACAAAATAATCACTAGAGCAATTGATGTCATTAATAAGTCCCTCTTGTCAAAGAGGGATTTAGGGAGATTGAATAAAAAATTAACTATCAAAAAAGATGCCAAAGAATGGCTAATTCAAATGGCCAATGGTGATGCTCGTCAGGCTCTAACCATGATTGATAATGCTTTCACTTTATATAACGATCTTTCTAAAGAAAACTTAAAATCAACTCTTCAAAATAGTTTTTTACGTTTCGATAAAAAAGGGGAGGATCACTTCAATACCATTTCTGCTTTTATAAAATCTATGCGAGCCAGTAATCCAGATGCTGCTCTTTATTATTTAGCCAGAATGATTGATGCTGGCGAAGACCCAAAATTTATTGCCCGTCGTATGGTTATTTTTGCCAGTGAAGATATTGGTATTGCCAATTCTTCAGCTTTAATGATGGCCAATGAAGTTTTCAGAGCTGTTGAAACAATTGGCTATCCAGAGTGTCGAGAAAACCTAGCTCATGGAGTTGTTTATCTAGCCAAAAGTCCTAAAGATCGTTCTGCTTATGATGCTTATTTAGCCGCTCTTGCCGATGTTCAGCAGTTTGGTAATCTACCAATACCGCTTAATCTCCGCAACGCCGAAACTAAGTTAATGAAAGAATTAGATTATGGCAAAGACTATGAAATGTACACAAAAGAAAGCCTTTTGCCTGAAAAACTAAAAGATAAAAAATATTTAAAAGAGAAGAAAAAATGAAAGAAATAATTTTTTTTAAAAATAATCGTTTTAAGTTTTCTTTTGCTTGGTATGATCTTTGGATTGGATTTTTTGTTGATACCAATAAAAGAAAAATTTATTTTTGTCTTATTCCAACTTTATTATTAACCATTAATTATTAAAAAGATTTCATTTATTTATTTGTTGTGTTAATCTTGCTTATTATGAACATCAATATAACTAATTCTGATGATTTTGCTTCAAAATCAGCTTCTCTTGTAGCTCAAAAAATTATCGAGCTTCAAAAAGATTTATCCAAAACTGTCAACATAGTTTTGGCTACCGGCTCAACTATGATTGAATTCTTAGATTGCTTATCAAAAGAACAGGGAATTGATTGGTCTCGAGTTAGAGCTTTTCATCTAGATGAATATAAGGGCTTAAAAACTGATCATCCAGCTTCTTTTGCTTATTTTCTAAACAAAAATTTATTTTCCAAAGTTCCAATTCCAGAAACTAATATCAATTATGTTAATGGTGCTAATCCAGATTTAGCTGCTTATATGGGCAAACTTAAAAGCACTGGTGGTGCTGATATTGTCATGTTAGGCATTGGTATGGATGGTCATTTAGGCTTCAATGAGCCACCACTTTATAGTAATTTTGATGGTCGTATGGGCCAAGTCGATCTTATTCCTAGCACTATCGAAGCTAATAAAGTTGACTATCCAGAAATTGTTGAAAATCATTACGCTTTCACTATGGGCATGGCTGATATTTTTGAAGGTAGAACTCTTTTCTTTTTGGCCAACAAGTCCAGAAAAGCTGAAATTGTGGCCAAGGCTCTCCAAGGTCCAGTTACCCAAGATGTTCCTGCTTCAATACTTCAAAATCATCCAGATGTAGTTGTAGTTTTGGATCAAGAAGCGGCGTCTTTATTAAAGTAATTTAATAATGGTTACCAATCCAATTCATTTAAATCTTCTTAAAATTCTTGCTGCTCATAAGTCAAAATCAAGTGAGGCAGAGAAAGATTGGGTCAAAAGATATTTAGGGACTAATAAAATTTATCATGATTTTTCAACAATTGAGATAAAAGATTTGGCCAAAAATTTAGTCAAAGAAAATAATTTAAATCAAGATCAATTAATTGATTTAATCAATTCACTTTATAAGTTTGGCACCACTTACACTGAAATTGCTATAGCTGCCAATCTAGTTAATCAATATCTCAAATTAAAATACAAATTTGATCCACAACATTTAGACACTTGGTTAAACTATACCTGTGGTTGGGCTGAAAATGATGTCCTGTGTCAATCAAATTTTACCAGTGATATCTTATTATCTAATTGGTCAGAGTGGAAAAAAATTATTAATAAATTTGTAGTTGATAAAAATATTAATAAGCGTCGAGCTTCCTTAGTTTTATTAACCAAATCTCTTAGCCAATCAGACGATTTTAAATTATCAAAATTAGCTTTTACTAATATTGAAAAATTAAAATTAGAAAAAGAAATTTTAATTACCAAAGCGGTTTCTTGGTTACTTCGATCTTTAGTTAAATTTCACAAAAAAGAAGTCTTAGAGTATTTGGAAGCTAATAAAGATACTCTTCCAAAGATTGCTTACCGCGAAGCCTTATCAAAAGCATTGACTGGTAAAAAATATATTAAAAAAATTTAATATCTATTTTCAATAAAAGTCAAAGCGACCCCAGTTTTATCTCCTCGACCAGTTCTACCAATTCGGTGAACATAATCTTCGTAATTATTTGGTTTATCAAAATTAATTACGTGAGTAATGTCAGCTACATCCAAACCTCTAGCGGCCACATCAGTTGCCACTAAAATATCAAGTTGGTTTTCTTTAAACATTCTTAAAGTTGTTTGTCTTTGGTATTGAGCTTTATCTCCATGAAGTGAACCACATTTAAAACCTTCTCGCTTTAAACTATTCGATAATCTTTCAACCACCAATTTAGTTCCTCCAAAAATTAATACTTTTTTAAAACCTTCTGTTTTTAATAAACTAATTAAAGTTTTTTCTTTATCTTCTCGTCTAGAGTAAACCACATCTTGTTCTACATTTTTAGAACTTTCTTGAGTTTTAACCGAGACTTTTGCTGGGTCAATTAAAAATGAATTAATCAAAGGTTCTATTTTTCTATCAACTGTTGCCGAGAAAAACAAAGTTTGATGTGGTTTAGGAATTTGAGAAACGATTTCTTTAATATCTTCCACAAATCCCATGTCCAACATTCGATCAACTTCATCCAAAACAATAGTTGTTAATTTTGAAAAATTAACCACCTTTCTTTTAGCCAAATCTTTAATACGTCCAGGAGTCCCCACAATAATATGTGGATCTCGTTTAATATCTAAAATTTGTTCTCTAATATAAGCTCCGCCAATGGCTAGGGCAATATAAATTCTAAGATCAAAAGTAAAAGATCTGATTTCTTGTTTAATTTGTTGGGCTAATTCTCTAGTTGGAGTTAAGATTAAAATTCTTTTATTAGGATTTAATAAAATTTGATCAATCAAAGGCAGGGCAAAAGCAGCTGTCTTTCCAGTTCCAGTGTTAGCTATTCCCAAAACATCTCTATTGTCTAAAACATAAGGGATAATTTCATCTTGAATTGGAGTTGGTTTTATATAACCCTTATCTTGGATATTTTTCAGTAAAACTTTATCAAATCCAAAATCTTCAAAAGTATTTTTTACAATTGTTTCTTCAATTTTTAAAACAGGACAAGCCTTTTTAATAAACATTGAATTATCAATCTTACTTTCAAAGCTTCGACCTCTTCTTCCACTATTTCGTCTTCCAAATCTTGTTCGACCACTATTTGGTCGTTGTTGAGTTTTTCCACCAAACCTATTGGTGAATTTATTTTGATACATAATATTTTGTTGACCCAAACACTGTTTTTCGGCCGTAACCTAAAAACTTGCGGTGCCCACAAAGTATAAATGCACCAATTTGCCTAAATCAGCTTGTAGTCTATCATAATCACCATCAATTGCAAATATAAAATTTATTTTCACCCCCTCTTGTGAAAGAGGGGGCAGGGGGAGATTGAAAAACTTTATAGACCTCCCTTTTCAAGGGAGGAAGGGGCCCTTCAGGGAAGGTGGGTTTTTATTAAGGGCAAAGGGAGTTTTAATCATTTTTTATAAAATTCAACAAATATGTAGTAAAATAGTCAGATGAGCTTAAATTTTTCCACCATCAAAATCTCTGGTCCGGCTGGTTCCGGAATCAAGTCTGCTGGTCAAATTTTTTCAAAACTCTTAATTGATCATGGTTTCCATCTATCTGATTACAGTGAATATCCATCTTTGGTTAGAGGTGGTCATAATACCTATCAAATTACTTTCTCTGATCAAGAAGTTTTTTCAACTCACTTTAATGTTGATTTATTCTTTTCAGTTTATCCAAACCATTGGCAACAACATCAAGACGAATTTACTAAAAAGACTTTAGTTTTTTCTGATGAAGACTTTACCGAAGTTAAAAGCAAAGCTAATTTCTTAAATCTACCTCTAAAAGATATGGCTACTCAAGCCGGCAATCCCTTGGTTATGAATACTCTTTGTCTAGGTGTTGCTGCTTATCTTTATGATTTAGATATTGATTTAGCTAAAAATCACATCTCTCAATCTTATGGAAAACATGCTGATGTAAATTTAGCTGCTTTTACTCTTGCTTATAATTATGCCAAAGAAAATTTTTCTAAATATCAAATCAAAATAAAAAAACCAACTAAAAAAACCAAAAAAGGTTTTTATGATGGTAACGAAGCTTATGGTTGGGGATTTATCAAAGGTGGTGGCAATTTTTATTCAGCCTATCCTATGACTCCAGCCACTGGTGCTCTTCATTTCCTAGCTAGTAAACAAACAGAATTTAAATTAAACGTAAATCATCCAGAAGACGAGATTGCTTCTGCCAACATGGCTGCTGGTGCCGCTTTTGCTGGTGCTAGAGCTGCTACGGGCACTTCAGGTGGTGGATTTGCCCTTATGAACGAAGCTGTTAGTTTTTGTGGCATTTCTGAAATCGGTATGGTCTATTATTTAGTATCTCGTCCAGGTCCAGCCACTGGCTTACCCACTTGGACTAGTCAAGGAGATTTATTTCATGCCATTTATTCTGGTCATGGTGAATTCCCAAAAGTTGTTGTCGCCCCAGGTGATATTAATGAATCTTTTGAATTAGGTCACAAATCTTTAGATTTAGCGGCTATTCTTCAAACACCAGTCATTGTTTTAAGTGACAAACTAGTTGCCGAATCAAGTGCTAGTACCAAATATTTTCCAAGTATGGAAGTAAAAATAGACAAAGGTAAAATCTTAAATGAAGTTGAAGAAAACAGTTTCAAACGATATGCCTTTACCAAAGACGGTATTTCTCCTCTTACTCTTCCAGGTACTCCAAATGGTGAATTTTTAGCCAATAGTTACGAACATGATGAAGTTGGTTTTTCAACGGAAGATGCCTCTCTTTCCGAAAAAATGTCTCAAAAAAGATTATTAAAATTAAAAACTGCTTTAAAAATTTGTCCAAAGCCAAATTTATTTGGATCTTCAAAAGCCACTAAATTAATTATTAGTTGGGGTTCTCCAAAAGGTGCCATTTTAGAAGCTTTGAAATTAATAAAAAATAAAGAAGACTTCGCTTTCTTACAAATAAAAACTCTTTGGCCAATCAATCCAGATATTAAAAAAATAATTGATGCTTTTGAAAAAATTATTGTCATCGAAAATAATGAAACTAATCAATTAGTCACTCTTTTAAAGTCTCAATTTGAATTTAGTCCAAGCAAAATTATTAACAAAAACAATGGTCGTCCATTCTTTCCAGAAGAAATTATTAAATTATTAAAAAGTCGCCCTGTTAAGGGAGATGCCCGAAGGGCAGAGGGTTTAACACTATGATTAATTATAAATCCCAAATAGCTCCAACTTGGTGTCCTGGTTGTCATAATTATTTAGTTTTTGCTGCTCTTCAAACTGCTTTCAATAACCTTAAAATCAAAACATCTGATCTTGTCATGAACTATGACATTGGTTGTGCTGGTAATATGGCTGATTTTTTAAAAACCTACGGAGTTCATACTCTTCATGGTCGTTGTATTGCCATGGCTATGGGCGAAAAAATAGCCAACCCCAATCTTACTGTTTGTGCTATTGGTGGAGATGGTGGTATTTATGGTGAAGGTCTAAATCATTTAATTACTGCTGCTCGGGCCAATATCGATATTACTGTTTTTGTCTCTAATAATTTTCTTTACAGTTTAACCACTGGTCAAACCAGCCCCACCACTCCAAAAGGTTCACAAACGAAATCAACACCACTTGGAAATCTTAACCAACCAATCAATGCCGTCGAACTTTTAAAAACTATTAATCCTGAAACTTTTGTTAGATCAATTGATGTCAAAGATATCGCCGAAGTTACAAAGAGTTTTCAAGAAGCTCTTGAGTTTAAGGGTTTTTCTTTAGTTGAAACTCGTCAAACTTGTATTGCTTTTGGCAAACAATTAATTGTTGGTTAAATATGATAACTAGGTTTTCAGATTCAAAATTCCCAAAAAATTGGCCAGAGTTGGTTGCCCTAAAAGATAAAATTGGGATATTTAGAAATAATATAACTCGTTTTAAAGAAGATAATCAAGCTTATGATAACTTTCGAAAAAGTTTTCCTCGTCAGCAATACATCCAAAGGATTATTGATGAAATTGGAAATCAAGAAATCAAAATTACTCCCAATAGATTTCCTTATAGTAAATTAATTCAACATCTTCCAAATGTAAAACATTATTGTTTATGGAGTAAGCTAGGAGAGCCTTCATTTGAGACAATCGAATCAGAAATTAAAAAACAGTTTCCTAATCTAGATTATATTTGGTTTGTAAATCATCCTCAAAATAAATCAATTCCCGAAATTTGGCACTGCCAAATTTTTATCAAAGAAAATTAATTTTTTCTAGCCACAATTGCCATAAACAAAGGGAACTCTTTTCTAGCCCTGTCTTCCACCCTAGCATTAGACCCAGTACTTTTTTTATCAGAGACCCACTCTTCAATTTTCTCAATAAAAAATCCATTATCAAAAAGCATTTCACTATAAGCTGACAGGGGATAGTGATAAGACCAAGTATTTTCACTTTCTTTTTTCCCAGGATTTGTCACAATTGGAATTTCCAAAGGTGTCATATAATCATCAACCCTTCGATATTGAATTTTATTGTTAGTCATATCCTCACCCCAACTGCTATGACGGGGGATTCTAAAAATTGGATGGTTTAAAACAATTATCAATTGACCATCTTTTTTTAAATGTTTAGAAAAGTTTCTAATCACTCCAAATGGTTTTTTTATATTTTGTAAGGCCAAAATTATTGCACCAGCATCAAAATCATTTTTATTAATTGGTAATTCTTTACTCACATCAGCCACTAAAAACTTATGATTAATATTTATTTTTTTCTTATTAGCCTCAGCAATCAAATTACTAGCCAAATCAATTCCAATATAATCAATTTCTTTATCTAGATATCTTTCTAATATTCCCTGTCCACAAGCTAAATCAAGAAGAGAGCTATTTTTATCAAGTTTCAAAAGTCTTTTTAAGTTTGGTAATATTATGGCTTGATGGTAATAATGACCGTCCGTACCAACCGTTTTGTTGTACCATTTACTTACTTTTTGCCATGAAGTGTTTTCCATGGCTGAATTTTAGCATATAATGAATTTATGAAAACAAAAAAACTTTCTATTATATTTCCTGTTGTTTTAATTTTACTTTCTTTTGTTGTTGCTTTTTATTTTTACCCAATTATGCCATCACAAATTGCCACTCATTGGGGTGTTAGTGGGCAAGCTGATGGTTACTCTTCAAAAGCTTTTGGTCTCTTTTTTATGCCAGTTTTATCAGTATCTTTATTTTTTCTTTTTATTAGTTTACCCAAAATCGATCCTTACAAAAAAAACTTTGATCAATTCAAAAATTATTTTCAAAATTTTATTAATTTAATTTTTTCTTTTTTCTTTTACATTTATTTAATTACTATTATTTGGAATTTAGGTTTTCGCTTTAATATGATTCAAATTCTTTCACCCGCTTTTGCTCTTCTTTTTTATTATGCTGGAGTTCTAATGTTACATGCCAAACAAAATTGGTTTGTTGGTATTCGTACCCCTTGGACTATGTCAAATGTTACAGTTTGGGACAAAACTCATCAAATTGGTGGCAAATTATTTAAATTAGTTGCTCTTTTAAGTCTTTTAAGTCTACCTTTTCCTCAATATGCAATATTTTTTATCTTAATTCCAGTTCTTTTGGTTACTGTTTTTGTTTTTGCCTATTCTTATATAGAATTTAAGAAAACCGTTATATAATAACTTGTGATTATTATTAAAGACAAAAATCAAATTGAAGGTATCAGAAAGTCGTCTAAATTGGCCGCCACTACTCTTAAATATCTTTCCCAGTTTGTAAAACCAGGTATTTCAACTGAAGAAATCAATAAATTAGCTCATCAATTTATTATCAACGCCAAAGCCATTCCAGCTCCACTAAATTACAGTGGTTTCCCTAAAAGTATTTGTACTTCAATTAATAATGTTGTTTGTCATGGCATTCCCTGTAAAACAGATATTCTAAAAGAAGGGGATATTGTTAATATTGATGTCACCACTATTCTAAATGGTTATTACGGCGATGTTTCCGCCACTTTTCCAGTTGGGAAAATCAGTAAAGAGGCTAAAGATTTAATTGAAACCACTAAAAAATGTTTAGATGATTCAATCAAATCTCTAAAACCAGGCAAATTATTAAATGATTGTGTTGGTAAAGTTATCGAGCCAATTGTCAAAAAGAAAGGTTATAGTATTGTCCGCGAGCTTGGTGGTCATGGAGTTGGTATTGATTTTCATGAAGATCCTTTTGTTTTTCATTTTGACACTGAACAAGAAAAAACAGTTTTAAAAGAAGGCATGATTTTTACCATCGAGCCAATGATTAACGCTTCTTTAAATTCTCAAATCACTATTGATAAAAATGATGGTTGGACAATTAGAACTATGGATGGCTCATTATCAGCCCAATTTGAACATACAGTTTTAATTACTAAAACTGGTTCTGAAATTTTAACTAAATAAACATATATACGCCCCGCACCGAGGGGCGTATATAATTAAATAAATAATTAATTAACTTTAAAAACTTTATAACTTTAAAACTTGATAAACTAAATTATGACAATCCTAGATGGCAAAGCCACAGCTCAAAAAATTTCCAATAATTTAAAAATTGAATTAGAAAAATATTCAAAAAAAGCTAAACTAGATATAATTTTAGTCGGGGATGATCCAGCCAGTCTTCAATACGATCAGATGAAACAAAAAAAAGCTGCTGAAATTGGTATTGATGGTGAAATTCATCATTTACCTCAATCTTCAACTACTGCCGAGGTTATTGCTCTAGTTAAAAAACTAAACAATGATGATAAGGTTACTGCTTTTATGACTCAATTACCATTTCCACCACAGATTGATACCGCAGAAGTTTTAGATAATATCGATCCCAAAAAAGATGCCGATGGTTTAACGGCTCTTAATTTAGGTCTACTTTTTCAAAAAAAACCCCAAGCTATTGCTTCTGCTACTCCCTTTGGTGTCATTAAATTATTAGAAGAATATAATGTTGATTTTAGCGGAAAAAACGCGGTAATAGTTGGTCGAAGTCATTTTATTGGATTACCACTTTCTGCCTTATTATTAGGTAAAAATAGTACTGTAACTATTTGTCATAGTCACACTCAAAATCTTCAAGATATTTGTAAAAAAGCTGATATTTTAGTCACTTCAGTTGGAAAATCAAAATTAATTACCAAAGATTTTGTCAAAGATGGTGCCATTGTTGTTGATATTGGTCTAAGTCCAGATCCAAAAACTGGTAAATTAATTGGTGATGTTGATTTTGATGAAGTTTCCCAAATTGCCAGTTTTATAACCCCAGTTCCAGGTGGTGTTGGTCCCATGACTATTGCTTCACTTTTATTTAATACTGTTGAAATTTTTAAAAAACAAAATAAAGAATAAAAATTACCCCCTATTGCTTCGTCCGTCCGTAGTCCCGCCGCTGCGGGACGAAGGAGGATCAAAGGAGGGGTAGGGGTGGATTTGTTATAATAACTTATGGTTGAAAAAAGATTTTTTAAATCCATTCCAGACCAAGGAATTCTAGCAGAAGAATTAAGTGATGGAGCTTGGGTTCCACAAGATTTAAAACCAGAAGATCTTAACGATTCAGCTTGGGTTCCACAAGATTTAGTTGTTGATGAATCATTACCTGCTCCAAAAAATTTAGTAATTAAACCAGAAAAATAATATGCGTATTCAATTATTTGATAGAGGCACTCCAAAAGGTAAACAGTTATTTTCTAATATAGAAGAAGTCTGCAGACGTCTTCAAATAGATTATGATCCAGAATATATAAAAGACATGTCCAAAGTTATAACTATGGGTTTGCAAGGCAATACCATTCTTCTAATCGATGGTGAAGTTGCTTTTATGGATAAATACCCATCTCTAAAAGAATTAGAAAACATCATTTCAGAATTTTAATAATATGCTTAAAAAGCTTAGAAAATTTTTATCAACTCGAAAAAATTTACGTATAATAATCAACTTACTTGCTATAATCATCATTTGG
The DNA here is from genome assembly GCA_964408995.1 of uncultured Gammaproteobacteria bacterium. Classification (GTDB taxonomy): domain Bacteria; phylum Patescibacteriota; class Microgenomatia; order UBA12405; family UBA12405; genus WARW01. The sequence continues at coordinate 83,401 of CAYPBP010000002.1, read as the reverse complement.
CGAGGTGTTTGGGGGCTTATGGATCTTTTTGTTTTCCCTGGAAATGAGTTATTAAGTTATCTAACTTCTGTTGGACTAGGTTTTATACTTCTATTACTTGATGGTAATGGTTTAGACGATCTTAAATAATTTTTTTGCGTTTTCATCGATAATCTTTTCTGTTTCTTCAAAACTTTTATTCCAAATTTCGGCCACTTTTTTATAAATATAAAGCATATTCTTTGGACTGTTAATTTCACCCCTAAAAGGTACTGGAGTTAAATAAGGGGAGTCTGTTTCTAGTATAAGTCTATCTTTTGGTATATTTTTAACCACATCTACTAATCCTTTTTCGTAAGTCACATTTCCATCAATTCCAAAATACCAATTTTCTCCAAGATCAATTATTCTTTTAATTCTTTTATTTCCTCCGGTATAACAATGAAACACTCCAGACAAATCTTTATACTCTTTTAAAATTTCAATCACTTCATTAACTGCTTTTCTAGCATGAATTATTAATGGTAGTTTATATTTTTTAGCCAATTCTATTTGATCTCTAAAAATCTTTTCTTGTTTTTTCTTATCAGTATCAGTTGAAAAATCTAAACCACACTCGCCAATTGCCACAATGTCTTTATAGTTTTTATCCACTATCCTCTTAAGTTCAGCAGGGGAATCATTAATTTCTTGAGGATGAATTCCGACCGTAATTAAAAGTTTATCTGGATATTTTTTGCCTAAAATTAGGTTATTTTTTGAATCTTCAATTCTGGCTCCAGCCAAAATAATTTTATCTATTTCCTTATCAGTGTCGCACAATATATCTAGATGAGCATGAGTGTCAATCATCTTATTTTATTCTTGGAAATAAAGATTCCTCAAGTGGTTTAACTTCATCTTTGAAACAATTTTCAATTTTTTGGGCCACTTCTGGCATAAAAATTTGCAAATGGAAAGCAGCTTTCAAAATGTTTTTGATACATTCATTTAAGACTGTAATTCTATCAGTATTATCTTTTTCTAATTTCCATGGTGTAGTTTGATTCAATTTTAAATTTGAACTATCAATCCATTTATCAAAAACTAAAGCAATCGCCTGATTAAAATCAAATTTCTCAATTAAGTTTTCAAATTCTTCATTAAAACTCCCCGTCTTGTCAAAGAAGGGGTCGGGGGAAGATTGAGATTGGCCTTCAGCTAACTTTGCTACTCTAGAAATTAAATTCCCTAAATTATTTGCTAAATCAGCATTATATTTTTCCTTAAATCTTTCAATTCCTACATCACTATCATTTTCTCCAGGAAAAGATCTGGCAATTAAATACCTAGATCCATCAACTCCAAAAGTTTCTACTAATTGACCTGGGCTAATTACATTTCCCAAAGATTTTGACATTTTATTACCATCAATTAAATAAAAACTATGAGTAAAAGTTTTTATAGGTAATGGTAAGTCAGCTGATAAAAGCATGGCTTGCCAAATAACTGTATGAAACCACAAAATATCTTTAGCTAATAAGTGAACACTTGCTGGCCAAAAATCTTTTTTACCTTCAACAAATTGAGTTGCACTGTAATAATTAATTAAAGCGTCAAACCACACATAGACAGTTTGTTTAGAATCCCAAGGTGTAGGAATGCCCCATTCCACGTTTTCTCTGGAAATTGAAATATCTCTAATTTCTTCTTTTTTAAGTTTTGATAATATTTCTAATCTTTTTCCTTCAGGGAAAATATAATTAGTTTTATCATCCTCAATTAATTTAATAATTTGAGGAATATATTTGCTTAATTTAAAAAACCAATTTTCTTCACTTTTAAAAACAGTTTTCTCTGGTGGATGAAGAGAACAATGTTTGTCAACTAATTCCACTTCAGTTAAAAACTTTTCACAGCCGACACAATACCAGCCTTCATATTTTGCTTTATAAACATCACCCTTGTCATAAATTTTTTGTAAAAATTCATTGACTATTTTTTCATGTCTAGAATCGGTTGTTCTAATAAAAAAATCATGACTAATATTTAAAGCCTTCCAAGCTTCTTCAAATCGGGGAGCAATACTGTCACAATATTCTTTTGGATTTAGATTTGCTTTGATTGCTGGTTCAGCTACTTTTTGTCCATGTTCATCAGTGCCAGTTAGAAAAAATACTTCTTCATTTTTTGCTCTGTGAAATCGGGCCACAATATCCGCCGCCACAGTACTACAGGTATGTCCTATATGAGGAATATCGTTAATGTAATAAATTGGGGTAGTTATAAAAAATTTTTTTGAGTTCATATTTTTAGTTCCTAAGAAACAAAAAAGAGTATCTTTCGATACCCTTATTTTGCCACATTATTTGGAATTATCCAAACTAGTGGCTTTTACATTTTTTTGTTTGATTTTTTAGCAGCTTTTTTAACCACTTTTTTCTTAGCTGGAGCTTTTTTAACCACTTTGACCTCAACTCCAACTTTCTTAGAATAGTTAGCTTTAAGTCTAGCAGTTTTATTTTTATGAAAAAGATTCTTTTTAACAGCCTTATCTAATACAGAATAAACTTCTTTTAGTCCTTCAGCTGTTGGCTTAGCTAAAAACTTTTTAACAATAGTTCTTAGTTTGTTTTTAAAAGAAACATTTTCCTTATTATTTTTTAAGGCTTTTCTTAATGATTTTTTTGCAGATGAGCTTATTGGCATGAGGAATATTTTATCTTATTAGTCACATATTTACAACTATATAATCTGTTAAATAATTAGTTATAATTCATTGCATGACATTAAAAGAAAGAATCAGATTAATAACTCAAAGAAAACAGAGTACTATTTTGTCGGCTTCATTAGTTTTAGCTATTACTTTTAGTATTTCTTCAATTCTTGGTCTTTTAAGAAATCGTTTTTTATACGCTCATTTCTTTTCTTGTTGTGTAGCTGATCTTGATGTTTATAATGCTGCTTTTCGTCTTCCAGACCTAATTTTTAAATTATTAGTTACTGGAGTTTTATCAGCTTCATTTATTCCTGTTTTTTCAAGTTATCTTCATAAAAACAAAAAAGTTGCTGATGAAATTGCCTCTACAGTTATCAATCTTCTTTTAATTGCTTTTTTTGTAATTGCTGTAATTGCTTTTATTTTCATTAATCCCATCTCAAAAATAATTGCTGGTGGTTTTTTCCCGGATCAATTAGTTTTAATGGCTAGTCTTAGTCGAATTCTACTTATTGCCCAAATTTTTTTCTTACTCAGTAATTTCATTACTGCCATTCTTCAGGTTAACCAAGTCTTTATAGTTCCTGCTCTCTCACCTATTATTTATAACTTTTTTATAATAATTAGTATCTTTGCCCTAGCTCCTATGTTTGGTATTTATGGAGTTGCCATTGGTGTTGTTGTTGGTGCTTTCTTTCATTTAGCCATTCAAATTCCAGTAGTTCGTCATCAAGGTTTTGTTTACTATCCTATTATCAGGACAAAATTAAATGGAGTTAGGGAAGTTTTTCGTCTTATGGTACCAAGAATTCTATCCCTTGGTTTAGGTGAAATTGAAAATACTGTCACTTTATTTTTTGCCAGCTCTCTAGCATCTGGCTCAATTTCCCTTTTAAATTTAGCTCTTCAATTTATGTATTGGCCAAGCCGTATCTTTGGCACTACAGTTGGTCAAGCATCTCTACCAATACTTTCCAAAAATATTGCTAAAAATGAATTAGAAAAGTTTAGAAATACTGTTAGTAAAATCATAATTCAAAGTTTATTTATTGCTATTCCTATTACTGTTTTAATTCTTATTGAAAGAGTTTCTATCATTAGAATTCTTTATGGATCTCGTCAATTTCCCTGGTCGGCCACTCTTTTAACTGCTAAGATTTTAGCCTTTTTGACTCCAGGCATAATTTGTCAGGCTGTAATTCAAATTCTAATTAGAGCTTTTTATGCTTTCCACAACACTAAAGTTCCATTTTTTGTTTCAGCTGTTTCTCTAGTAATAACCATTTCTACCAGTTTCTATTTTGTTAATTTCACTAATCTTGGAGTTGTCGGCCTAGCTATTAGTGCTTCAATTGGTAATGTAGTTCAGCTTTTAGGTTTATTAATTATGTTTGTTAGGATTGTTAAAGGTTTCAATTGGCCTTTAATGTTAATAAAGTTTTACAAAATAGTTATTTCTTCTGTTCTAATGGGAATAGTTGGTTGGTTGTCTATAAAATTTTTAGATCTTTTTATCCTTGATACAGCTCGTGTTATTCCAGTTTTAACTCTTACCGCAATTTCTTCTATAATTGCTTTAGCTACTTATATCTTTTCTGTTCACTTTCTCAAGTTAGAAGAAGTAAAAGACTATCAAAAATATTATTTAAGATTTAAAGATTTCATTTTCCATAAATAGTCGTATATACTGAATGTATGGCTATAAAGAAAGAAATTTCTCTTTTACCTGAATCAGAGAATCCAAATTCGTTTGGGGTTCGCTTTTTCAATTGGATTACTACCGCAGGTAGGGCAACTATTATTATCACTGAGTTTATTGTTATTTCAGCTTTTGTTTCTCGTTTTTGGCTTGATCGTAAAAATTCAGATCTTTCAGAAATATCTAGACAAAAACAAGCAATTTTAGAAAGCGTTATTCCTTTTGAAGGAGATTTTGTTAAATTACAACAAAAATTAAGCTACATTAAAAATTCTTACAACAATCAACCAGAATACCATAAGCAAATAGATTCTTTAGTGACTAGTACTCCAGAAGATTTGTTTTATGAGATGTTATCAATTTCAAAAGATGAAAAATCAAAAACAGTCACTATAAATACTTCCCTTATCGCTTATAGAGAAGAAAGTATAGTTTCTTTTATCACTAACCTAATGGTTAATCCTAGTATTGATCAAGTTAATATTAATAAAATTGAAAAAAAAGAGAAAGAAAATCAATATTCTATCTCTCTAACTTTACTTTTTAAATCGGCCCAAACCGCCAGTAAAACATGACAAATAATAAAACTTGGTTTCAGCTTCGGCCGATGTATAATTACATTAGGAAACAAGCAGAAAAAGAAAAATTTCTGAATTATTTAGAAGTTGGTGGTACTTTTAGTTTAGTTGCTATATTCTTGTTTTTTGCCATCATGCCAACAACCACTACAATTTCTTCTCTAATTGGAGACATTAAGTCAAAAGAATCTTTTATAAAAAAAGTCGATTTAAAAGTTGAAAATATTATTAAAGCCCAAGAATCTTACTCTCAAATTCAAGAAAAAACTTACTTAATTGAAGATGCCATTCCTTCTTTAGCTAGATATTACGACAGTGCCTCTAATCTAGGTACTATATCCAAAGAATCATCTTTAAACATAAAGCAAATTAGCTTAAATTTGAATGAAGGCAAAGACCCCACAAATAATTCTGTTAAAACTTATCAGATTAATGTTAATAGTGAGGGTGAATATTCTTCTGTCATAGCCATGATCAAAAAATTACTCAATAATCGTCGTGTTATTAATACTACTAATATTAGACTAAGTCAGCCATCCAAAGAAGATAATCAAATTAATTCAAAGAACATAAAAGTAAATTTCTCTAATGATTTATATTTTTTATCAGACAATAATGAAAAAGAATAAACTCTCTTTATACTTTGTTTTGATTTCTTTTCTTACTTTGATGACGGTTTTTATTTTTTTAATCCAAAAAAGTTATTTTAACTTACTAAAACCTCAAAAAGAAGTTGAAAACAATTCTTTATTAAAAGAAATAAATCCGAATCTAGATTTATCTGTAATGTCCGAAATTGAATCAAGAAATAAAAATATAGAAGAAAATTTTAGTTTTTCAGTTTTCAATCCAACTCCTACACCCACACCAACTCCTACACCCACACCAACTCCAGAACCAACCCCAGTTGAACTAATTGAATTAAATTATGATGAAACATCAGATGAATTAAATTATGATGAAACATCAGATGAATTAAATTATGATGAAACATCAGATGAATTAAATTATGATGAAACATCATATGGTTTAAACCCTTAAATGCTTAAAGAAAAAAGAATTCCTACTATCTTAGGTCTTATTATTTTAATAGGAGGAATTTATGTCGGTGTTGTTTTAAACAATAACGGCACCAATGTTGTTTCCAAAGCTAGTAGTGACTGTATCCCTAAAAACACTCAAATAACAAATATAACTAATAATTCAGTTTCTATTTCTTTTACAACAGAAGCTGAATGTTTGTCTAATTTATCAATTAATAATCAAAACATTAGAAATGGAGTTACTAATGATGACAATGAAAAAACAAAAATACATTATTTTGATATCTCTAACCTAGAAGACGAAACTGAATATAAATATACAATCATTAGTGATGGTAAAAAATACAATGAGTCTTTGTACAAATTCAAAACAGCCCAGAAACCAAATTCTTTAGCCCCATCTTCTAATTTAGCTTGGGGAAGAGTTTTTACTCCAGAATTAAAAGCAGCTAGTAAGGTAATAGTGTTTATTAATATTCCAGGTGCTTCACCCTTATCTGCTCTAGTAACATCTTCAGGTAATTGGAATATTTCTTTAGCTAATAGTTTTAATGAAGAGACAACTGATAGATTCACTCCAAAAGAAAATACACCTCAAGAAATTGTTGTTATAGATAAAGAAAAAAATATAACTCAAATCAGTTCCAATACCTCTAGAAATAATCCTAGTCCAGACATTATTTTAGGTCAAAATGAATTTTCAGCTTCTTCTGTTAATTTTGATTCTGAATCTAATGTTGGTTCCTTACCTGTTATCGATCCAATGCCAAAAGCTAAAGAGCTAGATATTTTAAATCCAAAAGATAATGAATCTTTATCAACCAAAAAGCCCGATTTTTTTGGTACTGGTCCTGCCAATTCCAAAATTAAAATAAAAGTTGAATCACCAGTTGTTTACACTGGCGAAGTTAAAACAAAAGACGATGGTTCTTGGAATTGGTCACCACCCAAAAACTTAACTCCAGGTGAACACACAATTACAGTTACTGTTATACAAGATGGAATTGAAAAAATTATTTCTAGAAAATTTACTGTTTTAGCCACTGATAGTCCATTATCTTATTCGGCTTCACCATCAGCTACTACTCCAACTCCAACTCTAATTCCAACCGCAATTCCTACAGTTAAACCAACTGTAGTTCCAACTCTAATTCCAACCGCAATTCCTACAGCAGTTGCTCGTAATACTACGACTCTACCAAGCACTAGTTCTGGAGTTCCAGTCACTGGAAGCTTAGTTCCAACAATTTTATTATCCATAATATCTCTTCTTTTTGTTTCTTTTTCATTCTTAACTCTAAAGAAAAAATAAAATTAAATTTAAGCAGAAGACTTTTCAATGGTATGATATGTTATCAATGCCAAAGCATAAGATTATAGTTTCTATTTTCAAAGAACTTCGTCCAATTCAATGGATAAAGAATTTAAGTATTTTTGCTGCCTTAATTTTAAATGGTCAATTATTTAATATTGAGTTATTTATCAAAAACTTTCTCGCTTTTGTAACATTTTGTTTATTGTCTTCTTCTTCGTATATCATTAACGACCTTATCGATATAGATAAAGATCGACTTCATCCTGTTAAAAAATATAGACCTATTGCCAGCGGTGAGATTCCAGAACATTTAGCTATTTTTATTTCTTTTTGTCTTCTTTTTTCTGGTTTAGGAATTGCTGTTTTTACTAATTATGCTTTCTTTATTATTTCTTTAATTTTTATTTTACTTCAATATTCTTATTCATTTTTATTCAAAAAGAAAGCCATTATAGACATTGTTGGCATAGCCTTATTTTTTATAATAAGAGCTTATGCTGGAGAAATTGTTACTGGTTATCATCTTCCAGTTTGGATTATGTTAACTGTCATTTTTCTATCTTTATTTATTGCTAGCGGAAAAAGACGTAGTGAGTTAATAAATACTGGCATTAAGACGAGATCTTCTTTAATTGGTTATGGTAAAAATTTATTAAATTTTTACACCACTATGTTTGCTGTTTGTACTTTAATTACTTATGCCATGTTTACTTTTTTCGAAGAATCAATTAGTTTTGCTGGTTCTGGTGTATTACACAATTTTATTTTAGAAAATTTCCCAAATGCTCTTAATAGAAAATGGTATATGATCACTCTTCTACCAGTTATTTTTGGCATCATGCGTTATGGTCAAATTATTTTTGAGATGCAAGAAGGTGAGAGACCAGAAAGGGCAATTGCTACTGATATACCTCTTTTACTTTCAGTCCTAACATGGGGGCTGATAATAATTGGTATTGTCTATGCAATTTAATAAAGATAAAAAACTATTAATTCCAATTTTTCTATTAATACTTACGATATTTACTCGTTTTTGTTTTCTAAATTGGGGCAATGATTTTTTCTTTAATCCTGATGAAAATAATATGGCCACCTCAGTGGCTCAGATGAGTTTTGAAAATCTCCATCCCAATTTCTTTGCCTATGGTCAGTTTCCACTTTTTTTAACTTTTTTTACCACTTTTAAACATGATTTTTCTAGTATAGTTTTGACCATGCGTTTTTGGTCAGCTCTTTTTTCATCTCTATCAATTTTATTTTTTTATTTAATTGCTAAAAATATTTTTTCTTTAAAAAAAATTGCTTATTTATTTGCCTTACTCCTTATTTTTACTCCAGGGCTTATTCAGTCTGCTCACTTTGGTACCACCGAATCGATTTTGATTTTTGTATTTTCAGTCAACATTTATTTATCTCTAAATTATCTTAAAAATCAAAAAAAAATATATTTATTTTTTTCTATTTTAATTAGTGCACTCGGTCTTGCTTCAAAAATAACAGCTGTCTTTTTTGTCTTACCAATCTATTTATCTTTATTTTTAGTTTTATTAAAAAATAAAAAATTTCTTAATTTCATTTTAAGTTCAATAATTTTTACATTTCTATTTTTATTATTATCAATTCTCTTTTCACCATTTAATCTTATTGATTTTTCTAACTTTAAATCAACTATGATTTATGAAACTTCAATTGCCACTGGTCAGTCAAAAGTTTTTTACACTCGTCAGTTTGAAAATACTATTCCTTATATTTTCCAGTTTAAAAATATTTTTCCATATGCCAATGGCATATTCATTTATTTGTTTTCTTTTATTGGATTTATTATTTTCATACTAAATACTAAAAAATTAATATCAACTAATAAAAATAAATTATTAATAATTTTATTTCCTTCAGTAATTTATTTTCTTTACAGTGGCCAACTCTTTATTAAATGGTCTCGTTTTATGTCACCATTATTTTTTATTGGTTCATTTTTTTGTCTCTATTTTATAAAAAAAATTAAAAATAATTATCTAACTTTTGTTTTAGTTATGCTAATGATTAGTCCTGGTATTTATTTTGTTTCAAAATATTTTAAGCCAGACAACAGGGTAGTTGCTTCAAGTTGGATTAATTCCAATATTCCTTTAAATTCTTATGTTTTTTCAGAATCTGGCAATGTAGTTAATATTCCCATTTCCAATTCAAAAATTAATGTTAATCATTTTGATTTTTACAATAACCAAAACCAAAATGATTTATTAATGGATTTATTTAAAAGTGATTACATCATTATTCCTTCTCGCCGAGTTTTTAAAAATCAAAATAACAAAAACTATCCTTTATCTTTTAAATATTATCAAAATTTATTTTCAGGTAAATTAGGATTTCAAGAAATTAAAAAATTTAATAACCAAAAAGATTTTATTTTAAACTCTGAAAACGCTGAAGAAACTTGGTCTGTTTTTGATAATCCGACCATAAGAATTTACAAAAAAATTAATAATCTCACTTATGATGACTATCAAAAAATATTTTCCAATAATTAATTTATATCCATTTCTTTGGCCAAGAATTTATGTTTTTCTTAGATTTATTATTTTGCCTGTTTTAAAAATAGATAAACTTTTACCTCAAAAAGGTTATATTCTAGATGTTGGTTGTGGATATGGATTTACTTCAATATTTTTTGCCAAAAACAAAAAAAGAAAAGTTATTGGTCTAGAGTTAAACCCCGTAAGGGTTGCCTTGGCCAAAAAAGTTTCTTCTAACATAACTAATATTTCTTTTGAAACTTCAAATCTAATTGACAATAATCAATCAAAATTTGATGCTATTGTTGCCATTGATTTACTTCATCACATTAATTCATCTCAAAAAAATATCTTTTTAAAAGATTCTTTTTTTAAGCTTAATAAAAACGGACTTTTAATTATCAAAGATATAAACACAAAACCACTTTTAAAATACTATTGGAATTATATTCACGATTTAATTATGACCAAATTTTCTTCACTTTATTTTCTATCTGATTTACAATTAGAAAGTCTATTAATAAAAAATAATTTTAAAATAATTAAACAAGGTAAATATTTTAGTCTTTTTTACCCTCACGTATTTTATGTTTGTCAAAAAAATATTTAATCATCATCTTTTTATAGTTTTTATTATCTTTTGTTTAGCTCTATCAATTCGTCTCTTTGGACTAAATTGGGATCAAAATCAGCATCTTCATCCAGACGAAAGATTTTTAACCATGATAATTTCTACGATTGAATTTCCCAGTTCCATTGTTCAATATTTTGATACCAAATCTTCACCCTTAAATCCGTTTAATTATCAACAATTTAATTTTTTTGTTTATGGCACCTTCCCATTATTTTTAGTTAAAACATTGGGTAATATTTTTAATATAGAAGGCTATGACAAAATTCATTTATTAGGTCGCGCTTTATCATCTGTTTTTGATTCCCTCAATATTTTCAGTTTATATTTTCTAGCAAAATTATTCATTTCCAAAAACAAAAAGTTTTTCTTATTTTTACCAAGTTTACTTTATGCTTTTACTGTTTTGCCAATTCAACTTTCACATTTTTTTGCCGTTGATACTTTTCTTACTTTTTTTATATTACTATCATTTGTTTGTTTTTCTTATTGGCTAAAAACTAATAAGAATATTTTTTTAATTTTTGCTTCTATTACCTTTGGTCTAAGTTTAACTTGTAAAATTTCTGCATTTCTTTTTTCTCCTGTTATTTTATTGTTTTTTATTTATCAAATTTTTAAAAAGAAGACTCTTATCTTTTTAAAAATATTTATATCTCTTTTTATTTCTTTTATTGTTTTTCGTATTTTTCAGCCATATAGTTTCATTTCTTTAATTAAGATTAATCCAGACTTTATAAAAAGTCTTGTATATTTAAAATCAATTTTAATTAATAAAGATGTTTTTTATCCCCCAGAAATTCAATGGCTCAGTAAAACTCCAATTTTATATCCGCTAAAAAATATTGTTTTATGGGGACTAGGTTTACCTTTATCTTTTGTTTTTCTTTTGTTTTTTATAAAATATATATATCAAAAAATAACGTCTCCTTTTTTAAGGGAGAAAGTTGTCCCGCATCTGCGGGACAACAAGAGGGTTTTTAAGAAAATATTTTTAAATTCTAAAAATTTTACAATTTTCCTTTGTATTTTTTGGACTATTTTTCTTTTCATACAACAAGGCAATCAGTTCACTGCTACTATGAGATATTTCTTGGTCATATATCCATTTATAACCATAATTGTCACTTTAATCTTTCAAAATAATTTATCAAAAAAAATACTTTATCTTATTTTGTTCTTTCATTTTTCTTATGCCATTATCTTTATATCAATCTACACTCGACCTCACTCTCGCGTTCAAGCCTCAAATTGGATTTATAAAAATATTCCATCATCCTCAACTATCGCCAATGAATATTGGGATGATGCTTTACCTCTATCTTTTAATCCTTACCAAAACCAAAATCTTCATCTTTATGATCCGGATACTTCTGAAAAATGGCAAAAAATAAATTCAACCTTAAAAAAGACTGATTATATTTTTCTTACTTCCAATCGTCTCTGGTCTTCTATTCCTCTTGTTCCAAACAGATATCCAATTGCTACCAAATATTATCAAGATCTTTTTGACGGCAAATCAGATTTCAAAAAAGAAATTGAATTTAACTCTTATCCTGGCCTATCCCTTCCATTTTTAAAAAATTGTATTTATATTGGGCCAACCAACTTTCCCTATTCTCAAACTAAAAATAAATGGTTTGAAGTTGATAATACTTGTCTTTATCCTGGAGTTTATCTTCGTGATGATATTGCTGAAGAGGCTTTTTCAGTCTACGATCATCCCAAAGTAATTATTTTCAAAAAGTTTAAATAATAACCTTTATGGTAAACTGTTTATGTGTCTTTAAACCTAAAAAAGCTTATTTTTTGGCAACCAAAAAAAGATTGTTTAACTATTTTTGAACGCAATTTATTAGGCGAGTTTTCTTTGATTGTTTTGAATTACTCTATTTGGTTATTCTTTTTCTTTATTTCTTATAAATTAATTAGTTTTGATATTAATTTCTTTGGCCGTCTTTTTATCGCCACAGTTATTGCTGAAACAGTCGAAAGATATTTGAAAAAACAAAAATATTGGATTCGTCCTATGTTCAATCGTCGTTCAATTGCTCCAATTGGTTTAGTTAATAATTGGTATTACTCAGGTTCTTTTCCTTCAGGTCACACCACAAAAACAATTTTCTTTTTATTATTCATCATTTCTACTCAAGTTATTTCATTACCTTTATTTTTCATTATAGTCATACCACTTCTCACTTTTAGGGTCTTAGCTGGTTTTCATTACCCAATAGACATGCTTGGTGGAATCTTGTTTGGAATTATTATTTGGTTCATAACTAGAAATTTATTTTTCCCAGATTTTTTAAATGAAATAATCAGAACTGTTTTTAATTTTGTATTTTTTATTAAATAATTATGTTAGCCGATTTTAGTTTTATTTTTTCTTGGTACTTTTTGATTTTTGGACTAGGTCTAATTTCCTTACCTGTCACTTTTTATCTTTTTAATAAATTTTGGGATAAGGGTTACATCTTTTCAAAAGTTATTTCTATTATTGTTTTAACTTATTTAGTTTTCATCGGTGGAGTTTTTAAGCTTTTGCCATTTACTAATATTTTTTTAATTTTAATAATATTTTCAATTTTAATAGTCAATGTTATTTTTCTTAAATCCAAAAATCGTTTCTCAAACTTTCTAAAAACAATCAAAGCCAATTACAAAACTTTTATTTTTCAAGAAATAGTTTTCTTATTAATTTTATTTACTTGGTCTTTGGTCAGGGGATTTGCTCCAGACATAGAAGGTCTTGAAAAATTCATGGATTGGGGATTTGTCAATTCTGCTTTAAGGTCAAAATTTTTACCACCTCAAGATATGTGGTTTTCTGGTGAAGTTATTAATTACTACTATTTTGGTCATCTCATTTTTGCCGTTCTTACTAAATTAAGTAATATCAGTTCAGCTATTACTTACAATCTTTCAATTGCCACTGTTTGTGCCCTAACTTTTTCTTCCACTTTTTCTATCGCTTCTAATTTAGTTTTTTTGTCTTTAAAAAAAATTAACTTTCAAAAAATAATTATCGCTGGTCTTATTTCGGTCTTACTTCTAACTTTTGGTGGCAACCTTCACTCTGTTTATAAAATTGCCAAAACAAATATTAAAAATAATGAAAAATTAGTTTTAACCAAATCAGCTATTTTAGAATCAGCCAATACTTATTGGTATCCAGATGCCACTCGTTTTATTGGTTATGATCCCGAGACTCAAGATAAAACAATCCATGAATTCCCTGCTTATAGTTTTATAGTTGCCGATCTTCATGGTCATATGAATGACATTCCTATCATTTTATTTTTTATGGCTTTTTTAATTGCTTCTAGTTTTGTTGGATTTTCATTAATTAATTTTTCTTTAGTTATTATTTCTGGTTTTAATCTTTCAATTGCTTATATGACCAATGCTTGGGACTTTGCCATTTACGGTCTTCTCTTTGCTATTTTTACTTTATTTTTAAATTTAAAAAATGATTATAAAACTGCTCTTAAAAAAACACTTATCAATGGATTTTTAACTATTCTTTGTTGGTTTATTTTTTCTATTCCTTTTTCCCTAAATTTTATTCCCATGGGCGAGGGTATTAATATCGCTGATAGTCATACTCCTTTTTATCAATTGTTTATTTTATATGGTGGTTTTTGGTTAATTTGTTTACCATTAATATTTTTATTTATTAAAAAATTCTTTTTTAAAAATTGGAAATTAGAAATTAGAAATTTATTTAATTCTGATTTATTTATCTTAGCTGTTATTATTACTGCTACTATTTTAGTCTTTATTCCAGAGTTAATTTATCTAAAAGATATTTATATTAATGAATATCGTCGAGCTAATACCATGTTTAAATTAACTTACCAAGCCTTTATTATGTACTCTTTAGTCTCTGGTTATGTTTTTTATAAAACCAGATTATTATTAAAATCAAAATGGCTTAAAACTTTATATGGAATATTATTCACTTTAATTTTTGCTATTCATTTAATCTATCCTTATTTTGCTATTAAATCTTTTTATAGTCTAAAAGATTACAAAGGTTTATGGGGATTAAATTATTTAAAAAATGATTATCCAGATAATTTTAAAGTTATCAATTGGATTAATCAAAATATATCTGGTCAACCAGTAATGCTTGAAGCAGTTGGTGATAGTTACACTACTTTCAATCAAGTTTCTGTTAATACTGGTTTACCAACAGTCCAAGGTTGGATTGTTCATGAATGGCTTTGGCGTGGTGGCTATGACAAACCAAAACAGCGTCAAAACGATGTTGAATCTATCTATGAAAGTAAAGATATTGATATATTAAAAAGTTTAATTCAAAAATATAATATTAAATATATTTTTGTTGGCACCAAAGAATATGAAAAATATCCCAACTTAAATGAATCTAATTTTCAAAAAATAGGCGCTCAAGTTATTTTTCAGTCTGGTAAAACTAAGCTTTACCAACTATAGTTAATTCTACTCATGGTTAATATTCTAGACGGTTTAAATCCACCTCAAAAAGAAGCGGTGACTCATATTGGTTCACCCTTGCTTCTATTGGCTGGTGCTGGCTCAGGTAAAACTCGTGTTCTAACTCATCGGGTGGCTTATTTCATCCAACAAAAAATTGCTAAACCATCAGAAGTTTTACTTTTAACTTTCACCAACAAAGCCGCTGATGAAATGAAAAAGAGAATGGAACAATTAATTTCAAAAGAAAAAAATAAAGTCGGTTTGCCCGCCAAATCTGGATACGAAGCGGGCCTGCCCGCCAAGACTGCGAAGCTGTCGGCGGGAACTTTTCATTCTTTTTGTTGTCGAGTTTTAAGAATTGATGGTAACAATATTGGCATTCCTCCAACTTTTGTTATTTACGATTCTAATGATCAAGAAAATTTAATTAAAAATATTCTTCACGAATTAGGACTAACTACCAAAGAATTTAAACCATCAAGTGTTCTCTATTACATCGAAGCCGCTAAAAATTCTTTTCAAACTCCAAAAGATATGATTGCTCAAAGCCATGGTTTTTGGCAAGATTATGCCAGTAAAATTTACTCTCTTTATCAAAAAAAATTATTTGAATTTCATGCTCTCGATTTTAATGATCTTTTATTTAAAACAGTTGAATTATTTTTAGAACATCCACAGGTTTTAGCTAAGTATCAAGAAATCTATAAATTCATTATGGTTGATGAGTATCAAGACACCAATCAAATCCAATATCTTTTAACCAAGCTTTTAGCTCAAAAATATAAACAAATTACAGTTGTCGGCGATGCTTCTCAAGCCATCTATGGTTGGCGTGGAGCCGATTATCGTAATCTTATTAGTTTTACTGCTGATTTTAAAAATACTAAAGTTATTAATCTCGAAGAAAATTATCGTTCGACTCAGATTATTCTCGATGCTGCCAATTCAGTTATTTCCAAAAATAATTCTCATCCAATTTTAAAATTATTTACCAAAAAGTTTTCCCAAGATAAAATCAAAATTTTTGAAGCCGAATCCGAAGTTGCTGAATCTGATTTTATTGCTCAAAAAATAAAATTCATCAATGATAATATGAAAATTCCATTAAGGAATATGGCTGTTCTTTATCGAATGAATGCTCAGTCTCGTGTTTTGGAAGAAGCTTTTTTACGACTTAATATCCCTTATGTTTTATTAGGTGGCATTCGTTTCTACGAGCGAGCCGAAGTCAAAGATATTTTATCCATGCTTCGTTTTACCAGTAATCCATCCGATCATATCTCCGAAGAAAGGATCCAAAAAGCTTTAGGTAAACGTAAAAAATCTCTTCTTTTAGAACATATAAAAAATATTGATTTAAAAAATTTAACTTCTCTTCAAATTCTAGAATCTTTAGTTGTCAATTCTGGTTATCTTGATAAATTCGATACCAAAGATGAAGAAGATCAAAAGAGAATTGAAAATATTAAAGAATTAAAATCTGTCGCCACTGCTTATCCAAGTTTAACTGCCTTTTTAGAAAACATAACTTTAGTCCAGCAAGAATATTCTCTTCAAGAAAAAAATAAGAAAAAAGAAAACAGAGATGGAGTTAAATTAATGACTCTTCACAGCGCCAAAGGTCTAGAGTTTGAAGTCGTTTTTATGGTTGGATTTGAAGAAGGAATTTTGCCTCATTCAAGATGTTTAATTGATGAAGCTCAAATAGAAGAAGAGCGTCGTCTTTGTTATGTGGGCATTACCAGGGCCAAGGATTATCTTTATATTTCTTATGCCTCTCGTCGTTTGTTTTTTGGCAAAAGCAGTTTAAACGAACCAAGTCGCTTTTTAGCAGATATCCCAGGTGATTTAGTTGAGTTTGAAGAAAGTATCGAAATTATTCGTGATTATCGTCACCCAAAATCAAGAAATGATGATGACATCATCTACGACCCAGATATTTATTAAAAATTATTAGCCTCAGATCTGTGATAAAATTTCCTATCAATTTATGTCAAATAATGAAAAATTAGCTATTCTTGATGCTGGTGCTCAATATGGTAAAGTAATCGACCGTCGATCTCGTGAGTTTGGAGTAGAATCAATAATTTTACCCCTAGATACTCCTTCATCTGTTTTAAAAAACTATAAAGCCATTATTATTTCTGGTAGTTCCAACAGTGTTGATGATGATAATGCTCCTAAATATGATCCAAATATTTTTTCTCTTGATATTCCAGTTTTAGGAGTTTGTTATGGCATGCAATTAATGAATTACTCAAGTGGTGGCAAAGTCATTAAAGGTACCACCAGAGAAGATGGTCCTTGCACTATTGATGTTAATCCAGATTCTTCTTTATTTTCTGGATTAGACAAAAAAGAACAAGTTCTTATGAGCCATGGTGACAGTGTCACCCCAGATACTTTAGCCCCAGGTTTCAAAGCCATTGCTTTTTCTAACAATAATATTATTGCTGCCATTGAAAATCCTTCCAAAAAACTCTATGGTGTTCAATTTCATCCAGAAGTCGATTTAAGTTTAAATGGTAAAAAAATTATCAAAAATTTCTTGTATTCCATTGCTGGTTTTAGTGGTGATTACACGGTTGAGGATCGTCAAAAACAGGCCATTGATTATATTCAAAATGCAGTTGGTAATAAAAAAGTTTTAATGTTAGTTAGTGGTGGAGTTGACTCAACTGTTTGTGCAGTTCTATTAGCCAAAGCAATTGATCCAAAAAATATTTATGCTCTCCATATCGATAATGGTTTCATGAGAAAAGATGAAAGTGTTAATGTCAAAAAAATCTTAAAAGATATTGGAGTTAATATAGTTGTCGTTGATGCCTCAAATGATTTCTATAATGGCACCTCTGAATTTAAAGGAAGAATAGTCGGACCTCTTAAAAAAATCACTAACTCAGAAGAAAAAAGAGCCATTATTGGCGATACTTTTATGAGAGTTTCAAAAAAAGCTATCCAAGATTTAAAACTAGATCCCAAAGATGTTATTTTGGCCCAGGGGACTTTGAGACCTGACTTAATTGAAAGTGCTTCTCATGTTGTCAGCGGTAATGCTGCCACTATTAAGACTCACCATAATGACACTCCAGAAGTCAGAAAATTAAGAGACGAGGGCAGAGTAATTGAACCATTAAAAGATTATCATAAAGATGAAGTTAGAGCCTTGGGTGCCAGCTTAGGTATCCCCATTGAACTTGTTTGGCGACAACCATTTCCCGGTCCTGGCTTAGCTGTCAGAATAATTTGTGCCGATAAACCTTTTATAACTGATGATTTTGATGCTATCAATGAATCCTTAAAACAATATTGTTCCACTGATTTATCTGTCACCCTTCTTCCAATTCAAACAGTTGGTGTTCAAGGAGATGGTCGAACTTATAGCTATCTAGCTGCTATCAGTGGTAAAAAAGATTGGGGTAAATTATTTGCTTTGGCTCAAGAAATCCCCAAAAAAATTCATCAAATTAATCGAGTTGCTTATATTTTTGGTCCTAAAGTTGATGGCCCAATAAAAGAAATTACTCAAACATACCTTGATGTAGAAACTATTAAACAACTTCAAACAGCCGATGATATTGCCAATAAAATTTTATTTAAACATTCTTTAGTCAGAACTTTATCTCAAGTTCCCATTGTCTCTTTCCCAATTGCTTTTAGTGTTAATGGTAATCGTTCGATTGCCATTAGAACATTTATTACTAACGATTTTATGACTGGTGTTCCAGCTCTACCTGGCAAAGATATTCCAGAAGAAGTTTTAGAGGAGTTAGTTAATGAGATACTAAAAAATACTCCTAATATTTCCAGAATAGCCTACGATTTAACTTCCAAACCACCCGGCACCACCGAATGGGAATAATTATCTATTAATAAAAGTGCCCTGTCAATGGAAAGGTGGTACGAAGTACCAAAGGGTTTTTTGATAAACTTATATTATGCTTACTAAAATCTTGGATATTAAAGACAAAGAAAAATATGATTCTTTGATAAAGCATCCAGTTCAAACTTGGGATTGGGGAGATTTTCAAACTTCTCAAGGCCACAAAGTCTATCGATTTGGTGTTTTTGATGATAAAGAAAAAATGGTTTCTGCATATTCTATTAGTTTCCATAGAATTCCTAAAACCAAATTGTCCATCGGCACCATTCTTCGTGGCCCAGAGATAGATGATCAAATGATTGAAGAAATAAAAAAAATTGCCAAACAAGAAAAAGCTATTTTTGTAAAATTTGAGCCAAATTTTGTTTATAAAAATTTTGATAGTCTTGGCAATGAAACTTTAGTTAATCAAAAACCTCATTTTAGTCATCTCAAAAAATCACCTAAAGTTGCTTTTTACTCTCACAATTTATTAGTCAATTTAAATCAATCAGAAACTCAAATTTTAGAATCAATGCATCCCAAAACTCGTTACAATATTCGAGTTGCCAATCGTTATGGTGTTGAAGTTCGTGAGCAAACTGACGACAAAGGTTTTGAAATTTATTTAAAATTACTTTTTGACACCACCAAGCGCCAAGGTTTCTATCTTCATTCTCAACAATACCATCGAGATTTATGGAAAAAATTAAAAGACACTGGCATGATTCACATTATGTTGGCTTCTTACCAAAACCAAGTTCTTTCTGCTTTTATGATATTTAAAGTAGGGGACAAGATTTTTTATCCTTATGGTGCTTCTCTTGATGTTAATCGACAAGCCATGGCTCCAACTTTGTTAATGTGGGAAGTAATTCGTCTTGGTCAAAAATTAAAATGCAAATCTTTTGATATGTGGGGCTGTCTTGGTCCAAGGGCCAAAGAAAACGAAAATGGTTATGGTTTTCATCGATTTAAACAAGGATATGGTGGTCAATTAGTCGAATATGTGGGTACTTTTGATTTAATTATCAACCCAGCTTTATATAAAGTTTATAACACTGTTGATAAAGTTCGCTGGAAACTCCTTCGTCTCAAAGCCAAAATTTTAAGAAAATAAGGTAAAATAGACTATGGCCGACCCAAAGATTTCTTTATCCGATTTAGATCATATTGCCAAATTAGCCAGAATTAAACTAACTGATTCTGAAAAAAATACTTTCTTACCTCAACTGGAATCTGTTTTAGAATATTTTGATGTTTTGAATAAAGTTGATACCACCAATATCAAGCCAACTTATCAAGTCAATCTTCAATTAAATGTTTTACGTCAAGATATAGTTACAGATTCACTTTCCCAAACAGAAGCTCTTTCCACTGCCAATCAAACTAAAGATGGCTATTTTGTCGTTACCAACACTATCAAAAAATAATATGGACTTTTCTACTTTATCAATCAAAGAATTAAGACAATTACTTTTAGATAAAAAAATCACTGCCCAAGAAATAGTCCAATTTTTCTTAGATAGAATCAAAAAAATTGATCCCCAAATTAAAGCTTTTATTACTATCACCGAGAAAGAAGCCCTGTCTCAAGCAGAAGGTATTGATCAAAAAATTGCCAAGAATGAAACTCTAGGTCAATTAGCCGGTTCAGTCATGGCTGTTAAAGACATCTATTTAACCAAAGGAATTCAAACCACTTCTAGTTCACAAGTTCTAAAAGATTATATTCCTCAATATTCGTCCACTGTTTACCAAAAACTAATTGATCAAGATGCCATAATTATTGGCAAAACCAACACCGATCCTTTTGCTTTTGGTTGTTCCACTGAAAACTCAGGTTTCTTCACCACTAAAAATCCTTGGAATCAAAAATTAGTTCCAGGTGGTTCTTCTGGCGGTTCAGCTGCTGCCATGGCTGCTGATCTATGTAATTTTGCTCTTGGCACCGACACTGGTGGATCCATTCGTCAACCATCCTCACTATGTGGAGTTTCTGGTCTAAAACCAACTTATGGTCTTAATTCTCGTTACGGTATTACTGCTATGGCTTCTTCTTTTGACTGTCCCGGAGTTTTTGCCAGATCAGTCGAAAATATTGCCGCTGTTACCAAAATTACTGCTGGCAATGACCCCCACGATGCCACTTCCATAAATCAAGATATTCCTGACTATTCGGCTCTATTAGACAGTGTAAATTTATCTGGCTTAAAAATTGGCCTTCCAAAAGAATATTTCACTGGTGCTATAAATGAAGAAGTCAAAAATAAAGTTATGGAAGCAGCCAAATTGTTTGAAAGTAAAGGAGCTATCTTAAAAGAAGTTTCTCTTCCTAGTACTGATCTAGGTATCGCTGCTTATTACATTTTGGTTCCCTCAGAAATTTCAGCTAATATGGCTAGATACGATGGTCTTCGTTTTGGTCAAAGCAATGGTCCCGACACTGATATCGTTTCTTATTATATGAACACTAGAGGTGAGTTTATGGAGCCAGAAGTTAAACGTCGTATTATTATTGGTACTTATGCTCTGTCTTCTGGTTATTATGATGCTTATTACACCAAAGCTGCCAAAGTCAGAACTCTAATCAAAAAAGAATTTACGGATATTCTAAACGAAGTTGATGTTATTCTAGCTCCAGTTTCTCCAACTCCAGCTTGGGAAATTGGTGCCAAAGCTGATAATCCACTTGAAATGTATTTAGCCGATGTTTACACAGTTTGTATTAACGTTGCCGGAGTTCCATCGCTAGCTATTCCTTGTGGTTTTACCAAAGACAATCTTCCAGTTGGTTTCCAATTAATTGGTAACTTTTTTGAAGAATCAAAAATTCTTTCTATTGGTCACCAATATCAAAAAATTACTGATTTCCATTTAAAAAGGCCACAATTATGAAAGTAACTCCCATCATCGGTCTTGAAGTCCACATTGAATTAAAAACTAAATCTAAAATGTTTTGCAGTTGTGATGCTTCTCATTTCCATGTAAAGCCTAATACTCACACTTGTCCAACTTGTCTTGGACTTCCGGGTGCTCTTCCTGTACCAAATATGGTGGCGTGCCAGTGGTGTGTCAAACTTGGTCTAGCCCTAAACTGCACTCCAAATCAAACAAGTTTTTTTGAAAGAAAAAATTATTTTTATCCAGACTTACCAAAAAGTTACCAGATTACTCAATTAGAAAAACCATTTGTTGTTAACGGATTTATAGAAATTGATGGTCACAAAATTAGAATCAACAGGGCTCACATGGAAGAGGATACTGGCAAGTCTATTCACATTAATGAAAATGGACAAGATCTAACTTTAATTGATTACAACCGTTCCAGTGTTCCTTTG
This sequence comes from uncultured Gammaproteobacteria bacterium, assembly GCA_964408995.1. Lineage (GTDB taxonomy): Bacteria > Patescibacteriota > Microgenomatia > UBA12405 > UBA12405 > WARW01. The sequence continues at coordinate 61,278 of CAYPBP010000002.1, read as the reverse complement.
GTGGAAATCGTTTCTGAGCCAGATATTATCTCCGCAAAAATGGCTAAAGATTATTTACTCAAAATCCAACAAATCGTCCGATATATCGGTATTTCCGATGCTGACATTGAAGAGGGTAGTATGCGCTGTGAGCCAACTATTAATTTAGAAATAGAAACTGATGACAATAAAAAAGTTTATACACCATTGGCCGAAATCAAAAATGTGGCTTCTTTAACTGGTGTTCAAAATGCTATCGATTTTGAGCTTAATCGTCAACTCGAAGAATTCCAAAAAACAGGTGAAGTAAAATCAAAAACTAATAAAACTACTAGAGGTTGGGATGCTGATAAAAATCAAACCTTTTTACAACGCGAAAAAGAAGGTTCTTCTGATTATCGTTATTTCCCCGAGCCAGATATTCCTCAAATTACTTTTACTGATGACCAAATTGCTGCTATTAAAGCCTCTCTTCCAGAACTTCCAGATCAAAAATTAGAAAGATATAAAAATACTCTTGGTTTAAGTGATTATGATGCTCAAGTAATTACCGAAGATTTAACTTTTTCAAAAATGTATGAAAAAGCTTTAGGCGATAATAATTCACCAGAGTTCGCCAAATTTACTGCTAATTTATTTTTAGGTGCCATCAAAACTTACTTAAATGAAAATGGAGAAAATCTAGATGAATCAAAAATTAATTCTCAATTTTTCTTTGATTTATTTACTGCCGTTTCCAAATCAGAAATTTCCTCAACTGTTGCCAAACAAGTAATCATTGAAAGTTACCAAAGCGGAGTCAATCCAGTCGAAATTGCTAAATCTAAAGGTTTAATCCAAGTTTCTGATTCTTCTGAAATAGAAAAAATTGCAAAAGAGGTGATTGTTAACAATCCAAAAGCGGTGGAGGATTACAAAAAGAATCCTGCTTCAATTGGCTTTTTAATTGGTCAACTTATGAAAGCCTCTAATGGTTCTGCCAATCCATCCATAGCTAAAGAAATTTTAGAAAAACTTTTAAAATAGACTTATTTTTAATTAAAATACAAAATTATGACACCATCACCATATGAATTAGGAATTATTGCTGGAAATAAAGTTAGAGTAAAATCTGTTTTTTTAGATAAAAATAGTAATCCACGTGAAGTATTTACAGTTATTCAAGCACCGGTCTATCCTGAAAAAGGAGAAGTAATTCTAAAAGGTAACTTATCAAATCAAGAAGTAATAACTTCTTCAAGAGCTGACTCTCTAACTGAAAAAGTAGATTAATTTAAATAAATTTAACCTAAACCGCTCTCACTTTAACCAAATCAACTAATTTTTCTAAGTTTCTAATTGTTTCTATTCCATCCATTACCTCATCGTCTTTTCTGTTAATCCAAACAAGATTAAATCTTTCAGTTTCTTTTAATGCTTCAAACTTTTCTTTTTTATCATCAACTATTGTTGATCCATCTGGTAATCTTTCAATAAACTTAGGATCTGATTTATTTCTAGCAATAAAAATAAGTTCTTCATCAAAATAATTTCCAATTCCAGATTCATTAATTTTAATTCTTTGACAATCATCAAATCCTTGAGAATAAATACCCAATCTAAAATTATCTTTCAATTTTTCTAAAACAGGAATAGTGTCTGAAAACAAAGATCCAGAATAAATTTTCAACTTATCAGTAGTAAAATTTTCCAAATCAATTTCTTTATTAAAATTTTGATCTAAATATTCCAAATATTTCTTTATATGAAAATCGTTAGAGTTTCCTAAACTTTCAAAATATTTATTTCCAAAATCAGCAATTTGTTCACTTGAAGTATTACATTCCCTGGCCAAATTATCATTCAATCTTTTAAGATATTCCGTTTTACTAAATAAAGTATCATCTAAGTCGAATAAAATAATTTGTTTTTCCATTACCCATTTATAACAAATTAGAGCTGTCCAAGTAAGTCAGCAAATTCATTTAAGTTTTTAACTGTTTTAACATCATCCATAACTTCATCATTTTTTCTATTAATCCAAACAAAATTAAATCTTCCAGCTTCTTTTAACTTTTGAATTTTTTCTTTTTTATCATCAATAATGATTGCTCCCTCTGGTAATGTTTTAAGAAACTCAGGGTCAGATTTATTTTGAGTTATAAAAATAAGTTCTTCATCAAAAAAATCTCCAATTCCAGACCAAAAAACTTTCTTTTTTTGGTATTCATAAAATCCCTCAGAGTAGACTCCTATTCTAAAATCTTTACTTATTTTTTCTATATTTTCTTTTACCTCAGGGTGTAACGATTTTTTATAATTTTCTTTATCTTCAAATGGATCTTCTATTTCTTTTTCCTTTTTACCTGTTATCTCTTTAAGAAATAATATTAAATTACTATGTAAATAATCACCAGATTTATTTAGTGTTAATTTGTATTGTTCTTTCAATTCAATAATTTCCTCGGTTGTTACTTCAAGTTGCTTTGCCAACTTTTCATAAAACATTACTGCCATCTTATCTAGTCCCATTAAAGTTTCATCAATATCAAATAAGATAATTTTTTTATTCATTAACTGAATATATCATCTGATTTATCTTCTTTCGATTAGTAATTGATAGAATAGCTTAGTGGACAATAAATCTTTTTTATCAGAATATCAAAAATTAAACCCCGAGCAAAAACTGGCTGTCGACACCATCGAAGGTCCAGTTATGGTTATTGCTGGAGCTGGTACTGGCAAAACTCAAACCATCGCTTTACGTATTGCTAACATTTTAGTCCAAACTCAAACTCCTCCTCAAAATATTCTTTGTTTAACTTTCACTGACACCGGTACCGTTGCTATGCGTGATCGTTTAATCAAAATAATTGGCTCCGAAGCCTACAAAGTTCGCATTCATACTTTTCATTCTTTTTGTAATGAAGTTATAAAAAATAACCCTCAATATTTTATCTTTGCCAAAAATGTCAAAAATATTGAAGAAGTCGAAAGGGTCGAGTTAATTCAAAAACTTATCTCTTCTCTCAAAGATGGTTCCACTCTAAAACCATGGGGTGATTCTTTCTTTTATCAACGCGACATTATTTCATCAATTCAATCTCTAAAAAAAGAAGGTGTCAGTCCAAAAGCTTTATTGACTCTTGTTAACAATCAACTAAATTTTTTAGAAAAAAATCAAGATTTAGTTTCCCGTCTTTTAGCTCTCAAATTTAGTAAAAATCTAGAAGCCGAACTTCTGCCAATCTTTGAAGAAATTTTAACTAACAGTCAAAAAATATCCCCAGAAGTCTATTACCATCTCTTTTCATTAAAAGTTCTTTACGAAAAAGGCGGCTTTGTTGTCGGTGCTGCCAAAAATCCAATTGTAAATTTCAAAAACGAAGTTAAGAATTTCTTTGAATCTCTAGCCAAAGATTCTTTAAAACAACTCGAACTTCACTCAGTTTATTCACAATATCAAGAAGAACTAAAAAAATCCGGTCTCTACGATTTTGAAGATATGATTCTTTTTGTCCTAACCGCTTTCAAAGAAAACCCCGATCTTCTATTACAATATCAAGAGAAATATCAATATATTTTAGTTGATGAATATCAAGACACCAATTCGGCTCAAAACGAAGTCATTGATCTTCTGGGCTCATATTATGAAATCCCAAATCTCTTTGTTGTCGGCGACGATGACCAATCAATTTTCCGTTTCCAAGGGGCTTCAATTGAAAATGTTTATAGCTTCTACAAAAAATATAAACCACTTCTAGTTGTCCTAAAAAATAATTATCGATCTCATCGTTTAATTTTGGCTTCATCTGAAAGTGTTATCAAAAATAATAAAAATCGTATCACTAATTTTATCGATGAAATTGATAAAAGTCTCGAATCCAAAGTTGATTTTGATGCCACTCCAATTAACATTTTCAAATCTCCAAGTCTCAACGAAGAAAATTATTTTATTGCCACCAAAATTAAATCATTACTCGACAAAAAAGTTGACCCTCAAGAAATCGCTGTTCTTTATCGCAATAACAATGACATTTTTGACCTCATTGAACATTTCAAAAATTTAAATATTAAATATCAATTAAATATTGATAAAAATATTTTAGACAACAAATATATTTCTCAATTAATCTTTTTATTAGAGTTTATTGTCAATTCCGAAAAAAGTGATTTACTCTATAAAATTCTGGCTTCTAATTATCTAAAAATTCCATCCTTTGATTTATTCAAATTGACTCACTTTGCCTTTAGGGAAAAAATCAATTTAGTTTCACTTCTTTTTACATCTTCAAATTTCTCCAAAATCGAAACTGACTTATCAAAACTTGGCGTTAAAAGAATTAAAAAATTTGTCAAACGAATTACTCTGGCCAAAAAATGGTTAGAAAATTTAAGCACTGATCGTTTCTTTAATAAGGTCATTCGTCGTTTCAAATATTTAGATTTTGTTTTAACCAGTAATAATTTGGAATTAATTAATTTCTTAAACACTTTTTATTCAGAGTTAAAAAGATTGGCCCAAGAAAAAGAATATTCTCTAAAAGATTTTTTGAATTATCTAAATTTAATCAAAGAAAATACACTCAGTTTAACTGCTCCAGAAATAAGTGGCGAATCAGTCAAGTCAATTAAATTAATGACAGTCCATAAATCAAAAGGTCTCGAATTTGAACATGTCTTTTTATATAAAGTTACTGACAAAAAATGGGGGAATGTTACCAATCAAAATAAATTAAAACTTCCTCTAGGAATTCTAAAACTCCAATCCACTCTTTTAGAAAATGAAAGAGATTGTGAGGATGAACGTCGACTTTTTTATGTGGCTCTAACTCGTGCCAAAAAACAAATTTATATTTCCTATTCCACCAAATCAGAAAGTGGTCGTGATCAACTTCCATCCATGTTCATTTCCGAAATCGATCCAGAAATTATCGAAGAAGTTACAGATTCCAGTATCAACAGTGAATCGGCTCTCAAAAATATTTTTCCAAAAGCATTAACTAAACTTGATATCAAATCTGACTTTGAAGAATACTTAGTCGATTATCTAAAAAATAAATATAAATTTAATGTCACTCATCTTAATTCTTATCTCCGTTGTCCTTTTTGTTTTTACCACAAAACCATTTTAAGAATCCCAGGAGTTCGGGACAAACATTCTAGTCTTGGCTCGGCCGTCCATGATTCACTTTCTTTTCTCCTCGACACTTTAAGAGATGATAATCGTTTGGTAACTATCGAAGAGATCCTTAATCGTTTTTCTGAATTTATTAAAAAAGAAAAATTATCCAAAGAAGATGAATCGGAATCACTTCAAAAAGGCCAAGAAATTTTAACTGAATATTATAATAATTATCAATCAACATTTGATAAAAATACTCTAACTGATTTTGATTTTGCTCCCAATAATGTTTATCTAGACAAAATTCCTATCACTGGAAAAATTGATGAAATAAAAATTAGTGATCAAAAAATTAACGGCAAACAAGTGGCCGAAGTCATTGATTTTAAAACTGGAAATCCAGATGGAAAATATAAGGAATTGTCCAAAGACGGGGATTATTTTAGGCAATTAGTTTTTTATAAAATATTATCCGATCTCGATTTAACTTTTAAATATGTTATTAATAAGGGAACCATTCATTTCATTCAAAAAAGTAAAACTCGAAATAAATTTATTCAAAATAGTTTTGAATTTTCCCAAAATGATATCGACAACTTAAAAGATTTAATTCAAAAAACTTATCAAAAAATTATTAATTTAGAATTTAACCAAATTGGTGAAGATTGCCAAGACAAAGACCATCTTCATTCTCTTTTAAAATAACCATATGAAATTACAAATCAAACGTTTTGACAAAACTCTTCCACTTCCATCATACAAAACTGCTGGTGCAGTGGCCGTTGATTTATGCTCTCGAGTTGACATGATAATCGAGCCCAAACAAATTGCTTATATCCCTATGAATGTTGCCATCAAAATTCCTGATGGTTATTTCATCATGCAAGTCCCCAGAAGTTCCACTCACAAGTTGGGGATTATGGGTGTCAATGGAATTGGTATTTTTGACCTAGATTATTGTGGTGACAATGATGAATATCATTTTGCCGCTTACAATTTCACCGACAAAGCAGTCACCATTGAAAAGGCCACTCGTCTTTGTCAACTATTATTAATCAAATGCGAAAACTTAGAATTTGAAGAAGTCGAATCAATGGGTAATGCCGACCGTGGGGGCTTCGGCTCCACTGGGGTAAAATAACTTATGACAGACGGAATATTTAAAGCAATTGGTTTTATTGTTGGAGCTTTTTTTCTTTTTAATTTTTATAAATTAGCTAGAGATTATGGAGAAAAATCAAAGAATATATTCAAGTCTATCGGTAGTGCTTTACTAGGTATCGTAATTGTTGCTTTTATTATAAGCAGTGGTTTGGGAACTCACTCTGAAAATTGTGATGACGATCCGCTTCGTGGTAGTTGTGATACTGTCCAAGATTATCAACCTTCAACAAAAGAATACCAAGACAGTTTTTTATTTTGGCTTTTTGTAGTGGGTAGCCCAATAATTTATGGTCTTTATGAAGGTAATAAGAATAGAAGAAACAATATTGATGATGGTTCTGTTTTAAATATTGACCAAGCCAAAGAAATTCTTAGTGAATACGGAAAGGTTGTTGAGACAGTATCAGTTGAGGCTTTAACAAAATATCCAACTATGAAATATCCGATTTCATTGCTTCCTTGTAGTAAAGTTAAAATTAAAAAAGCAGCAAGTGAAGTAATTAAGTTTGAAGAAGAATTAAACGAAAGTGTTAAAAAACTCAATATAAAAACGGATAATAATTATATTAACGCTATTAAAGGTTGTATCGCGATGATTGATTTTTTTGTTCCAGACAAAGAAGCTAATGAAGATAATCAAAAACTATTATCAGAAAAAGATTGGAAAAAACTAATTAAAAATAAAACAAAAAAATCTTAAAATTATATATTTCTTTAGTGATATTATAAATTATGCATTGGTCAATAAAATTATATTGGATTTTTGTGATTATAACTGTAATTTATTTTTTATTTTTTAATAAAACTCGATCGATATCTTGTGTCAGTAGTTGTAGTAAAAATGATATCCAATGTCAAAGAGATTGTGAGATCGAAGGAAATGAATCATTAGAAGTTTCAATGTAATATTTTTTTAGAAAACAATTACCTATTCTAATAAATGGAATATTGAAACACTGTAAATCTAACTATTTACACTTTGGGTTTTATTCGGTATTATTTTTTATGAAAAAGGAAGTTAGTTGTACGATGAAATCGTATAACTGAACTAGTGTAAAATTAATTACATAAATGAATAAAACTGAAATTACAAAATTTTTAAATTTATTATCAAAAACTTTAGATAGAAATATAATTATTATTGATTTTGCTAATGTCGATCGTTGGCAAGATTCTTTAAATTGGCCAGTAGGAATAAATAAATTAGGCCAACTTGTGGGGCATATGTCCAAAGGAAAAAAGTATCTTCGTCGTTTTTATTATGGTGAAGATTATGGCCAAAAAGATAAATCAACAAAATTAACTCCATGGTCAGAAAAAATTATCAAACAAGCCAGGTATAGTGGTTTTGAAATTATTTCAAAAAGAGTGAAATATATTCCAGACGATAAATATGAAACTGGTTTTATAAAAAAATGTAATTTAGATATTGAAATGGCTGTTGATTTAATTAAAGAAAAAGATAATTACGATACTGCTATAGTATTTTCTGGAGATGGAGATATGGCCTATGTTTGTGAATATATAAATAAAGAATTAAAAAAAGATATTTATGTTTTTGGTGCCAGAAACCATGTAGGTAGAGAGTTGATAGATTGTAAAACAAATAAAATAATAAAAGATATTTTGTTTGTTGAAGATTTTGAATACAGGTTAAATCTAAAAAGGTCTTAAAAATCAAAAATCCCAACTCTCGTCGGGATTCTGAACAAAGTCAAGTGAACCTTATCGTTCACAAAGTAATTATATATTCAATGTCTAGTAAATGTCTAGTGGGTGAATATAGTACAATAACTTATGACTTTTGTTTACATCCTTTTACTTCTAATTCTTGCCACTCTACTTTTTTTAATTTTCAAATCAAAAAAACCTGATTCAGACCAGCTATCAAAAGAAATTAGTAACAGCTTAAATCAAGTTTTTCCCGAAGCCTTAAAAAACGCTAGTCAACAATTAATCACTCTGGCCGATCAAAAAATCGGCACCGATTTGAACAACAAAAAACAGGCGATTGAGGATTTAGTCAAAAGAGCCCTAACTGAAATTGAAAAAAATAATAAAAAAATGGAAGAAGTGGAAATCAAACGCACTGGTTCTTTTTCTGCTTTATCAGAGCGATTAGAAGAACAAAAAACTCTAACCAATCAATTAAAAACTACCACCGAAGGTCTCAAAAATGTTTTGAGCAACAATCAAATGCGAGGTCAATTTGGTGAGCAGGTGGCCGAGGACTTATTAAAAATGTCTGGTTTTGTCAGTGGTGTTAGTTACAACAAACAAGTCAGTGGTGACTCTTCTCGCCCCGATTTTACCGTCTATATGCCAGATGGCATGATGATTAATGTTGATTCCAAATTCCCCTATCAAAATTTAGTCAAAATGAGTGAGGCTGATAATAAAGAAGAAAAGGAAAGACTCAAAAAATTATTTGAGCAAGATATTAAAACCAAAATCAAAGAGGTGACTAGTCGTGAATATATTAACCCCGAAAAAAATACTGTTGATTTTGTCATTTTATTTATCCCAAATGAAATGATTTTCAGTTTTATTTATGACCGTTTCCCAGATCTTTTACAAGATGCCATGAGCAAAAAAGTTATTTTGGCTGGACCTTTTTCGTTCACTGCTATTCTAAGAATGGTTCATCAAGCTTACGATAATTTCCGTTATCAAAAAAATGTTGCCAATATTATTGGTTATATCAAAAAATTTGCCGAAGAATTCGATAATTATAATCAAGGCTTTAAAGACATTGGTACCAGCATTGAATCTCTTCAAAAGAAATATACTGCCGTCGACACCACTCGTACCAATCAATTAGTCAAAATTGTTAACAAAATTAAAACTGAAGAAACTGATCCAAATTTAAAACTCCATGAATAAAAAGTTTTTCTACTATTCTCTTACTTTTTGGGGAATTTTTTTAATCTTTATTAATGTTGTTGCTCCCACTTCTCTTTGGTCGAAAATAATTTTCTTTCTAATTATTTTTTGTGGTTTAATTTCTGCCTGTTATGTTTTTTCCAAAAATCACAAATTAAATCTTTTAATTTCTTTTTATATTCTATCCTTAATTCTTCTAGCTTTTTTCAGCCTTCTTAATATTCTTAATCTATTTCTAGTGACTGCTATTTCTGTATTCCTATTTTTTACTTTGAAGAAATAAAAGTTCCATCAACAAAAACCGCTATCACTCCGAATTTTAGATTCAACATATGTAGAGAACTTGCCGGATAGGTATTTTGTGTAAAAACAAAACAACCGCCGGCTTTCTCTTGCAAAAAATTTACCTCTTGACACAATTTAGCAGTCGGTCTATTATATTGCTAATATGGCCGATTTAACTCAAAGACAAATAAAGATACTTAAATGTATCGCCGAGGAATTTATTGAAACCGCCAATGCTGTCGGTTCTGAAACCCTCGAAAAAAAATATTCCCTTGGTATCTCTTCTGCTACCATAAGAAATGAGATGATGGCTCTTACCCAGCTGGGGTTTTTAAAAAAAGGACATCTTTCTTCTGGTCGCACTCCAACTTCCATGGGTCTTAAATATTACGTCCGTAATTTAATGACCCCAAAAAATTTATCAGTTAGCGATGAAATTGGAGCCAAAGAAAAGGTTTGGGAATATCGAAACGAATTCGATCGCTTACTTCGCGAAACTACCAAAGAGTTAGCTACTCGAACTCGTTCCATGGCCATTGCCACCACCGATCAAGGTTCTGTTTATAACTATGGTGCTTCAAATTTATTAGAAGAACCAGAGTTTTTTAACATCGATGTTACCAAAACAGTTTTATCTTTAATCGATAATGCTACTTTCTGGTTTGAAATTGTCAGCAAAGCTGGTAATCTTAATCCAGAATCTCCTGAGATAGTCCATCTTTTAATCGGTGAAGATCTTGGTCTCGAACATCTCGAGCCATGTGGTTTTGTTTATCAAACTTATGAAGCCGGTCCTCATCGAGGAATCTTAGGAGTTATCGGCCCAGCTCGATGTCACTACCCATATGTGGTTCCAGTCGTCGATTACTTCGCCGAACTTCTTTCAACTATTAGTCGTTAATAAAATCTATGACAAAAGATAAAAAAGTAAAAAATACCGACACTTCAGACATCAATTTAGTTCAAAAAATAACTGAATTAGAGCAAGAATCAGCTATTATGGCCGATAAATTAGCCCGATCTTTAGCTGATTATTCTAATTTAGAAAAAAGAATTGAAGCTCAACGTCAAATGTTTATTACTTTGGCTACTACTTCTATTCTAAGTAAAATGGTTGATGTTCTAGACGATTTTTATTTAGCTCAAAAACATCTCAACGATGATGGTTTAAAAATGGCCATTGATAAATTTAATTCAGTCCTTAAAATAGAAGGATTGGAAGAAATTAATCCAGTTGGTTTGGAATTTGATCCTCAATCTATGGAATGTATCGAAACTACCAAAGGCAAGGAAAACTTTGTCGTTGATGTCAAAAAATTAGGTTATAAATTAAATGGTCATGTTATCCGACCTGCCCAAGTCTCGGTTGGTATGTTAACTGACCAAAACATTATTAATTAATTATTTATTTATTTATTAACTAACTAAAGCTCTAACGATCTAACGATCTAAAGCACTAAACAACTATGTCAAACAAAATAATCGGAATCGATTTAGGAACCACTAACTCCTGCGTTGCTGTTATGGAGGGCGGTGTCCCTAAAGTCATCATTACCTCAGAAGGTCGAAATACTATCCCTTCTATCGTTGAACCAGTCAAAAAATTGGTTGGCGATTTAGCCAAACGCCAAATGGTTCTTAATTCAAAAAACACTATCTATAGTGTCAAACGTTTAATGGGTCAACGTATGGACGATCCAGAAGTTAAAAAAACTCAAAGTGTTGCTCCTTATAAAATAGTTGCTGGTAAAGACAATACTGCTTCTGTTGAGGTCGAGGGAAAAGTCTATACTCCTCAAGAGATTTCAGCTATGATTTTGCAAAAAGCCAAAGCTGATGCTGAAAAATATTTAGGTGAAAAAGTCACTGATGCTGTCATCACTGTTCCTGCTTATTTTGACGATTCTCAAAGACAAGCTACCAAGCAAGCCGGTGAAATTGCTGGTCTTAATGTTCAAAGAATTGTTAATGAACCAACTGCAGCTGCACTAGCCTATGGTTTGGACAAAAAAGGTAACGAATTAGTTGCTGTTTATGATTTAGGTGGAGGTACTTTTGATATTTCCATTCTTGAAATCGGCGATGGTATTTTTGAGGTTAAAGCTACCAACGGTGATACTTTCCTTGGTGGTGATGATTTTGATCAAAAAATTATTACTTGGATTACTGATGATTTCCAAAAACAAAATGGGGTTGATTTAAGTAAAGATCCTCAAGCTCTACAACGTGTCCGAGAAGCTGCCGAAAAAGCTAAAATCGAATTAAGCTCTGCTGCTGAAACTGAAATCAATTTACCATTCATCACTCAAAAAGATGGTAACCCACTTCACTTGACCAAGAAAATGACTCGATCTGAATTGGAAAAATTAGTTGATGATTTAATTCAAAAAACTATTGCTCCAGTCGAAAAAGCTCTAAAAGATGCCAAAGTTACTAAGTCGGACATCAAAGAAGTCATTATGGTCGGTGGTATGACCCGTATGCCAAAAGTCCAAGAGGTGATTAAAAACTTCTTTGGTAAAGATTTAAACAACACTGTTAATCCAGATGAAGTTGTGGCTATTGGTGCTGCTGTTCAAGGAGCTGTCTTAACTGGTGAAGTTAAAGATGTAGTTCTTTTGGACGTCACTCCTTTAACTTTTGGTATTGAAACTGCCGGTGGAGTTAGAACTCCTCTAATCGAGAGAAATACTACTGTTCCTACCAAAAAATCTCAAATCTTTACTACCTATGCTGACAATCAACCTCAAGTTGAAATCAATGTTCTTCAAGGTGAGCGTCCAATGGCTACTGACAATAAATCTCTTGGTAGATTTATTTTAGACGGAATTCCACCTGCACCTCGTGGTATGCCTCAAATCGAAGTTACTTTCGATATCGACAGTAACGGCATTCTTTCAGTTTCTGCCAAAGACAAAGGCACTGGCAAAGAGCAACGCATTACTATTCAAAATGCTACTAATCTCAAAGAGGAAGAGATTGAGCAAATGAAAAAAGAAGCCGAAGCTCATGCTCAAGAAGATGAAGAGAAAAAAGGTTTAGCTGAATCTAGAAATAAATTAGATGGCACCATTTTCTCTGGTGAAAAAACTTTAAAAGATTTTGCCGATAAAGTTAAACCAGAAGATAAGGCCAAAATTGAAGAACAAATCAAATCTTCTCAAGATATTTTAGCCAAAACTGATGCTACCAAAGATGAAATGGACAAAGCTTCAGAAGAGTTAGGTCAAATTCTTCAAACTGTTGGTGCTGCTATCTATGAGCAACAACAACCTCCAACTGGCGGACCAGAAGCTGAATCAAAAGATGCCGAGCCAAAAGAAGCCGAAGAAGTTAAAGCTGATGATAAAAAAGTTGAAGAAGGGGAAGTGGTAGAATAAAAAATATTACTATTCACCCCCGCAACAGCGGGGGTGAATGAATGGTTTTTATGAAAAAAGATTTTTATGAAACTTTAGGTGTTTCCAAAAACGCCAGCAAGGATGAAATCAAAAGCGCTTATCGAAAGTCGGCTTTAAAGTTTCATCCAGATAAGAATAAATCTCCTGATGCCGAGGAAAAATTCAAAGAAATCAACGAAGCTTATGAAGTTTTGAGTAATGATCAAAAAAAGTCTGCTTATGACCAATTTGGTCATGCTGCTTTTGATCAAGGCTCAGGTGGTATGGGTGGTCACACTTATACCAGCCAAAATGGCCCTTTCACTTATACTAGTTCCTCTGGTGGTAATCCTTTTAGTGGTGCCAGTTTTGATTTTGAAGGTTTCAATAATCCTTTTGATATTTTTGAACAATTCTTTGGTGGATCTTTTGGTGGTCAACAAAGCCGAGGCAGACAATTAGAAACCTACAAAATTAGTGTTTCTTTTCTAGAAGCTGCCAACGGTGTTCAAAAAGAAGTTTTAATTGGAGGTAAAAAGAAGACTATTAAAATTCCAGCTGGTGTTGATGATGGTCAAAAAATTCGTTTTTCTGATTTTGTTCTTTATATTGATGTCCAACCTGATAAAGTTTTTAAACGTGATGGTAATGACGTTTATATAAATGCCAATATTAGCCTTACTCAAGCCATTTTCGGTGATACTATTGAAGTTCCCACTCTAAAAGATTCTCTTAAAGTTAGAGTCAAACCAGGCACTCAACCAAACACTTTGGTTCGCCTTAAGGGTCAGGGGATTAAAGATGTTAATGGTTATGGTCAAGGTGATTTTTATATTCGTCTTTTTGTTGAAATTCCAACTCGTCTTTCCAGTCGTCAAAAAGATCTATTAAAACAGCTCGATTTGTAAAATTTCTGGTATAATCTAGACATAATAATTTTTGCAGTGTTTTTGTTTAAGGGGCCTACAAAGCCCCTTTTTTAAATCATTGCCAAGGAGAATTCAAAATGGACTTAAAAAAACTACCTAAAACAGAGTTTGCAGCTGCCGTAGCTCAAATTGCCGGTGAAAGAAATATTGATGTTCAATCTATTTTGGATTCTATCGAGCTTGGTTTAATTTTTGCTTATAAACGTGATCAAAAAGAACACGGCATCATAGTTCCAGAAGAAGATCAATTTGTGGCTGAATTATCTCCAGAAATTGGCTCTTTTAGAGTTTTCAAAGTTGATGGTGATAATAAAACTGATGTTACTCCTCCAGGTTTTGGTCGTATTGCTGCTCAAACTGCCAAACAAGTTATTGATCAAAAAATTCACGAAGCTGAAAAAGAATCAGTTGTGGCCGAATTTGAAAAAAAGCTTGGCACTCTAATTTCTTGTGTTGTTTTAAAAAATGATTCTTATAAAATGGTTGTTGGAGTTGGCAAGACCGAAGGAATTTGTCCAAAAGACGAACAAATTAGAAATGAAATATTACCTTTAGGTGCTAAAAAATTCTTCTTATTAAAAGAAATTACTCATGACGACAATGGTCGTAGTGAAATCATTCTCTCAAGAAGAGATAATAATTTTGTCAAAGAGTTGTTTGCTCGTGAAGTTCCAGAAGTTGCTAATGGTTCAGTCATAATTGAGCGCATTGCCAGAACTCCAGGTGAAAGAACTAAAATTGCTGTTTCTTCAAGTCAACCAGGCATTGATCCTGTTGGTTCTTGTATTGGTCAAAAAGGTTCTCGAATTCAAGCCATTTTAGGTGAACTTCCAAGCGAAGAAAAAGTTGACGTTGTTGGTTTTTCTCAAAACTTGAGCCAATTTATTGCTCAAGCTCTTTCTCCAGCCCAAGACGTCAAAATTATTGAAATAACAGACAATTATGCCAACGTTACTATTCCAGAATCACAATTAGCTCTAGCTATTGGTGGTGGTGGAGAAAACGTTCGTTTGGCAGGTCAATTAGTTGGTCTAGAAATCAAACTTGGTTCTGATACTAAACCAGCTTCAACTAAAAAATAGATTAAATTTTCCCCTCTTGTGAAAGAGGGGCTAGGGGAGATTGAAAATATGACTAATAAATTAACTCGTCCACCGATCGTTGCCGTCATGGGTCATATTGATCATGGTAAAACCTCTCTTTTAGACAAGATTCGTTCTACTAATGTCTGGAAAAAAGAAGCCGGTGGTATTACTCAACACATTGGTGCTTATCAAGCTAAAGTTACTGAAAAAAACGGCGAAGCTAAACTAATCACTTTTATCGATACTCCCGGCCATGCTGCTTTTATAAACATGCGTGCTTGTGGTGCCAAAGCCACCGACATGATAATTTTAGTTGTTTCTGCTGTCGAAGGCATCATGCCTCAAACCAAAGAATGTATCGAACATATCAAAAAAACCGATATTCCTTTCATTGTGGCCATGAACAAAATTGATTTAGAAAATGCTTCTCCTGATAAAGTTAAAGGTCAATTAGTTGAATTAGGCTATACTCCCGAAGAATATGGTGGTCAATTAGCTGTTCTTCCAGTTTCTGCCAAAACTGGTCAAGGTATTGAAGATCTTTTAGAAATGATTTTATTAAATGCTGAAATTCTTGAGTTACAAGCTGATCCAGCTGGTTGTTTTGAAGCTGTTATTATCGAATCTCGTCTCGATAAAGCTAGAGGTCCAGTGGCTTCCTTAATCGTCAACAACGGTACTCTCCGTGTTGGTGACATTGTTTACTGTGAAGACATTCTTTGTAAAGTTAAAGCCATGATAGATTGTAATGGTGTTTCTCTAAAAGAAGCTGGTCCTAGCACTCCAGTTGAAGTTTTAGGCTTTGAAAAAGTTCCACCAGTTAGCAGCCTCGTTATTTCTACTAAATCTGAATGTTTACAACCAAGTAAAGAACAACGAGTTTTACTCGAATCTACCGAAGAAAATCCTAAGTTAAAAGTAATCTTAAAAGCCGATGTTAGGGGTACTTTAGAAGCTCTAGAAAATAGCTTTAATGAAGATGTAATTGTAATTTCTTCTGGGATTGGTGCTGTTTCTGACAATGATGTTTTCTTGGCCGAAGCTTCCAAAGCTCAAATTTTTGCCTTCAATGTTTCTACCCCAAAGCACATTGCTCAAATAGCCGAGAATACTAAGGTCAGAATTTTTGAATCCAGAATTATTTATGAAATTATTGAAGATATTCAAAACCAAGTTTTACATCTTTTAGAACCTACCATTGACGAAACTGTTCTTGGAGAAGGTTTGATTAAAGCTGAATTCAAAATCGATAAAGTTCGTATTTCTGGCGTTCAATGTACTAAAGGAGAAATCTGTAAAGGGGATTTAATTCACTTAAAACGTGATGACAAAATCATCAAAGATACCAAGGTTGAAGGTATCCACCAAGCTAAAAATATTATCGAAAAAATCAAGTCTGGAACTGAATGTGGCATGACTTTCAAGCCCTATATTGATTTTAAGATAAATGATGTTATAATAGCCTATAACACGAAGTAGATAGCTATAGCGCAGCTATTCATTGAACGTTAAAAGAACCGTAAGGTTCTTATAAGAATTAAAAGCTAGCAGGTCTTCTTATGAAAAACTATCAAGTTACTGAAATCAAGAATTTAATCAGTGCTGCCAAATCAGCTCTTATCGTTGTGCCTCAACTTAGTGTTGATAGCATCGGTTCAGCCTTGGCACTAGCTCTTCTCCTAAAAAAATCAAATATTACTCCAAAAGTTTTTTGTCCTCAAAAAACTGATGCTAATTACACTAAATTAAGTGGATTAGAACTTTTGACTGATGTTTATGGTCAAAACGACCTAGTTGTCACCCTTGACTATCCTTTAGATCAAATTGAAAAAGTTACCTACAACCAAGACAATGGCAAATTAAATTTAGTTGTTCAAACCAAAGACGGTTCTGTCAATGTTTCTAACGATCAAATTATTATCAATAATCAATCTGGTGGTTCTTCAGATATTAACTTCATGTTCGGTGACGAATCCAGCTTAGGTGTCAATTCTAATATGGTTAACAAAGGTAATTGGATTAACATCTCTCCAACTATTGGTAATAAGTCATGGGCTAAAGCCAATATTATTGATCAAGATGCTCCTTTTTCTGAAATTTTATCTTTCTTATTACCTATGCTTGGTCTAGAGCTAACTCCAGATGCAGCTAAAAATCTTTTAATTGCTCTTCGTGTTGCTACTCAATCTTTCTCAATTAATGTTTCTCCAGAAACTTTTGAAGCTGGTGCTACTTGTTTACGTGCTACTCAATTAACTGAATTTGTTCCTCCAGTTCAACCAAATCAAACTCAACCAGTCCAATCTCAACCTCCTCAAAGCGAAACACAAACTCAACCAGTTCAGTCACCAACCCAACCAGTCCAAAAATCAAGTCAAACTAATCAACCATTCCAACCAACTGATTCGATCCCAACCGCTTAAATAAAATGCCATTAATCGAAAAAGATATAAAACCAAATGGAGAAATTGGGGATATTAATTCACCACACAAAGAAGGAAGGGTAAATTTGGATGAAATCTTAAAAAGAATAGAATTAGAACCTGGAGAGGTTATTGTTCTCGATGGTGACGGTTGTGTTTACACCGAAAATATGCGTGAATCTAACAATGGTCAATAAAAATATTTAAAGCCTCCTTGTCAAGGGAGGTCCCTCAGATGAAATCTGAGAGGAGTGGGTTTTAGTCCCGTTAATGCGGGATTTTTTTTGATATTTTTTCAATATCCAATTGAATTTAATCAATAAAGATTTAATATATAAACTATATGGACAATATAAATCAAAATCCAGAGATTCAACCAATTCAATCAATAGAACCTGTTAAGAAATCAAACATTTTTAAATATTTATTTGTTGCTTCGATTATTGTTATTTTAGCTTTAATTATTGGTTTTTATTTTCTTTTGAATAATAAAATTAACCAATTAAACAACAAACAAACGACAGAATTAACCACAGATTTAACTCAAGAAACAACTGATAATGAAGAAACAATTCCGACTATCATTCCAACCCTCGCTTCCACAGAATCTACTTTAATTGAAAAAGATGCCAATAATAATTTATATACCAACAATAAGTTTGGTTTTTCTTTAACTATTCCAAAATTTGCAAGTGGATCTGTAGAATGCAAAAAAGAACCTGATTCTTATAGACCAAATAGTGGCAATGTTTCTATTAATTTTTTTGAAAATAAGGAAACTATTTATTTAGCAGCGGATAATTTTTATAGTTTAACCGGTGAACAAAAAACATCAGAAGGAATAAGTAATTTTTCTAGATGTGAAAAATTAAAAACTAACTTTGAATTAATAGAAGAAGATAAGGTATCTAGCGGTAATATTACTTCTCTAAAGATTTATGCTGCTAATATTAAAAACGATGAGGAACTAGAACAATTTATTAAATCAAAATATGGTTCAGGTTGTAAACTTGGTAAAAAAACTAAAATTGACACCACTGAAGCTTTTGATGTCAGCATATTGGGAGATGGAAAAGAGTTAGGTGAAAGCGAATGTCCTATGAATTTTATGGTTAAATTAAGATATAACCAAACAAAAGGAAAATTAGTCTTATTTGAACTTGGACAAGCATGTAATCTTGCCAAAAACTCAACTGGTGATAGTTGTTATGATTCAAAAATAGTAGATAGCTTAAATTTTAATTGATGTGTTATAATCGTTTCTGACTATATTCGGTCTTTTGGTAGCCATTCCAAAACATTAAACATTAACCGATAATAGCCAAATAATCTATGGCATTAACCAAAGAAGAAAAGAAAGTAATTATTGATAAGTATGCTCAAGATAAGGGCGACACTGGTTCTCCAGAAGTCCAAATCGCAATCTTAACCAAGGAAGTCGAAAAACTTCAATCTCATTTGACTGAAAACAAACACGATTCTCCAGCTAAACGCGGAATTTTAAGCAAAATCTCTAAAAGACGACGTTTACTTCGTTATATTTCAGCACATAGTCCTGAAAGATACACCGAAATTATCAAATCTCTCGGTCTTAAAAAATAATTGCTAGTTTATAGTTATAATTAATCATGGAAACATATACAAAAGATATTTTAGTGGGCGATAAAAAAATTAGTTTATCTACTGGTAAGCTCGCTCCTCAAACCAATGCCTCTGTCGTGGCTCAATACGGCAACACTACTGTTTTAGCCACCGTTATTATGGGTAAAACTGATGAATCAAAGGATTATTTTCCTTTATCCATCGAATTTGTTGACAAGCTTTACGCTGGTGGTATCGTCAAAGGTAGTAAATGGATGAAACGAGATGGTGGTCCATCTGATACAGCCATTCTTTTTGGCCGAATTATCGACCGATCTCTAAGACCTTTATTCCCTTCAGACTTTTTAAATGAAGTTCAAATCATCGTTACTGTTTTAAGTAATGACAAGACCAATGATGTCATTATTCCAGCTTTCACTGCCGCTTCGGCCGCACTAGCTATTTCTGATATTCCTTTCAATGGTCCAGTTTCGGCTGTTCGTGTTGCTTTAATCAACGATCAATTAGTTCTAAATCCAAGTCAAAAAGAATTAGAAACTTCTAATTTAGATTTATTAGTTTGCACCGGCCCTTCTGGTGTAAACATGATTGAAGCTGATGCTAATATTGTCAAAAACGATATTGCTCTAAAAGCTATTGAATTAGCCAAAAATACTGGTGATCAAATTAATATTGAAATTGCTGACTGGTCAAAAGTTTGTGGCAAAGCCAAAATTAAATATGAGCCAGCCGGTCCATCTGCCACTTTAATTAGTGAGATTGAAACTAGTATTAAAACCCAAGTTGAAGCCTTTTTAGAAGCTGGTGTTGATGGAGCTCATATGATTGGTCAAGAAAAAATTATTGATCAAGTTTTAGAAACTTATGAAACTAAAATTAAATCAGAAGAAGTTTCCAAAAACCATGTCATTGCTGCAGTTGATTCTATTATCAAAAAATATGTCCGCGAAAACACTCTAAAAGGTAATCGTTACGACAAAAGAAAAATGGACCAAGTCAGAGAATTAGGTGTTGAAGCTGGAGTTCTTCCATGCGTTCATGGTTCTGCTTTCTTCCAAAGAGGTCTAACTCAAGCTATCACTGTTACTACTCTTGCTCCTTTAGCAGATAAACAATATTTAGAAGATTCTAGTGGCGAAACCACCAAAAGATATATTCACTATTATTCTGCTGCTCCTTTTTCTACTGGTCAAACCGGTCGAGTTGGTCGCCCAGGTCGAAGAGAAGTTGGTCATGGTGCTCTTGCAGAAAAAGCTCTACTTCCTGTTATTCCATCTGAACAAGATTTTCCTTATACTATTGTTTTAACTTCTGAAGTTTTATCTCAAAATGGTTCTTCTTCAATGGCTTCTACTTGTGGTTCCACCATGTCTCTAATGGACGCTGGTGTTCCAATTAAAGATAAAGTTGCCGGAATTTCTATTGGCTTAGTTGCCAAAACTGATGAAGATTATGTTTTATTAACCGACATTGCTGGCATCGAAGATCATTTTGGTGACATGGATTTCAAAATCACTGGAACCAAAGATGGTATTACTGCTATTCAATTAGACATCAAAAGAGAAGGCATCACTTTAAAAATGATTACTGATACTTTTGCTGCCAGCACTAAAGCTCGACTTCAAATTTTAGAAAAAATGGAATCAGTTTTAGCCGCTCCTCGAACTGAGTTGTCAGAATTTGCTCCAAAAATTGTCATGGTTAGTCTTCCAGAAGATAAAATCGGTGAAGTTATTGGTAGTGGTGGTAAAACCATCAAAGCCCTAATGCAAAAATATGGAGTTCAAATTGATATCGATGATGATGGTCAAGCTTCAATTTCTGCCCAAAGCAAGGAAGATATCGACAAAGCTGCTTATGAAATCGAATCCATGATTAAAGAAGTTCAAATTGGTGAAGATTATGAAGGTATTGTTACCCGAGTCGAACAATTTGGTGCTTTTGTTGAATTCTTACCAGGCCGAGAAGCTTTATTACATGTCTCTGAAATGACTGGAGGTTTCTTATCCGATCCATCTTCAATTATTAAAGTTGGTGACAGATTAAACGTCAAAATCGCTGGGTTCAATGATAATCATCAAATAAAATTATCTTCTCCAGAATTCAAAGCTGCTCATCCAGGTCAACCTCGTGAAGAAGGTTTTGATAATCAACAAGACAATCGCACTGGTGGTTTTAGAAATTTCACTCCACCTCGTTCTAATGGCGGTTTTAGGCCCCCACGAAGATAAAAATAAAATTTTAAAATTTTAACCCCGACGCAAGTCGGGGTTTTTGTTGCTAAAATAAGTAAATGTTAGAAATCGAAAAAACTTTTTTAGTCAAAAAAATTCCTGATGATTTATCTGCCTTTTCATCTTGTCAAATTAAACAAGGTTATATCTCTTCATCTCAACCACCTCTAAGAATAAGAAAAAAAGGTGACAAATTTGAATTAACTAAAAAAACACCCATAAAAGAAGGTGACTATTCTGCTTTTGAAGAAGTAAATATTTATTTAACCGAACATGAATTTAATAAACTTTGGCCCCTAACTGAAAGATCTTTAGAAAAAATTAGATACAATATTCCTCTTGATAATAATTTAATGGCTGAACTAGATATTTTTAAAGCAGATTTAACTGGAGTTGCTTTTGTGGAAGTAGAATTTTCTTCAAAAGAAGAAATGGATTCTTTTAAAGCACCAGACTGGTTTGGAAAAGATGTAACTAATGAAAGTTTTTCTGCTAACAACTTTCTTGCTGGTAAAACTTTTTCCGAAGTCAAAGAGTATTTTGTGTAAATGACATTGGGATTTAAATAGCATATACTTTTAATATGGAAACGAATGTTTTAACTACTAAAGAGGCGATTCAAAAACTTGTAACTAAAGTCTCTGCTGTCAAATTACCCGATAATTTAAGTATAAAATTGCAAGAGTTATTTTCTCAATTAGAAATTAATTCTCAAAACGAAGAAACTTTTTGGCAAAACTATCAAAACATTTCTAAATATATTGATTGGGTTGTTACTATTCCTTGGTCTAATCAAAGCAAAGATATTTTAGATCTTACTTATGCCAAAGAAAAATTAAACGAAGAACACTATGGTCTAGATTCTATCAAAGAAAGAATTTTAGAATATGTTTCTGTTTTAGCTCTTCAAAGAGTTCGAAATCCAGATCAAGCAGTTCGGGCTCCAGTTCTTTTGTTTGTTGGTTTAGTGGGAACCGGTAAAACCACTATGGCTAAATCTATTGCTCAAGTTTTAGGCAGGGAACTAATCAGAATTCCTTTTGGTGGTCTTGGTGATCCTAATTATCTTCGTGGTTATTCTCGTACTCTTCCCAACTCTGAGCCAGGTCAAATAATTAAAGGTTTAGTAAATTGTAAAACCAATAACCCAGTTATCTTATTAGATGAAATCGATAGAGTAGCTGATGACGCTTTAAACACCATCATGGGTGTTTTAGTTGAGCTTCTAGATCCAGAACAAAATAATCATTTTGTTGATCATTACATAGACTATCCAGTCGATCTTTCACAAGCCATTTTTTGTGCTACCTGTAACAATACCGCCAGAATTGCCACCGCTGTTATGGACAGACTTGAAGTTATCCAAATGCCTTCCTATACTGACGAAGAAAAAATAGTTATTGCTAGGGATTATCTTTTGCCAAAAGCTTTACAAAGCACAGGTTTAACATCACAAGATATTAAAATAGCTGATAATATGTGGCCCCAAGTTGTCAGACCTCTTGGTTTTGATGCTGGTGTTCGTACTCTTCAAAGAAATATTGAAGGTATGTGTCGTAAAGCCGCTAAAATTATTCTAGAGGGTAAAGTAAAACAAATAATTGTCGATGAGTCTAATATAAAAACTTATCTACCTCAGTGGTAAAAATTTTAAAGTATATACGCCCCGTGGTACGGGGCGTATATACAAAATAAATAAATAAAACGTATATCTCAGAAATTTAAATAATGTCATTAACAAATCAACAAAAACTAGACTATATCGCTTCTCTAATTAAAGATTGCCAAAAATGTTCTTTATCCAAAACTGCCATCAATCCAGTTCCTGGTTTTGGTAATCCCAGTGCCAAAATTTTAATCATTGGTGAAGCTCCAGGGGCAAAGGAAGATTTACAAGGTTTGCCTTTTGTCGGTAATTCAGGTAAACTACTAGATAAACTTTTAGCCTCGATTAATCTGAATAGATCCGACGTTTTCATTTGTAACATTTTAAAACACCGTCCTCCAGAAAATCGTGATCCTAATCCTGATGAAATAACAGTCTGTGTGCCTTATTTAAAAGCACAGCTTGAAATTATAAAACCAGAAATAATTATTACACTTGGCCGTTTTGCCATGAATTATTTCTTCAAAGATCAGCTTATCAGTCAAGTTCATGGAAAAGTTGTAAAAACAAAATGGCAGGGAATACCTTTAATTATTATTCCTGTCTACCATCCTTCAGCTGGTTTGCGAAATGGTCAAATGCTTAAGTCTCTTCAAAATGACTTCACTCAAATTGGAGATTATTTAGGTAAAATTAATTAAGAATTAAAAGCCAAACGTCTTTGTGGGTTATAGTTTGGATAATTATTATTTATAACCGTCTATATTATGTTTAAAAATACAAATACAAATAAAAATATTATTAATGCTCCAAATCAAGTTCGAGAATATCGCTCTGGTAATGATTCAGTCCGAATCAGTTCCCTTGGTGGCTTTGGGGATGTTACTCAAAACATGTTCGTCTATGAATATATTCCCAGTGGGGATCTTTCTAAAAGCCAAATTATTATTGTCGATTGTGGAGTTGGTTTTCCAGAAGAAGATGCCTTTGGTGTTGATCTTCAAATTCCTGACACTCATTATCTTCAAGACAAAAAAGATAGAATCTTAGGTATCTTTATCACTCATGGTCACGAAGACCATATTGGTGCTGTCCGTTTTATTCTTCCTATTATTGGTAATAATATTCCAGTTTTTGCTCCTAAATTAGCAGCTGCTTTTATTGAAGCCAGACTTAGTGAAGTTCAAATTCGGGCTAATCTTCAAGTCTATGATGAATTAACTCCATCTATAAATAAAGGTGTTTTCAACATAGACCCTATTCGAGTTACTCATTCTATTCCTGATACTTTTCATTTTGCCATCACTACTCCGATGGGAATTTTTTATCATGGTTCCGATTTTAAATTCGATCTTTTCCCTCTAGATGGCAAAGGAGCTGATTATTCACACATTGCTCGGGTTGGTCAAACCGGCAAAGTCATTGCTTTAATGTCCGACAGCTTAGGTTCTGATCATGAAGGTTGGTCACCATCAGAAAGTTCTATTGCTCAAAATTTTAAAAATGAAATAGTTTCTGCCAAAAGTCGAGTTTTTGTAACTTCAATTTCTAGTAACATAGTTCGTTGGACTCAAGCCATTGAATACGGTAAAAGTGTTGGTCGAAAAATAGTTATCGTTGGTTTTTCGGTTGATAGAGCCATAACTATTGCCAAGGACTTAGGTTATGTAACCTTAAATGATACTGATATTGTCCCAGTCGAAAGAATTAAAAATTTTGCTGATAATAAACTATTATTTTTAGTTGCTGGTTTCGCTGGTCAACCAGATTCAGCTCTTAGCAAGATGATTATGGGTAAACATAGGATCAAAGTTAAATCTGGAGACAAAGTCATTTTTTCATCCCCAGATTATATTCCTGGTACAACCTCAAATATCTATAATATGATTGATGTTCTTTCAAAATTGGGAGCAGATGTTGTCTACGGAGAAAAACTAGAACTTCATGTATCTGGTCATGGTTTTGAAAAAGAACACGCTCTTTTAATTAATCTTTTAAAACCAAAATATTTACTACCAATTGGTGGTAATTATCGTCATCTAAAATCTTACCAATTGATGGCTAAA
Source organism: uncultured Gammaproteobacteria bacterium (assembly GCA_964408995.1). GTDB lineage: Bacteria > Patescibacteriota > Microgenomatia > UBA12405 > UBA12405 > WARW01. The sequence goes on along the minus strand of CAYPBP010000002.1, from coordinate 36,538 downwards.
AAATTAGGTTACAATGAAGACCAAGTTATTTTACCCGACTATGATGGTACAGCTACTTTTAATAGCAATGGTACAGTTGATACTAATTATCATATTTCCATCCGCAAAGTTTTAATTGATGGTTTTGGGGTCGGGGATGTTGGCACTACTGTCCTAAGGGATCGTAAATTGTTGGCCGAAGATGGCATGTTTTCAGTTGTTCTACTATTAGATAAAGAGTCTGGTCAATTATCAACTCCTCCAGTTATTCTTAGTCGTGGTTTTGTCTTTATGAAAGAAAATGCCGAACTCATGGACTTTTTAAAAATAGAAATTACTAATAAATTCAATCAAGCCACTAGTTCTCCAGCCAATATGGAATTTATTCGGGAAGAAGTCCAAGGATATCTTGAAGAAATTATTTACAAGAAAACCGGCCGTCAACCAATGGTTTTACCGTTGGTAATTGAGGTATAAATTATTTTTTCCAATTAACAGGATTATTTTTAATATATTGACGTATATTATTTAATTCTAGTTTAGATTTAATAATCTGATCATAGTAACGATTTTGCCAACCAAAAAATAAATTGTTCTGATTACAAATTCGTTTTACTGATGATTTATATTGTTGAATAATTTTTGGAATTAATTGTTTTGATTTTTGATTCAATCGATTATAAAAATCTGGATGGTTATTGTGGCTATAATTTAGCAACGTGATTTTTTGATTATTTTGTAGAGACGCCAGATCTGGCGTCTCTACAAGGAATAGAATATGCAAATGATTTGGCATAATAGTATATTCATCCAATATTACATTTGAAAAATGTTTAGAAATATCAATTAAATATTGATTGGCAATTTTACCAATAGCCGATAATTCAATTTTTTCATTAATAATTTTTCCAAAAAAATTATTATCGTTTAATGTTTTTATCGTAATGAAATAAAAACCTGGCTTAGAATAATCCCAGTTATTCAATCTAGATGATTTTGTTTTAAATTTATCTGCAAAATTTTTAGGGTTTTGAATATAAAGCACATACTATTATTGCAATTTTTATTACATATCTGCAATATCAAAAATTTAAACTGGCCGCCAACCAATGGTTTTACCGTTGGTAATTGAGGTATAAATTACAATCCTTTTTTGTCAAAAGGAGGGTTATGATTTATATGACTACAATTTGTTGGTCTATATATTTCTCGAAGCAAACCAATGTTTTCATTTTTAACTGATGCGGGTATGTCAGCGCTAGCAATAGCTTCAATCTGTTTTTTAAAACAAAGTTTATCTTTATCAACTGGACAACGTGTACATTGTCTTTCTTCCATAGCTTATATTATACTAAATTTTAAATAATCTTTTTTGAAGCTATAAGTTATAATAAGTCATGCGATATTCACAACTATTTGGAAAAACAAGCAAAACTGTTATTAGTCAGGCCACTGCTGTTAGCCATAAATTATTACTTCAAGGTGGATTTATTCGTCAATTAGCTGCTGGTCGATATTCACTTTTACCTCTAGGTTACAAAATTTCTAAAAAAATAGAAGATGTAATTCGAAAAGAAGTGGAAAAAACTGGAGCTCAAGAATTAATTGTTCCAACTCTTCATCCAATTGATATTTGGCAAAAAGCTAATCGTGATAAAAAATTTGGTTCATCAATGATGCGCTTAAAAGATCGAAATGAAGCCGAATTTACTCTTGGTGCCACTGCTGAAGTAGTCATGATGGATTTAGTTAATCAATTCGCTCCTAGCTATAAAGATTTACCAATTAATATTTATCAATTTTCTCAAAAATTCCGAGACGAAGCTCGTCCAACTGGTGGACTTTTACGAACTCGCGAATTTGTTATGAAAGACGCCTATTCTTTTCATGAAAACGAAGAAGATCTAAAAATAACTTACCAAAAATATTGGCAAGCTTACGAAGAAATTGCTAAAAATTTAGGTTTAAAAGTAGTTGTTGTTGAATCTGATAATGGTGCTATTGGCGGTTCTGTTTCTCATGAATTTATGGTTGAAACTGATGTCGGCGAAGACACAATTGCTGTTTGTGATACTTGTGGTTATGCAGCCAATATTGAAACTGCTCAGTTTGTTAAAGAAAAAATGAATTTAGATGATGTTGAAAATGAGCTTCAAGAAATTGCTGCTGTTCGCGGTACAACAATGGAAGATGGTGTTACTTTTCATAATAAACCACTTTGGCAACAAATTAAGGATGTTATGTATGTTGATGAAAATGGTCGTTATATTTTAGCTATTATTCGTGGTGATTTTATGGTCAATGAAACCAAGCTTAAAAACATTACTCAATCTAATGAATTACGTCATGCAACTGACGAAGAAATCATTACTTTAATTCATTCTGTTCCAGGTTTTATTTCTCCAGTTGGCATCAAAAATAATTTAGCACCAAAAATAAATTTAATTATTGTTGCTGATGATTCTTTAAGAACAATTAAAAACGCCTATGGTGGATCAAACAAACTCAATATTGATTTATTAAATGTAAATATTGATCGTGATTATCAACCAGACTTTGAAGGTGATATTGCTGAAGCAAAAGATGGTGACATTTGTTTAAAATGCAACAATACAAAACTAAGATTTATAAAAGCCGTAGAGTTTGGTAATATTTTCAATATTGGCTACACCTACAGTGAACCTTTAGATGGTAATTTCGTCGACAAAGATGGTTCTTTAAAGAAAATCTATATGGGTTCTTATGGGATTGGTATTGGTCGAGCCATGGCTACTGTTGTTGAAACTTACCATGATGACAAAGGTATTATCTGGCCAAAATCTATTGCTCCATATCAAGTTCATTTAATTGGCCTTGATCTTTTTGAAGATGATATAAAAAATCAAGCTGAAAAAATTTATAAGGATTTATTAGATAAAAATATTGATGTTTTGTTTGACGATCGAGCTGAAATTACTGCCGGAGCTAAATTTGCTGATGCTGATTTAATTGGTGTTCCAATTAGGCTAGTTATCAGTAAAAGAAGTCTTGAAAATGGTGGAATTGAGTTCAAAAATAGAAACGAAGAAGCAAGTGAAATTGTTTCTGTTGATAAATTAATTTCCAAATTAAAATAATTTTAATATCAAAGACACCCCGCCAGGCGGAGTGTCTTTTAGTTTTTAATTAAAATTTCAAATTAATATCAAATACTATATACTATTATTATGGCTAAACGAGGTCGCAAGAAAAAACATCTATTTCCAGTTCTAAGGTTAAAACCAGAGACTATAAAAACTATCTTTTTTATCTTCTTTTTAATCCTTTCCATAATTTCTTTATTCTCTTTTCTTCAATCAACCGAACTTTCAACTGTCTTAAACCAAAAACTAACTGAATATTTTGGTTTAATTTCTGTTTTTGTTCCATTTTTACTCTTACTAATTTCTTTTTTATTCGCCAAAATTAAAATTCCTCTAAAAGAACTAAATGTTTTCTTTGGTTTTCTGATTATGTTTATTTCTCTTTTAGGTTTATTAAAACAGGGGACAATTGGTGCTTTTTTCACCGAACAAATCGATAGTTTAGTCGGAGAAATACCTCGTTTTTTCATTTTCTTTTTTTCTGGTGTTGCTGGTTTTGTTATTCTTTTCGACACCAATATTGGTCAAATTGTTAAGTTTCTAGTAACTGTTTTTAAAGCTATTAAAAAATATACTATTGGTAATAAAAGCAAAGAAAAAACCTCTTCTAAAAAAGCTGGCTTATTCTTGTCAGAACTATCTCCATTTAAGCGTGAAGATAAAGATGAAAAAAATATAAAAGATGATCCGAATGTTGTTAATATTCCACCAGTCATCAGGTCACCACTTAACAATCAATTACCACTTCAAACATCACCTCTTCAATCATTATCAGACAGTAAAGTTTGGGAATATCCACCAATTTCTATTTTTGATGATACCCCTGGAGCCAAAGCCGATCGTGGTGATGTCAGGCACAATGCTAACACCATTGAAGAAACTCTTGAATCTTTTGGTATTAGAGCCAAGGTTGTCGAGTACAACAACAGCCCTTCTGTTACTCAGTATGCCCTAGAAGTGGCTCTTGGTACCAAGTTAGCCAAGATTGTTAGTTTAAGTAATGATCTTGCCATGGCTCTTGAAGCCCCTGGTGGTCAAATCAGAATTGAAGCCCCAATTCCAGGTAGAGCTCTTGTTGGTATTGAAGTTCCTAACAAAAGTCTTGAAGTTGTTCCTATTCGAAAAATTATTGAATCAGATGCCATGAAAAATGCTAAAAACAAGATTACTGTACCGTTAGGTCTTGATGTGGCTGGTAATCCTCGTATTGCCGATATTGCTAAAATGCCTCACGTTTTAATCGCTGGTCAAACTAATTCTGGAAAATCTGTTTGTGTTAATTCTTGGATTGCTAATATTCTTTTCAAAGCTTCTCCTCAAGAAGTCAGAATGATTATGGTCGATCCAAAACGAGTAGAACTTACTCCTTATAATGGTATTCCTCATCTTTTAACTCCAGTTATCGTTGAGCCAGAAAAGGTGGTTTCTGCCTTAAAATGGGCAGTTACTGAAATGGAAAAAAGACTTAAAACTTTTGCCGATGTCAATGCCAAAAACATTGAAAACTACAACAATCTTTCTGGTTTTCAATCAATGCCATATATTTTGATTTTCATAGATGAGTTAGCTGACATCATGTTATTTTCTCCATCAGAAGTTGAAGATAACATTTGTCGTATTGCTCAAATGGCTCGGGCTACTGGTATTCATTTAATTCTAGCCACTCAAAGACCATCGGTTAACGTTGTTACTGGTCTTATCAAAGCCAACATTCCTACTCGTATTTCTTTTGCTGTCACTTCAGTTATCGATTCTCGAGTTATCTTAGATACTACCGGAGCTGAAAAATTATTAGGTAGAGGAGACATGTTATATGGTCCTCAAGACATGGCTAAACCAATCAGAATTCAAGGTTGTTTTGTATCAGATAAAGAAATAACTGCTTTGGTTGAATTTTTGAAAAATCAAAATGTTGGAGCTGAGTATGATGATCAAATTGTTAATCAACCAGTTAATGTTGCTCTAAATGGTAAAGGTAATTCTGGTGTTGGTGGTAGTGGTGGCAACACTGACCCTCTTTACGAAACTGCTATTCAATTAATTCAAGACACTGGTAAAGCCTCAACTACTTATCTTCAAAGAAAGCTCAGTGTTGGTTATGCTCGGGCTGCCAAAATTCTAGATGAAATTGAAGCAGCTGGCCTTATTGGTCCTTCAAACGGAGCCAAAGCTCGTGAAATTTTTATGCAACATCGTCAAAGTGATGATGTATCGGCTGAATAACTAATAAATTATGCTCAGAACTTCATCATTACTAAAAGACACTCGACTTGATAAAGAATATGAACTAGCTGATATTTCCAAAAAATTAAAAGTACCGGTCAAATATTTAGTTGCTATCGAAAATGAAGATATTAAAAACTTTCCTCAAGAACCATATTGTTCTTTAATAATAAAAGACTATGCTGATCATTTAGGTCTTAACGGCGAAGAAATATTATGTTTTTTTCGTCGTGATTTTGAACAAAAAAAGAAAGGAAAATCTTTTCAAAGAGATAGTTTTTCTTTCACTCCTCAATTTACTTTTAGTGTCTTACTAACTATAGTCGTTATCAGTTTTGTTTCTTATTTAATTCTTGAGTATTTCAAATTTAATCGTCCTCCACAATTAAAAATTAATTGGCCAACCAATATCTCTGGCGAAAGTTTTGATATTTCTGGTATCACCGATCCCGATTCCACTATCCGAGTCAACCAAGATTTAATTATTGTTGATCCAAAAGGCAATTTTCAAAAGAAAATTTTAATTGGTTCTAATAGTGAAATTAAAGTCAATATTGAATCCAAATCACCCAGTGGCAAAACAACTATTCAAGAAAAAGTTTTAAAAACTGAATAATTAGTCTATACTGATTATATGGATACTATACAAATTGTCATCATGATTAGCTTAATTGCTATTACCACCATCATTATTGTTGGTGGAGTTTATTTCATTAAACTCTTAAAAGATTTGAGCGTCACTCTTAAAAAAACTAATATCATCCTAGATGATACTCACTCTATTACTGAATCAATCGCCAGACCTGTTTCTTCAGCCTCAGAATTTCTAATGGGTCTAAAAAATGGTTTTTCTTTTTTTAATAATTTAACTAAAAATAAAAAAGAAGAATGACCGATCAAAATTCAAAACCAGAGTTAAATTCTAATTCAGCCTTCATCTTTGGCCTTAGTCTTGGTGCTGCTGTTGGTGCTTTATCAGCCATTTTAGTTAACAAAAATAGTGATAAAGAAGTTGTTCAAAACTTTGAATCCAAAGTAAAAGATTTTTTTCAAGATTTAATCAGTGAAGTTACTAAAAAATCAGAAGTCATTAAAAAAGTAGATTTAATTGAAAAAGTTGTTGATTTTGTCGAAGAAAAAACCCCAGTTGTCAAGAAAAAATCCACTCCCAAAACCTTCATCAAAGCTAAAAAATAATTTCAAATAGCTGGTATAATTTCCTTTATGAAAGCTTCTCAATTGAAGGAAAAATATATTAAATTTTTTAAGTCAAAAGGTCACCAAGAAATCCCATCAGTTTCTTTAATTCCTCAAAACGATCCAACCACTCTTTTCATTTCTGCTGGCATGCAACAATTAGTTCCTTATTTCACCGGCACCCCTCATCCACTTGGTAAAAAAATAACTGATATTCAAAAATGTGTCAGAACAGGGGATATCGATGAAGTTGGTGATCAAACTCATCACACTTTTTTTGAAATGCTTGGCAATTGGTCTCTTGGTGATTATTTCAAAAAAGAAGCTATTGAATGGAGTTTTGAATTTTTAACCAAAGAATTAAAAATTGATATCAATCGATTATCGGTCACTTGTTTTGAAGGTGACAAAAATTCTCCAAAAGATGAAGTTAGTGCTAACCTTTGGCAATCATTAGGTGTAAAAAATATTAAATTTCTTGGCAAAAAAGATAATTGGTGGGAAGCTGGCAGTGTTGGTCCTTGTGGCCCCGACACCGAAATGTTTGTTGATGGAGTTGAAATTTGGAATAATGTTTTTTTGGAATATAGCAAAGACTCTAAAGGCAATTATTCTAAATTAAGTCAACAAAATGTCGACACTGGCATGGGAGTCGAAAGAACCACAGCTTTTTTGAATGGTTTTTCTGATAATTATTTGACTGATATTTGGCAACCAATCATAAAAGAAATCGAAAAGCTCTGTAGCATGGAATACGGCCCAGAATCGGATGACTTTTATATCAAAGATGGTAAACAATGTTGGGTTGATGTCCGAAAATCAATGAGAATTATTGCCGACCATATTCGCAGTGCTGTTTTTATTATTGCTGATGGGGTTGATCCCAGCAATAAAGAAGCCGGTTATGTTCTTCGTCGTCTTATTAGAAGAGCTATTAGACAAGGCAAAATAATTGGGATTGAGAACAATTTTTGTTCAATAATTGCTAAGGCTGTTTTAAATAATCAAGATAATTATGCTGGAGTTTACCCAGAATTAAATCAAAATAAAAACAAAATATTATCAACTATTGAAACTGAAGAAAATAAGTTTAGAAAAACATTAGACAGAGGTTTAAATGAAATAAAAAAAGATTTCTTTAATGAATCAAAAATAACAGAAGGAAAAGAAAATAATATTGTAGATACTAAGTATTTAGGTAATAAAGCTTTTTATTTTTATGAAAGTTTTGGTTTTCCAATAGAGATGTTTTTAGAAGAAACATTAGTTAAGAGTCAAGATAAAAATGAAGTGATTAAATATTTTGAACAAGCTAAATTAGATCATCAAAAACTTTCTCAAACTTTATCAGCTGGCAAGTTTAAATCAGGTCTTGCCGATAACTCAGAAGTTATTACCAAATATCATACTGCCACTCATTTACTTCATACAGCTCTTCGCCAAATTCTGGGAACTAATGTTCAACAATCTGGATCAAATATTACTTCAGAAAGGTTACGTTTCGATTTTTCTGCTCCAGATAAATTAACAGATGATCAACTTAAACAAATAGAGGATTTGGTTAATAAACAGATTAAACTTGATTTGCCAGTTACTGTCGAAACCATGCCTTTTTCCGAATCTCAGCAACTTGGAGCCATTGCTTTTTTTGCCAATAAATACCCAGAAGTTGTTACTGTCTATACTATTGGAGATTTTTCTAAAGAAGTTTGCACTGGTCCTCATGTTTCTAAGCTGTCCCAGCTTGGTAAATTTGAAATTACTAAAGAAGAATCAGCTGGTTCTGGCAAGCGCCGCATCTACGCTGTTTTGAAATAAATTATGGAAAATAAAAATTCATGTCCTTCTCCACAAGAAGTTAATAATTACCAATTTTTTAAAGCTTCTGAAAGTAGAAGAGATATATTTGAAATTGCCAAAGGGGTTTCAGAATATCTTTATGAAAATAATGTTAATCAATTAGTTTTAATTGATAGAGCAGCTAGACCGGCTCACGTTGCTATCCGTGAATACTGGAAAACTATTTATCCCGATGAAGATGTCCCTAAAATTTATTTTGTTAACCCAGATGGTTTTTCTAGAATTAATCAATCTCAAAAAAAGATTAAACAAGAATTAGAATCATCGTATCCAGAATTAATTAAACATAAAGATGAACCTCTTTTAATATTTGATACATGTATTCATTCTGGCAGAACAATAAAAAAAACGCTAAAAAGTTTTCAAAATAATGGTTTTTCAAAAATTAGAACAGGTTTTATTTACTTTGATGATGCTTGTCGTAATAAAAACACAAATAGTCTCATCGATTTTCAAGTTTTATCAGAACATCCACATTTAGGATGTAGCCCTTTTAGGAAAGATTATGCTATGGCTGGTGAAAACAATAAGAAAATTACACCTATTCTTTCAATAGATGATCAAATTTTATCTAATGCCAGAGATTTAAGAAAGGAAATTTCTCAAATTGTAAAAGAGCAATTAAAAATTAAATCATCAGAAAAAATATCACAACCAGTTTATAGACCTTATTTAGCCCAAGATTTAGAATATATGAAAAGTATTGGTGGCACTCCTCCACAAATTGCTAAAGATAATCCTGGAAAGACTATGGCTGAATTAATGACAGACGAGGAAATATTAAGTTATCTTAATGGAATAGATTCTGGAATTAATAGTATTATAGATACTATTAAAGAAAGGTTTATTGAAAAAGGGTTATCTCCACCTGACATAGGAAGAGAAACTAAAACTAGTAGCGGATTTTTAGAGAAATCAGTTAAGGACTTAGATGATTCATTGCAGTATTTAGAAGAAATAGGAAGACGTCCACCAGAATATTCACAAAAATAGAACAAAAGTCTAAAAATATAGTATCCTTATATATACATGGGAATTAATAGTTTTTGGTTATTCTATATTGAAGACGACAGTATTCTTGTCTCTCTAATTAATTGGGGCAATGGTCGTCATTTTGTAGCTTCAATTGGCCCTCGAGTTAATTTCAATATTGACGATCAAGAGTCAATTGTAAAAGCTACTGATGAATCTCTTTCTAGTGCTGCCACTAGTGCTGATATTACCGAAGATCAAGAACCACTTTTTGTTGGTTTAGTTGTTCCTTCATCTTGGGTTGGTGAAGATGGCAAAATAGTTAAACTAAAAGCAGAAATTATTTTTTCTTTGTTAAAAAGCTTAGATTTAAAACCATCCGGTTTTATATCCAACAACGATGCCATAATTGAAGAGGCTAGCAAGCCTGATGGCCTACCAGCCAGTTTTATTAATCTTTATGTAACCGGAAGTTCTTTTGAATTATCTCTAGTTTATCTTGGCAAAATCAAAAAACGTGTCAAGAAAAATTTTGATAGTGAATTTGATCCTCAGTTGGTTGAAGATTGTTTGGTTGAATTAAATTCTGAGTCAACTCTTCCACCTCAAATTTATGTTTATGGTCAAGTTGACGAATCTACTATTGAAAATCTTAAAAATTTTCCTTGGCTTGGCAAAAAAAATATTGAAACTTTCCTTCATCTTCCAGACATTAAGTTATATCAAGACAATGAACTAGTTAATATTTTTTTCAAAGCTATTACTTCTCAAATTGTTAACGATGATAATCATCCTCATCAAGAAGTCTCGACCGTAGAAACAGAAACAGAAGCCGAAGAATTAGAAACAGAAAAAGAAGTAGAAATAGATGTTGTTCCAGAGGTAGAAGAGCCAGATTCAGAGGTAGTTGACGAAGAAGAAAAATTACCTCAGTTAGAAGAGGTTTCTTCTGATGATTTAGGTTTTGCCTCCAATATCGAAACTTCTTCTTTAGAAAAAATAACAGAGACAGAAGATATTACTGATATCTCTATTGAAGAGCCAGTTAAACAAGAAAAATCTAATTTTTCTTTTAAGTTGCCCAAGTTAAATATTAAATTGCCAAAACTTAAAAGTAATTTATTACTTTTAATTCCTCCACTAGCCTTACTTCTTGTTTGTGCTCCGATTTTTCTTTCAAAAGCCAATGTTGTTCTTTTTTTGACTCCTTATGAATTCGATAAAACTATCAATGTAACTCTTGATTCAAATGCCACTGAATTATCAGATTCTATTATCCCAATTGATAAAAAAACAGTTACCGTTGAATCAACTGCTACAGTAAATACTACTGGTCAAAAAACTGTTGGTAACAAAGCCAGTGGTGAAATTACTATTTTCAACAAAGTTGAAAAAGTTCAAGATATACCAAAAGGTGCCATTCTAGTTGATTCTAAAAATCAACAATTTGAATTAATGAATGCTGTTCAAGTGGCTTCTAGTAGCTCCGATTTTGCTACCGGAACTATGAATTTTGGTCAAGTTAAAACTGTTATTTCAGCCCTAGATATTGGTCCAGAGTTTAATATAACCAAAGATACTGTTTTAAAGTTTAAAGATTTTTCTGAAACTTCAATAGTTGTCAAAAACAACACCGATTTTACTGGTGGTACCAAGCAACAAATAAATACTGTCAGTGCCCAAGATAAAATCAATGTTGAAGCCGAGATAACTGAAAAGTTAAAACAATTAGCCAATGAAAAGATAAACCAAGACTTTAATAATTCAAACGATGCTATTAAAGAAACTCTTCAAACCACAAAAGGAAAAGTAGAATTAAATCGTGAAATAGGGGAAGAAACAGATTCTCTAACTGCCACCGCTCAATCAATTGTTAGTGTTTTTGTTTTGAAACCAGATTTAAAAGACAAAATTATTAGTCAATTTTTATCCAAAGAAGCCGGTTTTTCTGATTCAGAAATAAATTCAGATACTTTTACCTTTAATTTAAAGATTGATAAGTTGGACCAAAATAAAGCTTCTGGTAGCTTAAATATTAAAGGTTCTTTATTGCCCAAGATTAATATAGAATTACTAAAGAAAAATATTTCTGGAAAAAGCACCAAAAAGGCCCAAGATATTATTAAAAAAACAGTTACTAGGGTCTACGATTTTAATATTAAAATTAATTTCAAGATTATTAATATTCTACCTGTCAGTCCAAAAAATATTTTTATTGATGTTAAAACAGAATCTTTGTGAGCTATATCTATTTTAAAAAATCACCTCCAAACCCAAGACCAAAAATAGTAAACAAAAAGAAAAAATTAGCTTTTCTTTTTATGATTATTGGTTTATCTTTCTTTGCTTTTGCTGTTTTCCCTATTTTGAAATTCCAAATTCAATACTCTCTTAATTTTCGACAAATGATTAATCCCTTATCTTTAAAATCTTATAATGGTTATGACAGCATTTTAGAAAGCACTGATTATACTCAAATATCTAATTGGTTTATAAATGACCCAACTAGGGCGAACAGAGTCTTTTCTAACATTATCGATCCTAGCTCTGAAAACAAAATTATTCTTACTAATAATTCTGTTTCAACTTATTTACTAACTATTCCTAAGTTAAAAATAAAAGATGCTACAGTTACCCTTGGGAGTGTTGACTTAGATATGGATTTAAAAAAGAGTTTAATCCAATACCCCCAAACAACTCTTCCTGGACAGTTAGGGAATACTGTTATTTTTGGCCATTCAGTTTTACCACAGTTTTTTAATGCAAAATCTTATTTAACCATGTTCTCAACTCTTTATCTACTTGATCAAGGTGATGAAATTTATATCAATTACAATAATAATCAATATAAATATATTGTTAACGAAATGTTTGAAGTCAAGCCAACAGATTTTTCTGTTTTAGAACAACGTTTTGATCAAAAAAACTTGACTCTTATTACTTGTAGTCCTCCAGGAACTTATCTTCGCCGTTTAATTATCAAAGCTAATTTAGTAAGTAATTTGAAATGATTAAAAAAATATCAGATAAAAATCTAGGTATTATTTCTTTAATTTTAGCCACTTTATTATTTTCTTTATTTGGTGTTTTTACCAGAATTATTTCCGGCAGTATGGGAGTATATTATTTACTCTCTTCAAGATTATTGATAATGGTTTTCTTTTTTCTATTAATCGGATATTTTACTAAATCTTTTAAAACAATTAATAAAAAAGATTATTTTTTATTTTTATTTAGGAGTATTTTAGTTATAATCGATGCTTCAAGTTTTTATATTGCTGTCAACAAACTTCCTTTAGGATTAGCTTTATTTATCTTTTATGGTGCTTCTGTTGCTAGTAATTTTATTTATGGTTCATTTTTTTTAAATGAAAAAATAAATAAAATTAAAATAATAAGTCTAATATTTGCTTTTATTGGACTTATATTTATTTATGGTGGTGGTTTTTATAATATAGCCATAATTCCATCAATTCTTGCTTTAATTTCTGGATTTTGTTTTGGTTTGACTGTTAGTACTAGTAAAAAATTAACTATTAAATATTCTATTACCCAAGTAAATTTAATTAGTTTTTTTATTGCCTTTATTTTTAGTTTTATACTATTATTTTTAACCAAAGAAAAAATAAATTTATATTTACCATTTAATGTTTGGGTAACGCTTATTGGTTTTGCTATTACAGTAGTTTTGGGTATGTTATTAACCCTTTATGGTTTTAAAAATATTGAATCCCAAAAGGGTGGTTTAATTCTTTTATTTGAATTAATTTTTGTGATTATACTTGGTTTTCTTTTTTATAAAGAAATCCCCACACCCAATGTTTTAATTGGGGGTTTATTTATTATCCTTTCACTTGCTTTACCAAACATGAATTATAATAAAAATAAACTATGAATTATCTTGCTATTGATTACGGCACTAAAAGAATTGGACTAGCTGTTTCTACTATGGGCATAATTACTCCCATTCCGGTTATCAAAAACGACGAAAATACTATTGATAATATTAAGAAAGTTATTTCTGACTATAAAATCGATGGCATTTATGTCGGTGTCTCAGAAGGTGAAGTGGCCACACTTACTAAAACTTTTGTAAAAAAACTTCGTGGCGTGTTACAATTAAATATAGAAACAGTTGAAGAAGCTGTGAGCACTATCGAAGCTCAAGAAATCTATATTAAAAACAAAAATAAAAAAAAGGATTACAAAAAATTAATCGATTCGGTAGCTGCCGCAGTTATATTAAGAAGAATAATCGATTAGGTTATTAGTTAAATAAAAATTATGATCAAAAATCTGATTTCTCCCATCCAGGCTTGGTTATTATCGCAAGGTCGTTGTGTTGGTTGTGGCACTCCACTTTCCAGTGGAATAAAAAAAGATGTCAGGGGTAAAACCACCGTCACTTGTAAATGCGGTCGTATTTTTATTTACGACTCGGCCAAAAAAACTTATCGCCGTGCTTTATTCGACGAAATTTAGAAAAATGTTTCGATTTTTGGCAATTATTACCGTCTCGGTTACTGTCCTTGTGATCGCCTTTTTTTCTTATCTAAAAATTAACTCTAAGGCAGTTTCGACCGATAAATCTAACACCATGTTTGTGATTAATAGTGGTGATGGGTTGATAAATATTTCTCAAAAATTAGAATCAAACTCTTTAATTCGCAATCAGTATGTCTTTTTATTTCATGTTTATACTTCTGGCTTAAAAAATAAAATCCAAGCCGGAACTTTCAGATTATCCCCATCTCTTTCAACCAAAGAAATTGTTGTTAAGCTTTCCAAAGGTGGAGTCAATGATTATTGGCTAAAAATTATTGGTGGAACCAGAATAGAGCAAGTGGCCGCTATCTTTCCATCAGATGTTCCTTTTACTCAAAAAGATTTTTTAACCAAAAGTCGGCTTAAAGAAGGTTACCTCTTTCCTGATAGTTATTTAATTCCTAAATATTACACTATTGATCAAATATTAGAAATTATCCAAAAAAACTTTAATCAAAAATTCAATCAAGCCAAAGAGGGAGCTATTAACAAAAAACTTACTGATCAAGAAATTTTAGTTTTTGCTTCAATCATCGAGCGTGAAGCCAGAACTCTAAAATCTAAACAAGAAATTGCTGGAGTTTTATTAAATCGTATCAAAGAGGGCATGGCTCTTCAGGCTGATGCTACTGTTCAGTATGCCAGAGATTCAAGGAATAAAACTACTGATTATTGGAAGCTTTTAAAGTCAACAGATATCTCTTCTATTGTTTCTCCATTTAACACTTATCAGAATCCAGGTTTACCACCATCTCCAATTTGTAATCCAGGCTATGATTCTATCTATGCTGCTTTCCATCCAATTGAATCAGACTATATGTTTTATATAACAGGCAAAGATAATAAAATGTATTATGCTAAAACTTACGAAGAACACAAATCCAACATCGCTAAATACCTATTTTAAATGATGCTTTATATCTAGTGTCATTTTTTTGAATCAAGCTATCAACTAATTTCACATAATTTTTCATTTCTTTTGCCTCCATAATTTCAGACCATTGTGGATAAAAGATATGTGGATTATGTATTCTCCCAACCTTACTATCTTTTATTTCTCGTGATATTTTTTTTGATATTTCTTTACCGAATTCAATTTTATAATTTAAATTATCAATATCTAGTATAAAATTAGTAGATGAATCTCTTGTAATATTAATAATTTTTTTTTGATCATCTTCAATGGTATGGATTTCTATGTTTTGATTCATAGGAAAAAGTCTTTTTAATTTCACATCATAAGCCATCCCGTGACTTTTATTAGTTCCAAATTTAGACTCAAAAAATTTATCTAGTTTTTTATAAATGCCAGAAGACATTTGTTCATTTTCAAAATGTATTGGCTGTTTTTCCATCATAACAGGTCATTTATACCACTTTTTTCTTATTAATCAAATCATTCAACACATTCCATCGTTTTTTCTTTTCGCTTTGAGCTATTTCATCTTTATAAAGTTTGGCCGAGACTGTTCCTTTTCTGGGTGAATACTTGTTTAAATAAGCAATTTCAAAATTAGCTTTTTTGCATAAATCAACTGTATTTTGAAAAGCTTTTTCATCTTCTCCAGGGAATCCAATAATAATATCAGTTGAAAATCTGACATCTGGAATTTTAGCTCTAATTTTTTTAACTAAATCTAAATATTCCTTAGCCGTATAACCTCTGTTCATATTTTTCAAAACAGTATCATCGCCAGCTTGAACTGGTAAATGAAGTAATCTATCAATGTTTGAATATTTTGCAATAGTGTCTATTAGCTCATCCGAAAAATCCCATGGGTTACTACTGACAAAAGAAATTTTTTGTAAATCTTTTTTAGCCACTTCTTCCAATAAAATATGAAAAGAACTATGAAGTCGTTTTTTCCCCATATGGACAATAGAAACAGCCTCCCTGTCAAGGGAGGTACCGCCGCAGGCGGGGGAGGGTTTAAAGTCACTACCGTATGAATTCACATTTTGTCCAATTAATAACACTTCTTTAAATCCATTTTTAATCACTTCGTCAATTTCTTTTAGAATTTCTTCCATTGGTCTAGAAATTTCTGGACCTCTAGCGAATGGAACAATACAATAAGAACAAAAATTACTACAACCAAAACTAATTGGAATTAAAGCCAAACTTTTTTTATCTCTAATTGGATCAATTTCAAAACTAATTTTTTCAATTGGTAAAAATTCAGTCACTGTTGGAAAATCTCTTTTTAATTGAGCTAATTTTTTACCTGTTTTATCTTTATGTGCTAATCCTGATAAACATCCAGTCACTATAATTTTTATAGGTTTTAAAGCCTCCTTGTCAAGGGAGGTGCCCGAAGGGCGGAGGGTTTTATTCCACTTATCTATCTCGTTAATCAAACCATAAACTCTATTTTCCGCTGACTCTCTAATAATACAGGTATTAATAATTACTAAATCTGCTTTTCTCCATTCATTAACTTCTTTATATCCTTTATTCCAATAAAAAGCCTTAATTTTTTCCGAATCAGCTGTATTTTGAATACATCCAAAAGTTTTGATAAAAAAATTCATGTCCAATGATATCAAATCACTTTTATTAGACCAATTTATAGCTTTTATTGACACCAATAATTAAAACAGATATATTTATCTATGGACGATCAACAAAACAATCAAAACCCAAACAATCAGGTTCCTGTTAATCAAGAATCACCAATTTATTCAGATCCACCACAACCAGAAACACCAAATGAGACAATTGACCAAACTCTATCAGAACCAATTGACCAAACACCATCAGAACCAATTGATCAAAATCCAACATTAGAAGAAACAGAGGAAGTAATTCAACCAGAACCAGAAATGCAACCTGAACCAAATCTACCAGAACCAGAACCAGAAATGCCTCAATCAGAACTAATTAGTGAAACACAATCTAATTCAGTTGATGATGCCGTTGCTAAATACCAGCAAATTTTAGATGAATATACTGCTTCCCAAAAACAGTCTGAACCACAACCAGAACCGCAACCTGAACCACAACCAGAACCAGAACAAATAGAAACACCAGAATCACCTCAATCAGAACAATTATCACCTGAAACAGAGTTACCACCAATAGAATCAAGCTTTGAACCAGAATTACCACCAATAGCAGCACCAGAATACCAAACACCAATTAATGAACCTCCATCTTATATTGATTCTGATGAAGCTGAGCCTCAATTTAATATATTTAAAACTCTATTTTTAATAATTCTTTTTATCAACATTATAGTTTTTGCTGCTGCTGGCTTAATTTATTACAAAACTACTCAAGATAAAGATGATTCTGAGTTACCACAAGCATCTCCAACTCCAGAATCGTCAATGACTTGTCCTAGAGATGACAAAGAATATAAAGTAGGGGAATCTTTTCCAACCGAAGATGGTTGTAATACTTGTTCTTGTACTGAAACAGGCGAAATCGTCTGTACCGAAAAAGCTTGTGAATCAACTAAATCTGGTTCCAAAAATATTATCGTTCCAACCAAGCCAGCCACCACCTCAGCAAAAACATCTTTTCAAAAAATGATTATTAATTGGAATTCTTATAAAGAATTAACTGTTTCTAATAAAAATACTGAATGGAAAAGTTTTTGGATGGGTTATCTTAAACCAGAAGATAATCTTTATGCTTTTGCCCAAAAAATTAAAGAAGGATCATTCAAAAAATTAACTATCAGTAAAACTAATCTAAATACAATTTTAGGAAAGTATACTTATAATTTTTATTTAACTCCAAATTATGATAAATGGACAGATAAAGATATTATTAAATATAAAAACAGTATTCCTTTAACAGGTATTGGCGATTTTGAATTAGTATATATCTATCCTGATAAACTAGTTTGGTCAAACACTCTTAATTGTGGTGGTGCTAGACCAGAAGATATTAATGAACAAAAAGCCCAAGATCAATGTAATTCTCTACTTAAAGAAATTCCAAATGCTTTCTTATAATTTCTGCCCGAATTATACCTATTGACCGGACTTGACAAAGGCCTTATAATACCTACATTCGGTCGAGCCGTTGGAACATAACTCGCCCTTTTCTTAATAATTAAATTTGTTGATGCCTTCCGTAAAAAGAACTCAATGGGGTGATAAATACCCAAACCTTCCTAAGTTAGATTTAATTCAAATTCAAAGAGATTCCTGGAAAGAATTCCTAGAAAAAGAGCTAAAAGAGACCGTCCAATCTATATCTCCAATCAAAGACTACACCGGTAACAACTGGGAGCTTGAACTTGGAGAATTAAATTATGATTGTATTACAACTTCTCCAGATGTTGCCAAAAGAAAAGGATTAAATTACACTGTTCCTGTTCGTATTAAAGCCAAATTAACCAATAAAAGAACTAACAATGTTTGTGAAGAAGATGTTTTCTTCTTAAATCTTCCGACTATGACCGAAGAAGGTACTTTTATTGTTAATGGTATTGAAAGAGGTGTTATTAATCAATTAGTTAGGTCTCCTGGTGTTTATTTCACTGGAGAAAACGATCCTGCTACTGGTAAAACTCTCTATAATGCTGAAATTCGACCTGTTCGTGGTTCTTGGCTCGAATTTTTCATTGGTAAAAAAGATGTTATCTTTGCCAGAATTGATAGAAAAAAGAAATTTCCAGCTACTATTTTATTAAGAGCTGCTTGTCTCATGGGAGACAAACAATTAGTTGCCGAATTTGGTGATTTTATTAATAACACTATTCAAGCTGATATTTCTAAAACTCCAGATGAAGCTATCCTAGAATTTTATCGAAAACTTCGTCCAGGTGAACCAGTTGTTCAAGAAAATGCTCAAAAATTCTTTAATGAAAGATTCTTTGATTTACGTACTTATGAATTAGGTAATGTCGGTCGCTATAAAATAAATAAAAAATTTGGTTTCAAATTTAATGATGAAGATAAAGAAAACTGGATTTTAAGAAAAGAAGATTTAGTTGCTGCTATTAAATACTTAATTCAACTTCAAAAAAATGAAATCACTCGTTTAGATGATATTGACAGTCTTGCCAATCGACGTCTTCGACGTTGTGGTGAAATCGTTTCTCAAATTGCTATCCGTCCAGCCTTAGCTAGATTTGAAAGAATGGTTAAAGAAAGAATGAGTTTAATTTCTACCAAAGAAAAACCAACTCCTTCTCAAATGATTAATCCTCAACCATTAATTTCTGCTCTTAATACTTTTTTTAGATCGAATCAACTTTCTGCTATCTTAGATCAAACCAATCCACTTTCTGAGCTTGATTTATTACGTCGTGTTACTGTTGTTGGTGTTGGTGGTCTTAGCCGAGAAAGAGCAGCTTTCTCAATTCGTGACGTTCATAGTTCTCAATACGGTCGTATCTGTGCCGTTCGTTCTCCAGAAGGTCCAAATATTGGTTTAGTTACCTATCTAGCTCTTTATTCAAAAGTTAATAAATATGGCTTTTTAGAAGCTCCTTTCAGAACTCTTGAAAAAGTTAAAGGTGGTTACACTATTTCTAAAGATTTTACTTATGTTGATGCTGAAGATGAATACGAAAAGAAAATAACCCACTTAGGTATTCATTTTGATGAAAATAATATTACCAAACAAGTTTGGGTCCCAATTCGTTATCAAGGTGAATTCATCGAAGGTCCAATTGACCAAGTCGAATTAATTGACTTAGTTCCAAACCAAATTGTTGGTGCTTCAGCTGCTTTAATTCCTTTTGTTGATCATGATGATGCTACTCGTGCTCTTATGGGTTCTCACATGCAGACTCAAGCTGTTCCTTTAATTGCTCCAGAATCTCCTTATGTTGGTACTGGCATGGAAGCTACAGTTGCCAATTCTATGAGAAGAACAGTTTTAGCTAAACATTCAGGTAAAGTTACTTATGTTGATGGTAGTAAAATTGTTGTTGCTCTTGACAAAAAAGCTACCGAAGCTGGTTGTGAATCCAGTGAAATTAGTGCTGACGGAAAAACTCAAACTTACAACTTAACTAAATTTTTAAGAACTTCACCATATGGTACTTGTTACAACCAAAAAGTTGTTGTCAGTACTGGTGATGTTGTTAAAGAAGGTGATTTATTGATTGATGGGCCATCAACTGATGGTGGTGAATTATCAATTGGTCGAAATCTTTTAGTGGCTTATGCTTCTATTGATGGTTTATCTTACGAAGATTCATTCTTAATTTCCGACAGATTAGTCAAAGAAGATGTTTTAACCAACATTCAAATTTATGAATATTCAGCTCAAGTTGTGGAAACAAAATTAGGTTCAGAAGAATTAACTAAAGATATTCCCAATGTTTCTGAAAACGAATTAGCTAAATTAACTGAAGACGGTATCGTTATGATTGGTGCCACTGTTGGTCCAAATGATATTTTAGTCGGTAAAGTTGAACCTCGTGGTGAAAAAGAATTATCTGCCGAAGAAAGGCTTTTAAGAGCCATTTTTGGTGAAAAAGCTAGAGAAGTTAAAGATACATCACTTCGTGTTGCCAACGGTGAAGGTGGTGTGGTTATTAAAGTCGATATTCTTGATAAACAAAGCGGTGATGAATTAGATCCAGGTGTTAATAAAATAGTTAAAGTTTATGTAGCTCAAATTAGACGTATTCAAGAAGGTGACAAAATCGCTGGACGACACGGTAACAAAGGTGTTATCTGCCGAATTATGCCTCAATACGATATGCCACGACTTGCTGATGGTACTCCTGTTGATATGGTGATGTCTCCATTGTCCGTTGTTGCTCGTATGAATTTAGGTCAAATTCTTGAAGTTACTTTAGCTTATGCTGGTTACAAGCTTGGTAAAAAATATGCTGTTCCTGTCTTTGAAAAATATTCAGAAGCTGAAATAGCTCAAGAATTAATCAAAGCTGGTTTATCAACTTCTACTAAAACTCAACTTTATGATGGTCGAACTGGTGAAGCTTATGATCAAGAATCAGTGGTTGGTATTGGTTATATTCTAAAACTAGTCCACATGGTTGATGATAAAGTCCATGCTCGTTCTACTGGTCCATACTCTTTAGTTACTCAACAACCTCTTGGTGGTAAAGCCAGAATGGGAGGTCAAAGATTAGGAGAAATGGAAGTTTGGGCTCTTGAAGCTCATCGTGCTGCTCATGTCTTACAAGAAATGTTAACTATCAAATCTGATGATATTGAAGGTAGAACTCATGCTTTCCAAGCCATCATCAAAGGTGAACCAATCCCAGAACCAGCCATTCCAGAATCTTTCAAAGTTTTAACCAAAGAATTAGCTGGCTTAGCCCTCGATATTTCTCCAATCGGTGTCAAAGAAAATGGTGAAATAATTGAAGGTGAAATTGCCAGTATTACTGATCTTTCTCCAGAGGAAACTGCTCCTCCATTGGAGATTCCACTAGAAGAGGTTTCAGCTGAAATAGAAGCTGAAATAGAGGAAGAAATAGTCAAAGAAGGTTTAACAATTTCAAAGGAGGAAGAATAATGTTTAAATTTAAAAGCATGATCGATTTTTCGGGGCTTCAAATCAAATTAGCTTCCCCAGAAGAGATTTTATCTTGGTCTTGTGGTGAAGTTATTAAGCCAGAAACAATCAATTACCGAAGTTGGAGACCAGAAAAAGATGGTCTTTTTTGTGAAAAAATATTTGGACCAAGTCGTGATTATGAATGTTACTGTGGCAAATACAAAAAAATCCGATTCAAAGGTGTAATTTGTGATCGTTGTGGTGTTGAAGTCACTACTTCAAAAGTTCGTCGAGAAAGAATGGGTCACATTACTCTAGCTGCTCCTGTAACTCATCTTTGGTATCTTCGAAACACCCCATCTCCAATTGGAGTTATTCTTGATGTTCCTCAAAAAGATCTTGAATCAGTTGTTTATTTCACTAAATATCTTATTACTTCTGTTGATGACACCAAGCGCAAAGAAGCTTTAGATAATTTGATGAATAATTCTAAAAAAAGAATAGATCAAATTAATGTCGATACTAAAAAAGCTATTGAAATTATTACCGAGGATACAGATAAAGAGAAAAAAGATCTTAAGGTTAAAATCAAAAACAAAGATCAACTTTCAATTGCGGTGGAAGAACGTGATATTAAATTAAAACAAGAAGTTCAAAAATTAGAAAACAAAGCTATTTCAGAAAAAAACCGAATCGATGGTTTGATGAAATATTTGGAAGAAAAGATTCAAAATCTCCAGATTTTATCTACTCTTTCCGACGAAGAAAGCTTTTATCTTTCTCAATTTGAATCTGATATTTTCTACACCGCTCAAATGGGTGCTGAAGCTATTTATGAAGTCTTAAAACAAATTGATTTAGTGGAAACTGTTAAAAATCTTAAAAAAGAATTAGCTAAAACCAGTTCTAAACTTAAGAAAAAGAAAATCATGTATAAGATTCGTATCTTAAATGGCATGATTGAAAATGATATTAAATCTGAATGGATGGTTTTTACTCAAGTTCCAGTGGTACCACCAGATTTAAGACCAATGGTTCAATTAACCGGTGGTCGTTTTGCTACCTCTGATTTAAATGATTTATATCGTCGTTTAATCAATCGTAATAATCGTCTTAAAAAATTACTCAAACTTGGTGCTCCAGAAATCATTTTAAGAAATGAAAAAAGAATGCTCCAAGAATCAGTTGATATTTTAATTGATGCTCAAAAAAGTTCTAAAAATAAAAGAAAGAGTGCTAAAAGAGTTCCTCGATCTTTATCAGATCTTTTACGCGGTAAAAAAGGACGTTTCCGACGCAACCTTTTAGGTAAACGTGTCGATTATTCTGGTCGTTCAGTTATCGTTGTCGGTCCAGAATTAAGATTAAATCAAGTTGGCCTTCCAAAAGAAATTGCACTAGAAATGTATAGACCTTTTGTTCTTCGTGAACTTATTGCCACTGGAATTGCTCCAAACATTAAAAGTGCAAAAAACTTAATTGATCATCGTATTAACGAAGTTTATGACATTCTAGAAGAAGTCACTAAAAAGAGTTACGTTCTATTAAATCGTGCTCCAACTTTACATAAACTTTCAATTCAAGCCTTCAAACCAATTTTAGTTGATGGTTTAGCCATCAGACTTCACCCTTGTGTTTGTAAAGCTTTCAATGCTGACTTTGATGGAGATCAAATGGGTGTTCATTTACCTCTTTCTGTTGCTTCTCAAAAAGAAGCTCAAAGATTAATGCTTCCATCTCACAACTTATTAAAACCAGCTGATGGTAATCCAGTTTCAGTTCCAACTCAGGAAATGGCTGTCGGTTGTTATTACATCACTTCTGTTAGATCCGAAGATCAAGATAAAGAAACTACTGATAGTTTTGAAGGTCTATCTATTTTTGGTGACTCAGCTGAAGTTGAACTAGCTTATGAAGCTAAAAAAATAACTCTTAGAGAATTAATTGCTGTTAAATTAGATGGTAAATTAATCAAAACTACCTATGGTCGTATTTGGTTCAATCAAATTCTTCCAGAAGAATTTGATTATTTAAACGAAGCTATGGCTGGTTCTAAATCAGTCAATGATTTAGTTGTAAAATCACTTGAAATTGCTGGTCGTTTAAAAACGGTTAAATTAATTGATTCTCTAAAAGATATTGGTTTTGCTGGTTTCACTCTTTCTGGTCTTTCTTTATCCATGTCTGATTGTGGAAATTTACCTGAAAAAGAAGCTATTATTTTAGCTGCTAACAAACAAGTTTTAGAAATCGAAGAAAATTACAAAAATGGTTTAATCAGTAACGAAGAAAAGAAACGACTTTCTCAATCTGTTTGGATGGAGAAAACCGAAGAAATTGCTGAAAAAACTTGGGCTACTCTTGATATTGATTCTCCAATCCGTATCGTTTCTGCTGCAGGTATTAAGCGTGCATCTAAAGACCAAATCAAACAGCTTTCAGGTATGAGAGGTTTAATGGTTGATCCTACTGGTAAAATCGTTCAACTTCCAACTAAATCTAATTTCCGAGAAGGTTTGTCAGTTTTTGAATACGTAACTGGTGCTAGAGGAACTCGAAAAGGTTTAGCTGACACCGCCTTAAAAACTGCTGATGCTGGTTATTTAACTCGAAGATTAGTTGATGCTGCTCATATCGCTATTATCAAAACTGATGATTGTCATACTGACAAATTCATCACTATTGATGCTAACGAAAAGAACCGAGAAAGATATTTCAGTCGAAGAATTTTAGGTCGAATCTTAGCTACTGACATTCTTGATCCAAAAACCAAAAAAGTTTTAATCAAAAAGGGGACTTTGTTAAACAATGACGAAGTTGCTTTGATTGAAGAAAAAGAAATTTGTAAAGTTGATATTAGATCACCATTAACTTGTAATGCTGAAACTGGTTTATGTCAAAAATGTTATGGTTGGGATCTTTCTAAAAGAAGATTGGTCGAAGTCGGTGTTCCAGTCGGTGTTATTGCAGCTCAATCTATCGGTGAGCCAGGAACTCAATTAACTCTTAGAACTAAACACACCGGAGGTGTTGTTGGTGTCGATGTGACTCAAGGTTTACCTCGTGTTCAAGAACTATTCGAAATCAGAACTCCAAAAGTTCCATCACCTTTAGCCGAAATTAGTGGAAAAGTTAAAGTTAAGGAAAACACTGATGGTTATGAAATTAAACTCACTGGCAAAGATGAAAATAATAATGCCAAAATTATTACTTATGTTTTACCTCTAAACGCTACTATTTTAGTTGCTGATGGTGATCTAATTGGTCAAGGAACTCAACTTTGTTCTGGTTCTTTAGACGTCAGAGAAATCATGGATGTCAACGGAATAGAAGCCGCTCAAAAATACTTAATCAATAGTATTCAAGGAGTTTATGAATCTCAAGGAATTGGTATTCATGATAAACACTTAGAAGTTATGGTTAAAGAAATGAGTGACAAGATTAAAATCGAAGATCCAGGTGATACTACTTTCCTTTATGGTCAAACCGTTACTGCTGCTGTTTTCCATGCTGCTAACGACAAAGCCAAAGCTAATAACAATGGTAAACCAGCTATTGGTAAAAAAGTTTTACTTGGTTTAATCAATTCTGCTCTTACTACTGGTTCTTGGTTGTCTGCTGCTTCCTTCCAACAAACCACCAGTGTTTTGACTGAAGCTTCCTTATTAGCCGAAGTCGATGGCTTGATTGGTCTTAAGGAAAATGTTATTATCGGACGATTGATACCCGTCAGTAAAAATCAAAAATAAAAATATGCCAACAACTAATCAACTTATTAAAACAGGTCGAACTAGAAGAACTCAAAAGCTTCGAACTGTTGCTTTGCGTAATGGTTTTAACACCATTACCAATCGACCTACACTTAGTATAAATCCTATTAAAAAAGGTGTGGTTATTTCAGTCAAAACTATGACTCCAAAAAAACCACATTCAGCTTTGCGAAAAATTGCTAAAGTAAAACTTAGCAATCACGCTTCTGTTACCGCTTATATTCCCGGTATTGGTCACAATTTGGCCGAACACAGTATCGTTTCTATAAGAGGTGGTAGAGTTAGGGATTTACCAGGTGTTCGTTATCGTATTATTCGTGGTAAATATGACGCTGGTGCTGTTGCCGGTCGTATGCAATCTCGAAGTAAATATGGTGCTAAAAGAGCCGTTGATAAAACAGCCTAATTAACTATTAAACTATTAAACTTTTAAACTAAATTATGTCAAGAAAAGGAATAAATAAAACTAGAGAAGTACTTCCAGATACTATCTATGGCAACGTTACTATTAGTAAAATAATTAACGCTTGCATGAGAGATGGCAAAAGAACCGCTGCTGAAAAGCAAGTTTATGATGCTCTAGATATACTTAAAAAAGAATTTCCAAAAGAAGATGTTTTGGATGTTCTAGATCGAGCTTTAGAAAATATTAGACCAAAAATTGAAGTTAGACCTCGCCGAATTGGTGGAGCTGTTTATCAAGTTCCAACTCCAGTTCGTGGTGCTCGTCAAAGTTCATTGGCTTTAAGATGGTTTATCACTGCCGCTCGTGCCAAAAGCAATAAACAATTTCATACTTTTGCCGAGAAGTTAGCCTCTGAACTTTTATCTGCTTTAAATAGTGAAGGTTCAGCTGTTAGCAAAAGGCTAGAAGTTGAAAGAATGGCTGATGCCAACAAAGCTTTTGCTCACTTACGTTGGTAAAGAAAGTAATTCAAATCTAATATCTACAATCTGAGCTCTAATTTGTTATCATAGGGTGATGTCATTATTCTCCAAACCAAAACTTGTTTTATGGCCAAAAGCCAAATCGGTTGATGTTTATATTGATCGAAAAGAAAATAATACTCTTAGTTTCGATTTTAATCTTTGGCAAAAATGTAGTGACAAAGATCTTGAATCTTTATCCTTATACTTCAACCAAAATAAAATTGATTCTGTTTCTGTTCTAGTTCCAGACGATATTATCTTCACCAAATCTTTTACCTACGATACTAAAATTGAAAGTATTGATAAAAAAGAGGTGATTGGTCTAGCTTCCAATTTGGTTAATTTTGAAATTACTCCAGAAGCTATTGACTATAAGTTAATCCAAACTGACGACGACAAAACCATCATTCAATCTTTTATTTACGACAAACCAAAATTAGACCAACTTACTGACAATTTAGGATCTATTGGTATCAAAATTGATAAATTAAATTCAGTTGCTTCAGCTATTTCCAATACTATTTCTTCAATCTACAAACAAGATTTTTTCCTAATCTATCCTCTTAATGATCAAGAATATACTATTCTTCTTTCCAAAGATAATTCAGTTTACTTAACCGCCAACTTAAAAGGACCAAGTCTTGATATTCAAAAAATTCTTAATTATTCTACTTTTTATTTTTCCAGTATCACTAAAAAAGTTTATGTTCCCGAGGGCCAAGAATTAGAGTTGATTACTACTACCGATATAGATAAAACCACTTATGATGAAGCTCAAATTGCCCAAAGTTTATTAAAGGCTTCTAACCTACCACTACCAGTTTTGGGTGAGATAACTAGCTCAATTTCCCATAATAGTGATATAATAAAGCCATCAACCAATATTAGTTCATCTTATAAAAATATGGAAAACAAAAAAACAAATATTTTACCAATAGTTGCAGCTTTCATTTTTACTGCTGCTCTCGCTTCAGTTATAATTTGGTTTGTCTTAAACAAAAACAACGAAAACGTTGAAGCTCCAATTGTTGAAGACATTGTTGAAACTATCACTCCAACTGCCATTCCAACTCCAACTATCGCCGAAATTAGTAAAACAATTAAAATCCAAGTTCTAAATGCTACTGATATTACTGGTCAAGCAGCAACCTTAAAAGCTACCCTAGTTGCTCTAGGTTTTGAAAATGTTGCTACCGGCAATGCCAAAACCAGTGCTACTGAAAACTCAGTTCAAGTTAAAGATATTTCCACTTCTGCTTACTTTGGATCAAAATTAACCACTGATTTCCCAGCCACTTATACTACCGATCTTACTGCAACTTCACCTTATGATGTAGTTTTCACTATCGGAACTGATTTAAGTACTGGTGCTGCTGCTGTTAGCAAAGTTACTCCAACAGTAACCAAAACAGCTACTCCAACTTCAATCATTAAAATTCCAACTCCAAAAGCTGCTACTCCTTCATCTGATTTATAATAATCAACTAAAGAAATTCAAAACCCTCCTTAATCGGAGGGTTTTTTGTTGGTTATAAACTTGCTTTTTATACCCCTTTTAGATTAAACTATCCTTATTATGAAAATTTTAATCACAGGCGGTTTAGGTTTTATTGGTTGTAATTTTATTCGTTATTGGCTAGAAAAACATCCCGATGATCAAATAGTTAATTTAGATAAAGTTACCTACGCTGCTAATTTCAAAAGTACTATCGATATTGAATCAAATATTAATTATGAATTTGTCAGAGGTGATATCGGCAATGCCGAATTAGTCGACCATATAATGGCCCAAGGTATCGACACTATTGTCCATTTTGCTGCCGAATCTCACGTAGATCGATCTATCGATGATCCATCTCTCTTTGTTAAAACTAACGTTCTTGGCACCTATGTTCTTTTAAGTGCAGCTGTCAAATATGGCATTAAAAGATTCCACCATATTTCTACCGATGAAGTTTTTGGTTCAATAAAATTTGGTTCCGATGATCAATTCAACGAAGACACTCCTTATGATCCTTCCAGTCCTTACTCCGCTTCCAAAGCTTCCTCAGACCACCTAGTCAGATCTTTTTATAAAACTTTTGGATTACCAATAACTATCAGCAATTGTTCTAACAACTATGGTCCTTACCAACATCCCGAAAAAATGATTCCTCGATCAATTACCAATCTTTTAAATGGTGACAAAGTAAAAGTTTATGGAGAGGGTTTAAATTTTAGAGATTGGCTTCACGTTGAAGATCATTGTCGAGCTATCGAAGCTATTTTATTAAAAGGAAAAATAGGTGAAACATATTGTATCGGTGGTCTTAAAAAAGGTACCAGCAATATCGATTTAGTCAAAACTATGTTGAAAATAATGGGTAAGACCGAAGATGATATTGAATATGTCGCCGATCGTCCAGCTCATGATAATTATGCTGTTAGTTGGGATAAAATTAGTAAAGAATTAGGCTGGAAACCAAAATATGATTTAGAATCTGGCTTAAAACAAACCATTGATTGGTACACTCAAAATCAAGAATGGTATCAAGAAACCAAAGAAGAAGCCGAAGCCTTTTATAAAAAATTAAATAGCCGCCCTGTCAAGGGAGGTGCCCGTTAGGGCGGAGGGTTTTATGCCAAATTTTATTAAATCCAAAATTGAAGGTCTAGTTATCATCGAACCATCTGTTTTCGCAGACGAAAGAGGTTTCTTTATGGAAGTCTACAATCAAAAAACTTTTGCTGAAAATGGTATTAATGTTGAGTTTGTCCAAGATAACCATTCCAGGTCTACCAAAGGTGTTCTTCGTGGTCTTCATTTTCAAAAACCACCCTTTGCTCAAGATAAATTAGTTAGATGTACTCGTGGTGAAGTCTTAGATGTGGCTGTTGATCTTCGTCAAGATTCTCCAACTTTTGGTCAACACGAAGCTGTTCTAATTAGTGAAGAAAACAAAAGAATGGTTTTTATACCAAAAGGTTTTGCTCATGCCTTTTTAGTTCTTTCCGATATTGCTGATTTCCAATACAAATGTTCCAATCTTTACAACAAAGAATCTGAAGGGGGACTTCTATATAACGATCCACAGCTTGGAATTGATTGGCCGAATTTTGAAAATCTAATTTTATCTGAAAAAGATAAACTCTGGCCAAAATTAGAAGAGATTAAAAGTTTAAATATATTTTAATAATTAATTACCCCGTCTTGTTAAAGAAGGGGTAGGGGAAGATTGAATTTTATGCAAAAAATAATCGGAACAGGTCTAAGTGGTTTAGTTGGCAGTCGTATAGTTGAGCTTTTAAAAGACAAATTTGAATTTGTAGATTTTTCTCTCGACACTGGTGTAAATATTTTAGATAAAGAAAACTTAGCCGCTGCTTTCCAAGAAAATAAAGATGCTATTGCTGTTATCCATATGGCTGCTTTTACCGACACCAACGCAGCTTGGGAGCAAAGAGGTGACAAATCCGGCATTTGTTATCAATTAAACGTAGAGGGGACTAAAAACATCCTAAATTTAGCCCAAAAATATAATCAACAATTAATTTATATCTCAACTGACTTTATTTTTGATGGCAACCAAGCTACTCCTTATTTAGAAACCGACACTCCAAGTCCAATCGAATGGTACGGTGAAACTAAATATCTTGGTGAAAAAGTAATAATAGATTCTGGTTATCAAAACTATAATATCTCTCGCATTACTTATCCTTATCGAGCCAAGTTTGAAGCAAAAGTTGATATTATCAGGAAAGTTTTAGCCAAACTTCAAAATAATGAAGAAGTTAAAATGTTTTCCGATCAAATTTGTACCTATACTTTCATTGACGATATTGCCGCTGCTCTAGGGTTTTTTATCGATAATAAAACTAATGGAATTTATCATTTAGTTGGTTCATCATCACACTCACCTTATGAAATGTGTCTCGAGATTGCTAATGTTTTTGGCTTAAATAAAGATTTAATCAGAGCTTCTAGTCTTGATGAATTTGTAAAATCTCAACCAGAAGGGAGTCGTCCATGGCAAAAAACCTTAATTACTTCAAATCAAAAAGCTAAAGATCTTGGATTAAATTTCAAAACCCTTACCGAAGGCTTGGAAGAAATTAGAAAACAATTAGCTTAACTAGTTTTCTGGCTTCTTTAACTGCAAAGTTAATTCCCCTATCTTCAGGATAAATTTGAGAAAAATTCAACTGATATAGATTCTTTCCAATTTTATAATCCGGAGTTTTATAGTTTTTAGTTACTATATGTTGAGCGTTCTTAAATTTAAATGTTTTAATTTCTTCAATTTGTTTTTCATCAAATTCGCTAAAAATATTTTTTAAATAATCTAAGAATTCTTTTTCTATTTTTTTATCTGGATATTTAAAATATTTATGATCTTGTGGCACATAAGTTCCTAAATAATAAATATGTTTATTATTGTAATTTTTTTTATCAACCAAATTTGTATGTTGAATAAAGGCCAAAAAAGGGGAATTCAAATCGTTAATATTATGCCAATAATAATTACTAAGATTTTGTTTTGAGGAAAAAACCACATCAACTGCTCCCAAATATTCAACTTCTTTTGAAGGTCTAGTATCAATTACCAAATCAAATTTAGAAGCCTCCTTGTCAAGGGAGGTGCCCGCAGGGCGGAGGGTTTGTATTTTTAAATTTTTCGCCAATTTATTAATAATTTGAATAAACCCACCATCCATATAACCCAACACTTCTTCCCCTTTTTCATTAGTCGATCCACCTCGAGTATGGATTCTAGCCCAAAGCCAAGCCATAGAAATATTATCGTAATATTCATGGAACTTACCTTTTAAAAGTGGCTCCCAAATAACTTTATATCCTCTTTTTCCAGCCCATTTTTTCATCCAATCAATAGCCAAAACGTTTTCGTATTTCCAAAATTTTTTATCAAATTTTAAAAATAAATAAACCATTCCCAGTCTAAATTTATCAATAAGTCCTAATTCTTTAAACTTTAATAAATCAATTGATCCTAAAAATGGATACATTTTTTTATTATAAAAAAGTCCCACCGAACTTTTGTGCCATTTTAATTTATCTTGAAGTCCTAATTCTTTAATCAAACTAATTATGTCTTTATCAGTCTTAAAAATATGATGATATGTTTTTTCTAATTTTTCACCCTCCATTTTAAAACTAGACAACAACCCACCAATTTCCTTTTCTTTTTCAAACACAGTAACTTGATATCCTTTCTTTGACAATTCATATCCGGCAGTCAATCCACCAATGCCACTTCCAATAATAACTACACTTTTTCTTTTCATATCTGTATTATATTAAATAATCGCTATAATTAATTATTCTATATGTCCAAAACCAAATTAAATGCTTTAATTCCTTTTTGGCTATTTATTATTTTTTTTCAATTTAGTGGAAATATTCACTACACTTTTCTTCCAATTTTGGGAGATAAACTAACTGCAACTTGGATAGTTGGTTTAATTATAGGTGCACTTTCTTTTACCCAATTAATACTAGATGTTCCCGCTGGATTTTTGCTCGACAAATTTGGTTATACCAAAATACTTCGTCTTGGAACCATTATTTTTATATTTTCTGCTTTAATTTTAGCTTTCTTTCCTGGTTTAACTGGGTTTATTGTTGCTGCAATCAGTAGTGCTTTTGGTTGGTTGTTTTTTATGCCTGGCATAAATGCTTACATTCTCTCTATGGCTCCGCCACAAAATGGTGAAAAGTTTATGGTTCTGAGAGATATTTCTAGTGCTAGTGGAATAACCTTAGGCTGTTTAGCTTTAATGTTTACTATTAATTTTTCCCCTACTACAACTGGGTTAATATCAGCAGCCTTATTTTTTCTGACCTTATTCTTTATTTGGATTTCTCCCAAAGATACTATTTCTGTCAATCAAGAAAAAAAATAATCCATCATCATTATTACATTCGTCGCAATGTATTTAAAAAATTATTTAAATCTCTTAATAAACTAAACCCAGCTCTTTGGTTATTAATTCTTCAAGGTGTTTGCTCTAGCATCTTTTACAGTATAGTTTGGTTTTCTGTTCCTCTTATGATGGCTGATCCATCTAAAAGATTGTTTGATATTAGTCTTGGAATATTTGATTTTGCTATTATTCTTCTTGGCAGCTCTTTAGGTAAGTTAAGTCAAAAAATGAAAGAAAAACATTCTGTCATTATTGGCTTATTAGTTTTTGCCCTAACTGGATTTTTCTTAGGCAGACAAGTTGAATGGCTTTTCCTTCTTTTTAGCTTTTTGGCTACAGCTGGTGAAGAATTGTCAAACATTGCCCTTTGGTCTTGGTTAAACAAACTAGAGACAGATGATGATAATGACGGAAAAGTATCTAGTATTATTTCTTTTTTCCAAGATTTGGGTTGGACTATTGGTCCAATTTGTGCCGGTATACTTTATGGTATTTTTGGAGGTGAATTAACTATTAGTTTTGGTGCCATACCAATTTTAATTACTTTCTTAATTTCAGTTATCTTAATTAAAAAACATGGCCATACCATTAACCCTAATATATATCTACATCAATATCCAAGAAGGATTAAAGGTAAAAAATAATCATTTTTATCTTTAAATTAATTCAAATTCTAATATTGTAAATTTACTTTGAAATGGTATCATAAGTCCATCCGCTGTTGCTCAAAAGCAACGGTTTTTATTATTAATAATCTAAAGCTCTAGCGAACTAACGCTCTAGCGAACTAAAAAATGGCAGATCAAATTAAACTAACTAAAAATCGTGAAGTACCTATGGATAAAGTCCGTAACATTGGTATTATCGCTCATATCGATGGTGGAAAAACTACTACCACCGAACGTATTCTTTTTTATACCGGAAAAATCCACAAAATTGGATCAGTTGATGAAGGTTCAACTACCACTGATTCCATGTCTCAAGAAAAAGAAAGAGGTATTACCATTCAATCTGCTTGTATTACTACCTATTGGAAAGATTATCGTCTAAATATCATTGATACTCCTGGGCACGTTGATTTTACGGCTGAAGTTGAAAGATCACTTCGTGTTCTTGATGGTGCCATTATGATTTTTGATGCTAACGCTGGTGTTCAAGCTCAATCTGAAACTGTTTGGCGACAAGCTGATAAATATGGTGTTCCTCGAATTGCTTTTGTTAATAAAATGGATAAAATCGGTGCTTCTTTTCAAGGCACTCTTGATAGTATTAATGAAAAATTAAAAGCTCCAATTTGTCCAGTTATTTTACCTGTTGGTGAAGAACATGCCCATGTTGGTGTTATCGATCTTATGAATATGAAGATGATTGTTTATGACAAGGACGAAGAAGGTATGGAATTTACTGTTAAAGATGTCACTGATGAATATAAAGATGCAGCTACTAAAGCCAGAGCTCAAATGGTTGAAAAAATTGCTGGTGAAGATGAAGTTTTAATGGAAAAGTTTTTAAACGATGAAGAAATTTCCGTTCCAGAGTTAAAAGCCACTCTTAGAAAAGCTACTATTGATAGAAAATTATTCCCTGTTTACTGTGGTGCTGCTTGGAGAAATAAAGGTATCCATCCAATTTTAGATGGTATCGTTGATTATCTTCCATCTCCTCTAGACCTACCTCCAACCGAAGGTTATGATCCAAAAACTAATGATGTTATCAGTCGAAAACCTATTAAAACTGAACCATTATCTGCCCTTTTATTCAAAGTTCAATCAGATCCACACGTTGGAATTTTATCTTATGTTCGGGTTTATTCAGGAACTCTAAAAGCTGGTACCGAAGTTTACAACGTCACCAAAGACAAAAGTGAACGTATTGGTCGTTTACTTTTAATGCATGCTGACAAACGTGAAGGTATTGAAGAGGGTTTTGCTGGAGAAATTGTGGCTTGTATTGGTTTAAAAGAATCAACTACTGGTGACACTCTTTGCGATGCCAACAACACTATTTCTTTATCTCCAATTCAATTTGCTGAACCAGTTATCTCTCTTTCTATCGAGCCAGCCACTGCTGATGATCAAGAAAAAATGGGAGCTGCTCTAAACCGTTTAGCTATTGAAGATCCAACATTCAAAGTTACTTACAATCAAGAAACTGGCCAAACCATTATCGCTGGTATGGGTGAACTTTATTTGGAAATTATCGTTGATCGTCTTAAAAGAGAATTTGGCGTCAATGTCAAAACTGGTTCACCTCAAGTTGCTTATCGTGAAACTATTTCAGCTGATGCTGATGGTGAAGGTAAATATATTCATCAATCTGGTGGTCATGGTCAATATGGTCATTGTAAAATTAAAGTCGAACCAAAAGAAAGAGGGGAAGGTTACGAATTTGTCAATGCTGTCAAAGGTGGAGCTATTCCAGCTAACTTTATTCCAGCCATCGAAAAAGGTGTCAAAGAAAGTCTTCAAAAAGGTATCATTGCTGGTTATCCAGCCACTGATATTAAAGTTACAGTTTATGATGGAACCTATCACGATGTTGATTCATCTGAAATGGCTTTCAAATTAGCTGGTAACTACGCTATCAAAGATGCTTTTGCTGCTGCTAAGCCTTTAATTCTTGAACCTATTATGAAATTTGAAGTAGCCACTCCTTCAGAGTTTTTAGGAACCGTTATTGGAGATCTTTCGTCTCGTCGTGGTCAAATTAATGGAACCGAAGATAGTCATGGTTTTACCACCATTCATGCTTTCGTTCCTCTTGAAGCTGTTAGTGGTTATGCCACTGTCATTCGAAGTTTAACTCAAGGTCGAGGATCATTTTATATGGAACCATGTCGTTACGATCCCGTCCCTCGTGATATTCAAGAAAAATTAACCACCAAAACTAACGGTTAATTAGATTTAATTTAATATTTAAATACCCCTGGTTTTCAGGGGTATTTTTTTCTTTTTTATGTGTCATAATACCCCTAAATATTATTTTTTAACCAAAATATGAGTAATAAATGCGAGATCGCAACTTTTAAAGATGAAGACAATCTTGGTTTTATGAATAATCTAATTAAAATTAAAGACAAATCCTTTATAAGAAGATTAGACCAAGTTAATTTGTCACCAGATAAAGAAATTGCTAAAGATAATGGAACTCCTATTGAGGAAATTAATACTGATAGTTTATTTCAAATTCTAAAAGACCAAGAATGTTACGGTACTTATTCATATAATGTTCTTAAAAAAAATGGTGAATATACCAGAATAGCCATAGAATTTAATCGAGATCTTAATTTAAAAGAAAAAGATTAAAAAGTAATGTTTTTATTGATATTTGCATATTATTATGTTATACTAACTTATAGTTAATATTATATAAACATATGTCAACTAAAGAAAGACACTTAGATCAACAAGCAAATGAATCTTTTAGCCAAGAAGGTTTGGCTATAATGCGACAATTTCCTGAAAAATATCCTAATTCATTTCATAATGAAGAAATTGATAAAAACGGAATTCCCTTTGTTAGGGCAACTTTTGATTATAGAAATTCTAGTATTATAGTTTCACCAATTGGCATAGTAATTTTTGTAGGTCAAACACCTGAGAATATAAAATATAGTAATTATGATTTTACTCCAGTTATATCTTCTCAATTAGAAAAAATAGACAAAAATAATACTCAACCAGAAATTGTTCTTAAAAGAATAGACGGAAAGATTCCAAATGGTACCGTTAAAATTTTATCAAGAACAAAATTTAAAGATAATAGTCATTTAAAAGGTGATCTTGCAACTTTAAAAAAATTTTGTCATTGTCATGAAGAGAATATAAAGTTTAGAAAAGAAAGATTTAATTTACCTCCTATTGTTTATCCAAAACATTAGTTATATATCTAATTTTAAATGCCCCGCTGGGGGCATTTTTGTTTTTTGGCACTAAAACTTAGTCATTATTTATGGTAAAATTTCCTTAACTCGATTTAGATAATTATTTTTCTAAAAAAGGCATTAAATTGCTTCTTTTTGTGTGTTGCAAAGCTCCAGCTGAGCTGATACAATTCAAAAGCATTTTAATCTTAAATATTATTAGTTTTAAATTTAGTCTTAAACAAGACAATAAATAAAAAAGGAGAAAAAACAAATGGCAGACACTTATCAAAGAAATAAGCCACACGTTAATGTCGGTACTATCGGCCACGTTGATCATGGTAAAACCACTTTAACCGCCGCTATTTCAAAAGTCCAAGGTAGCGCCAAATCCTATGCAGACATTGCTAAGGGTGGTACTGTTCGTGACGCTTCCAAAATCGTTACTATCGCTATCTCTCATATCGAATACGAATCCGAAAAGAGACATTATGCTCACATTGATTGTCCAGGACATGCTGATTATGTCAAAAACATGATTACCGGTGCTGCTCAAATGGATGGAGCTATTCTTGTGGTTTCTGCACCAGACGGTCCAATGCCACAAACTAGAGAACACGTTTTGTTAGCTAAACAAGTTAACGTTCCATCATTGGTCGTTTTCTTAAACAAATGTGATTTAGTTGAAGATCCAGAATTCTTAGACTTAGTCGAAATG
>CAYPBP010000001.1:0-160632 GCA_964408995.1 uncultured Gammaproteobacteria bacterium | reverse complement strand
TTAAAGTATCTTCGTTTGTGGTTTTTGATCCATCATTAGTTATTGGTGCATCATTGATAGGAGTAACAGTAATAGTGATTGTGGAGGTATTACTATCTGCAGTCCCATCGTTAGCTTTAAAGGTAAACGAGTCTGAACCGTTGTAATCAGCAGAAGGTGTATAGGTTAATTGATTTCCAGAGATGGTACTCAGAACACCATGACTAACTCCAGAAACAATTGAGTAAGTTAAAGCATTTACTGGTAAATCAGAATCGGTTGCATTAAGAGTAATTGTTTTAATTGTGTCTTCATTAGTAGTAGTAGAACTGTCTTGAGAAATCGGAGCAACATTTACTTCATTAACAGTAATAGTGATTTCTTCTGAATCAGTACTTGTACCATCAGTTACATTAACGGTTAAAGTGTATGTTCCGGGGCCTTGTAATTCTGTTGGAGTAAAGCTAAAGACACCAGTATCACTGGCTATAGTTGCACCAGTTGGAGCTCCAGTTAAGGAATATGTTAATGTTGGGCTATCAACATCAGTTGCACTGGCTGTAAAGGTTAGATTAGATAATTCGTCAATTGATTTGTTGCCAATGGAATCAAGAACTGGAGGATTCTTTTGGACGGTAATTGTAAATGTGGTTGGGGTTGCACTATTTCCCGAAGAATCAGTTTTTGTGCAAGTAACAGTGGTGTCACCAATTGGAAATATAGATTCAGAAGCAGGACTACAAGTTGCTGGAGCAGTTGCATCAACAATATCTGTAGCTAGTGGAGGTGTATATGAAACAATAGCACCAGAACCAGAAGTTGCTAGGGTGGTTATATTTTCATGTGAAGCAATAATTGGTTTAGTTGTGTCGACTACAGTGACAGAAAAAGTTGTCGGTGTTGCTGAATTTCCAGCAGTGTCTGTCTTATTGCATGTTACAGTAGTCTGTCCTAAGGCAAAAGTAGTTCCAGATAGCGGATCACAAGTGGCAGAAGATGAAGAGTCAATATTGTCAGTTGCTAGAGGCGATGTATATGTTACGGTAGCCCCAGACCCCGATGTCGCCTCTATAGGACCGACATCTGCATGTGAGGCAATTATTGGTTTTGTTAAATCAATGTCAAACTGTGTAAAATGAGCAGTATTAAAAGTAATATCACCAGTTGAAATGTCTTGACTAAAACTACTAATTATTTCTGTTGGATTAAGTATTACCCCAAGATCATTACGAACAATAAGTTGGGAAGAAGCAATTCCACTAGGCATGTCATACATAGTTAAAGTAGCTCCAGTAGCACTAAATACTGCTGAATCTCGTGCATCTAAAGCAATTCTTCCATTCCCTTGATCTAATTTAGTTCCCAAATTTTGTAAAAATGTTTTTGTCTCATTGCTAGATAAATTTAAAGCAGTACTAAAAGATAATTTTCCAACAGGTACTTCACTTATAGATTTTTCGAAATACAATCCAGAAAAACCACTTATATTAGCAGTGGTCACTTCGTTTAAGTTATTGGCTATATTATTTGGGTTTGCAGCCAACATAGCCGATATTTCATCAAATGCAATCGCTATCGGATCGGGTAAAACAGTGACAATTACGGTATATATTTGAGTAGACGAGTCAGTGGCTGTTACTGTATATGATTGGGGAGTTGAGAAGTTATTTGCAACACCACTCGCTGGACTAACTGAAACTCCGCTAGTAGAGATGGTAGGTACGAGAGAAGTTACATTTGTCCCAAATGGCATAGTAATGCCAATTGATTGAGAACTCTCATTTATAGTAGATCCCCCAACCTGTCCAGTGATCGTAAAAGAAGTAATTGATTTATTAAAATTAGCTGCTTGAAGTGCTTTATAGGCATTAATTCTTTTTCCTGATACCGTTTTACCTGACAATGCTGGAATACTATCACCACTATTTAAAATAATACTTTTTACTTGTGCAGGTGTAAGGCTTGAATTATATCCTTCGATAAGTGCAGCCAGTCCGGCAACATGAGGTGTTGCCATAGATGTACCTTCCATATATCCATATTGTTCATCAGACCCATCACTAAATTTAGTTATTTTTACATCATCTACTAAACAACCATTGTAAGCATTGTCAGTTGCATTTGTTACCCAACGAAAGCGAAATTTAAAATTACCAGTTAAATATTGGCTTGGTATTGGGATATTTTCATAATGAAATGCTGAGGAACCAGTATTATCTAATGGATCATCATTTAAAATATCAAAGGTTGGTTCATCCCATCTAAATATTTCACCGGAATAATATGGGTTATCTGCAGGAGTAAAATTAGTTCCATCTGAACTATATTCCAATTGCATATAATCTGCCCAACCACTGGTAATATACTCAGTGTCGCAAATTGCCCAAAAGTCTATATTTGCTCCTGATACATTAAGGTTATATGTTGGTGAATTTATTACTGAATTTGTATTGCTTGCATAGGGCCAAGCAAGATCACTATATAAGACTTTACCCCATGAAGAACCAAGCCATGCGGTTTCATCAATAGTTCCCCAATTGTTATTTGTACCACCTTTAACCCAGCCACTTGGAATATTTGGTGTAACAACATTTTCAAAGTTTTCATTAGAAATTGTTGTTTGACTAGGGACAGTACTATAAATATTCGTTCCCGGAGACCCCACGTCAACGGATGTTGCACCATAATTAGAAAAACTAGCTAAACTATCATTTTGAGTAGTGGCGGCAACAGAAATTATATTATCTAAATCATAATCTGAGGGATAACTAGGAATACCGCCATTATTGTTAACTGATTCATTACCTGCAGCTGCAATAAATATTCCACCTGCATTTTTAAAACGATTTATTGCATCATATTCAGATTGAGAATAATTATTACCAGTAAAACTAGCATTTATTACTTTGGCTCCATTTTGTATAGCAAAATCAATAGCTTTAACCTCGTTTGCTATATTAAATCCATATTTTAAAGCCATAATTTTTGCATTTGGATCTACCCCAATTATTCCCTTTGAATTATTTTTAGCTGCTGCAATTGTTCCAGCAATATGAGTCCCATGTGATGAGTTATCTGGTAATGGAGTCTTATCATTAGCTTCAAAATCATATCCGTGATTACAACCACCTAAAAATGTACCATTTTCGTCCTTACAATTTGTTCCATCCCACATATTTGCCGATAAATCTGGGTGATTGTAAGCAACACCACTATCAATTATTGCAACTATTACATTACTGCTCCCTTCTGATAAACCCCATGCTTCCGGTGCATCAATATCAGCATCATTTGTACCAGTTGTTCCGTTTACACTTTGCCCAGTATTGTCTAATCCCCACAGTAAACTTTTTGAAGTATCATTAGAGGAAATTGTGGCAGGATAGCGTATATAATTTGGTTCTGCATACTCAACACTAGAATCAGCTTTTAATTCTTTAACCAAGTCTAATGTAGATTTTTCCGATTTAAAAATTTGTACATTAATATTTTTGATTTCATCTGTTTTGACTAGAGCAAATTTTTTCTCAAATATGAATGCCTGTGCTTTTCCAAACAGACTTTTAACATCGAGTTTGTTTTGTTTAAATTTAACTATTACTTCACCTTCTACATAATCAATATTTTTATTATTTGATATTTTTTGGAAATCACCAGTTCCCCTTAATTGGTTATTCTTTTGGTCTATAACCGTAGATTCGTTTACGATAGTTGATGTAACTATTGGGGTTGTTACCTCAATGGCTGCTGTTGGTGACGCCTCTGGAGTTGGTGTCATACTTGGCTCTACTGTTATTGTTGGTGTCAATTCTGGTGTAGTAGTTGGTTCTTTTACTATAGGAGTAGTCTCTGGTGTCGGTTCAATAGTTGGTAAGACAGTAATTGTTGGGGTTAAATCAATTGTCGGAGTTAAATCTGGTGTAACTGTAGGTGACAAGATTGGTGTTTCAGTAGCTGTCGATTCTTGAGCATATGCAACAGTTACAAGACTGTAAGGTAATATAGAATTAGCAAATAAGGAAATTATGGTCAGGTAAGATAATACTTTTTTCCAAAAGTTCTTTTTCAAACAAAACCTTATCATCTTCATATTCATGTTTTACTCGGTATTATACCCATTATTATGGGTTAGTCAATCGATTAACTCTTATGGTTAGTATAGTAATAGTATAATACTAATATAATAGTATTACTACATTTAATTAGAATATGAGCAGTAATTTAAAATACTTATTTATAATTTCCGTGGTTGTATTGATATTAATATTACTAATAAATTTTTATATTAAGGGATTAAATACATTTAGTTATCCTATTTTTATTGATAACCAGGTTTCTCCTACACCCTTATTAATTAAGGAGTCACCAGATAAAGATATTATAAGATGTCCTGCTGATGTTAAAAAATGTTTAGATGGATCTTATGTTAGTAGAGTAGCACCAAATTGTTTATTTGCTCAGTGTTTAGAAGATAAACGATAAAGATTAATTTTGGAACACTGGAATAATAGTGTGTCAATAAAGTCGATTGAAAAGTAATTTATTTTGTGATAAATTTGAAATCAAAATGGTTCTAATGTCGTCCATCGCTCGCAACAAAGATTGTGAATTTATAAATTTTTGATAAAAAAAGAGCGCCATATAGTTTTGCAAAATGCAATATATATGGCGCTAGCCTTTAAAATGAAATATGAGATGAGATGAGATGAGATGAGATGAGATGAGATGAGATGAGATGAGATGAGTTAGATAAATGTTTGCCTCTTTGGTATTTTTAGCTCCCTCCTTTTTTTGCTGTAGATAGTGCGAAGGTTTGGATTGTTTTCCATTTCACTTTCAAGGACCGTGAGTTCGATGAGACATTTTGCATTTTCAATTTTTCCTGGTAAATTCATAATAGTTCTCCTTTTTCATATTTTTTATCATTCATTAAGAACGACGATCTAAAAGTTGTTTAAAACTTTCACATCGCCATTCTTAAGAAGATATATTTTAAAGTACATTTTATAAACTCCAATAAAAAACAGCTTTTGTCTAGATAAAGAGAATATGGGAATTATTGTATCAAAACATTTAACAAAGTCAATGTTATAGGATTTGTTTTATTACCACCTGAAACCGCGGCAGATTTTGTCTGGTAACATGACTAAAAGTATACCAGCAGCTTTGGCGGCTTCGATGACTTTACCATCCCCTACTGATCCACTGGAAGAAAAGACTGTTTTTATGCCAGCGTCAATTAAAGTTTGAATTCCGTCTGGGAAAGGAAAGAAACTGTCACTGTAAGCAATAGCTCCATTTAAATCATGTTTTGATCTAGTAGCTCTGGCAATTGCTAATGATGAACAACCGACTCGATCTTGTTGGCCAACTCCATTTCCAAGTAAGTAATTATCTTTGACTATGGTGATGGTGTTACTGGCGCTCATGCTACCAACTGACCAAGCCAAAATAATTTGTTTTTTTATATCTTCAGTTAAGGTTCCACCGTAAACATTTAATTCTGGATTTTTGAAATCTAAAACATAAGAAAAACTATCTTGGATTATCATGCCACCTCGAATAGAATTGATCATTGGTTGTTTGTCTAAACTATTTTTATCTAATTTTCCCAAGGCTTCATTTTCTAAAAATCGGCATTTATCTTTTTTTCGTTCTAACATTTCGATGGCTTCTTTGGTGAAATGTGGAGCATAAATATTATCTAAGATTCTCCTGCCACCTTCAACTTTATGACTTAAAAGTATTTCAGCAATTTTTTCGTCAACTTCAAAATTGGCGATAACAATACCTCCAAAAATAGATAAAGGGTCACCTTCAATCATTTTTTTGGCAACAATTTCTGGGTTATTATTGATAGCCATTCCACAAGGACTGCCATGTTTTATACCAACCATCATCTTTTGTTTAGTATCACCAAAATTAGTATCCATGGCGGCGGCTAAATGGGTTATGGCTCCTAGGGCTTTATTCCAATCATCTAAGTTGTTAGTGCTTTGTTCTTTGCCAGCGACTAATTTAAAATTATAAAAAGCAAGAGGGTCATCTTTTTTATCAATATCTAGCTTGTAAACGCTAGCTTTCATGTCTGGATTTATGCCATACAATAATTCATGTTTATTTATTAATGGCACAATTTTTGATTGTCCTTGACTTCTAAATTCAGCTGAAACTCCGATATATCTTGCAATTTGATATTCAGCTTCTCCATTTAATTCATTTATAAAATTTTCTTCATCTGGTTTGCCGTTATCAAGCCAATTGATTACTTTTTGTCTTTGTTCAAAAGTAGAAACTGTTATTTTTTTACCCTTAGCTCCTTCATGAAGCATGGTTGGTCCACCAATATCAGTTTTTGATAAGACTTTTTCGGTGTCATCACCACTTTCAATTATTGTTGCTTCGAGGGGATACATATCAACACAAACTAAATCAATTATTGGTAAGTTTAAGGATTCCATTTCTTCAACTTCCTTAGGTAAATCATTTCTGGCCAATAAACCGGCGGCCATTTCTCTGGATAAAGTTTTAACTTTGTCCCCCATTATGGCATCGCCACCGACTAGTTTGGAAACATCCATAACTTCAATTCCATTTTCTCGTAGTTTATCGGCAGTACCTCCAGTGGAAATTATTTTATAACCATGTCTTACAAGTCCTTTAGCAAAATCTACAATTCCATCTTTGTTATAGACTGACAATAAAGCCCATTTTTGTTTTGTTTTATTCATAAAAAATTGTATCATAGTCAGGTTAATAGCTAATTATCATGTATAATAAGCCATGATTTGGAAAAAACCTCATATTTTAAGAATTTATGAAGCTTTGACAGCTATTGCTGATGATAGAGTTGAAATGAATGGAAATAAAGCTAGATGTTATTCACTGACTAGTGAAAAATTTTATGATATTCAATATGACCCTATAAACGGCAGTATTATGTCAA
Source organism: uncultured Gammaproteobacteria bacterium (assembly GCA_964408995.1). Classification (GTDB taxonomy): domain Bacteria; phylum Patescibacteriota; class Microgenomatia; order UBA12405; family UBA12405; genus WARW01. Next base: position 153,707 of record CAYPBP010000001.1, on the reverse strand, counting down.
ATGATAATTCAGCTTATTACACTTTTTCCTTAAGTTATCCAATGATTGCCTATTTGATGTTGATTAAAAAAATTCCATACAATGAAAAATTAATAGAAATTTTGCAAAACATTTGTTGGGAAGATATTAATAAAAGTTTTAAAAATGATTATGATAAGTCAATTAAATTTGTTTTAGGAGAGTTGAAAAAAGAGGGGCAAGATGTTGAAGTTATTAGAATGGAAATAAAAAAGATATATGATTTTGTTTGTGGTTTACAAATAAAAACTTTAGGAAAATTACAGCGCCCACCAAAGGGAAATTAATTTAATTAAGAATTTATGAATATTGAAAGGTATACACGTGCAGATAATGATGTTGGTGAAGTTACTCAAGAAATGATTGATTATAGTCATTTGTTTGGAAAACGTTTTGATGAAAGATTTTGCGATACTCCAATTACGGTTATGACTAGAATATTTTTTATTGAATTAAAAAAAGAAGGAGAAACTTACGAAACTTTGGCTGAGAAAATAGGGAGAGTTGGTAGTGGAACCATAAGAAGTGCTGTTTATGGTAATGCTGGTAGGATTATAAAGCCTGAGTTAGATAATGTTTCAGCAACTCGTTATGTATATAACAAGTTAAAAGAAATGGTTCCTGATATATCTGTTATAAATAGTGAGATTATTGAAAAACAAAAAAAGTTAAATCCAGGAGATGATAATACAAATGAGTATGAGGAAACTATCCACCACAGATGTTGGTGGTATAAGGGGCGTTATGATAGTTCAAAACCGTTTGAAACAAGAGAACTTTTAATGAAAGAAAAAGAACAAGGGAATACTTTTGGAAAGTTATCTGAAGAGATAGGTATTGGTAGTTCTATTATTTCTAGTGCAGTTGTTGGTGCGGCTGGTTTTGCTTCATCTTTTGAATTATTAGATAAATTGAGACAAAGAGAGCAGGAGAGAAGATTATCGAATAGTGGAACTGGGAGATGCGATTTGGACTGAGGGATTGGCTGGAGCAATTGGGGTTTGAGTTGGAAGGATTAAAGGTTGAGATTCAAGTCTTTTTAAAACATCCCAATCAATACTTTTATAAGAAAGATAGCCAGCATAAATCAAAAGACTAAGTAAAAGAAAAACAATAGTATTTCCAATATAATCTGGTTTTTTGTTTTCTTCCATAAGTTTATTTTACCCTAGTTATGGTGTAAGTGTTAGGGTATGACAAAAATATTGCTGGTGATTCTTCTAGTAAAAATTTTTGAAAATCTTGGTATATATTTTTTCTTTCTAGTGGATCAATTACAAAACGGCCTTCTTCTAATAATTTATCTATACGAGAATTATCTAATTTAGTTAAATTGCTTTTTGTTTGAGTGGAATGCCAAAAAAGATATTGATCTGGATCATGAGGAATAGTGGCATAAGTTAAAATAGTATCGAAATTCTCAGTATCAATTTGATTTTCAATAGTAATATTAGTTTTTAAACCAAGTGTATTTTCCCAATGATTTTTTATATTTTCGGCTACAGTTAAGAGTCTTCTGTCACCTACTGCTAAATTAATACTATCTATCTTATTTGGTTCAAAAAGTTCTCTGGCATGAGCAGTATCATAATCATAATTTTTGACATTAGGATTATATGCCCATGAATTAGGTGAAATTGGACCTAAACATCTGGCATTATTATCTTTTGGTTTTGGGGTGGCATAAGCGAGTGCTTGACGAAGTTGTTTATTATTAATTTTTTTAGTATTTATAAAAATAGCAGAATATTTGTTATTAGTTTCAATTTCTTGACTTATATTGCTTTTATTCCATTTAGTTAATTCATCTGGTAAAGAACTTATTTTTATTTGATTGACATCACCTAATTTATAGGCGTTTATAAGATCATTTTCGTTTTGGTAAAAGCGATAAGTAATTTTAGGTAAATTATCTTTTGTAGGAAGTAGATTGAGAGTTTTTAAATAACCCTCTTGGAGAGTATAATTTTTTATTTTATAAAGACCTAATCCAATAGTATTTTTCTTGAATAATGGCTTACTTAAAACAGATAAAACTGGAGAAAATTCTTTTTCAAGACTAATTTTTATTTTGTCTTCACCTATTGGTATTACTTTAATTCCAGATATTGAAGAATAATCAATGTCACTGCTAATTAGTTTTTTACCATTATGCCAAAAAATGTTATCTTTTAGGGTAAAAATATAATCTTTATTATCATTTTCAATAGTTAAAGAATCAATTATTGGAGAGATGGCTGGTTTGTCGTTTTCAGAATTGATAGTTAATCCATAACTTATCTTATTAACAATTTCTTCTGGCATATTTTTTATAGTATAAATTCCATCAATACCAATACTTTCTTTTCTAAAAATTGGTAATTTCACAAACTCTATTATTTGGTTTCTAAAAAAAATAGCACAAAAACCAACACTGACACCAACGATGATAGTGAAAAATCTTCTTTTAATAAAAGAAAGAAGATATTCAATTTTAAAATGAAGTTTAGTTAACAAGGTTTTATAAAAGAGTTTGAATAACTGATGAAATTAAGAATAAAATGACTATGAAGATAGTAAAATTAAAAGTGACTTTTTCCCAACCCCTTTTTTCCATATTGGTTGATGAGAGAATATTTGACCTAGATTCGGTGTCGCCATTTGATTGAAGGAAAACTAAAGCGGTTAACAAAATTGATAAGATTATTTGAACTATAACTAGAGTATTTTTCATTTTTTAGGTTTGCTTTTATGCAAAATATGATTATAAATATATAAAATTGTTCCAGTGGTGAATGAAGTTAGAAGGAAAGCCCAAAAACCAGTGACATGGTAATTATACTGAGAAATATAAATGTTGCCAACTTGAAAATCAGAGAGGAAGAAAACAGCTAAATATAGACCAAGGGTGTCAATGACAACTCTAAACAATCCAAGTGTCAAAATATTAATAGGAATAAGCAGAATTTTAACAATTGGTTTAAGGATAATTTCAAAAATAGCCAAAACTATAGCCACTTTGATAACAGTTAAAGGAAGTTGTTGAAAAGATAAATTTTGCCAAATTTGGTTAGCAGTAATTAGGGAAAAGACAAAAAGGATAATATATCTAAGTATTTTTTTCATTTTAGTTTGATTTAATTCTAGTTAATATTATACCGCCTAGACTTAGAAAAGTAATAATTGAGACTATTAAAATGACTAAATTAAAATAATATTTTGGATTTGGTAGAGAGAATTGATTATTAGTATTGGTTGATTCTATTTTTATGTTAATATTTCTGTTTTGAGGATTTAGAGATTTAAAAAAAGGGAAATTTGGAATATTAATTTCTAGAGATGATAATGGTGGTAGTGATTGGATTGATTGTTTCCAGTCAAGATTTTTAATAGTTATTTTTAAATCAGAAAGAGAATTGTTATTTTGGTTATAAATTTTAATAATGGTTGGCTGATAAATATTATTTTTGATAGGAGTTATTTTCAAATTTTGATATCTTGGTCCTAATTCTTGGGTAGCAAATTCAACCTTAACTGTTTTTATATTATGTTGATTTTTGTAAGCACCTGGAGGTCGTGGATTTTGACTATCTAAACCATGAAAAACAAAAGCGAAATGATTAGGATCTAAATCTTTGAAATAATCGATACCATTAGTAGTTTTTTCCCAAGTGGGGTCAACGGAAATCCAAGATTGTTTATTTTGATCATAATATTGAGGCCAAGCATGTAGAACATCAGCATTAATATTGACTGGTTTTATTTTAGAATTGTTAGTATAAGCAAAACCTTGGACTTCGCGGGCGGGAATTCCTTTGGCTCTGGCTAGAGTTATAAAAAGATCAGTAAAATCGGTGCATATTGAATTATTTGGAGAGAGTAATGTACCTAAAGCACCTTTTCTTTGAGAGGCGTTAACGGCGTCGTAATCATAATTAAGAGTGTTAACGGTATAGTGGTAAACATCTTTAATTGTTTTTAACGAAGAAGCAATTTTTTGTATAGATGGATCGTTGATTGGCCAATAAGTTTTTTCAGTTAGATAGTCATTAATATTGATAGATGTTTTTATATTATTGGGAATAATTTTGGCTTGGCCAGAAACATTTATTTCCAATTCGCTATTTCCAACTAATTGGTATTGAGCTAACCAATTTCCATCTAAATCAATTTTTATATTAATTGGATTTGGAGAAATTTCTTTATAAACTATTTTTTGATTATCTGTTTCTGGAGGAATAGCAATTTCTAATGTTTTTGATTGGCTTGAAGTATTGGCTAAAAAATATTTGAAATCAAAGTCAAACAATTGATAATTACCAAAAATTAAGAATATTTTCTGATTATTTCTAGTAAATAAAAGTTGAGTTTGATCATTTAAGGGAATATTCCTTTGAGGACTTGATGAAGAAAATGATAAATTACCAAAAGAATTGGGAACAGAGATGGTGGTTTCAATAGAATCATCTATTTTAGTGTTTTGAATTTCAGGTATGGAAATTTCCCAAATACTCCCCTTTTGGATAGCTAATTTAGGAATTGAGTAACTTAAATTAAACTTAGTTATTTTATCTTTACCAAGGTTAGTGTCATTAAATTTAATAAAAATAATATTTGTTTCGTTTTGTCTTTCAAACTTTTCGATGATGTTTCCTTTATTGTCGGTACCAATTATATTTTCTAAGTTTGGCCCATACAAACTTAGTTGATAAGTGGTTGGATAGATTTCAGAAAGATTATTAGTTAATTGAATTTCTTGAGTTACATTAACATTTCCTTGATGGTCGAATTGATAGTTAATTTTTTGGTTGGTTTTAAATTCTTCAATAGCATGAATTGGTTTTAAGAAAAAAAGGAAGAAAGTGATTAAAAAAGGTAAAAACATAGACGTATATTTAATATAACATTTGTTGGCTTAATTTTAATTATGTAGAGATATTTAATTTGTTCGATTAGAGATGTCTGGCTGGGCGTCTCTACAGACAGAAATTTGCTTTAATTTAAGTTATTGACTTCGGGTATTATTCGCGTATTATTTGTCTATGGCAACAATTTTATATAAAAGACAAAAACAAATTTTAGATTATATTAATCAAAATATTGATAAATATGGTTATGCACCAACATTGACAGAAATTGCCCAAAAGTTTGGCCTTTCTTCACTTTCAACAGTTCATGAACATTTATCGGTTTTAGAAAAAAAAGGTTTGATTAGAAGATATAAGGGAGCAGTCAGAGGAATAGAAGTTTTAGATAGAGTTAAAGAAAAAATTGAGGAAATAGTTTCAGCTATGGTTGAATTACCAGTTTTGGGTTTTATTTCTTGCGGTGAACCAATTGAGCCATACACTGATCCAAATGCCACAATTGGAGTTAATGCTAATCTAGTAAAGCCAGGTGATCAATCTTTTGTGTTGCAAGCTAAGGGAGATTCAATGATTGATGATGGAATTTTAAGTGGAGATTATGTAGTAGTTAAAGAACAACAAAATGCTAATAATGGAGATATTGTGGTGGCAGTTTTGAAAAATGGATTTGCCACTTTAAAAAGATATTACAGAGAAGCTAGCCGAATTAGACTTCAACCAGCCAATTCAACCATGTCCCCTATTTATGCCACAGATGTGGAAATTAGAGGAAAAGTTGTGGCTGTGATTAGACAATTCAATTAGCGGTATAATAGGCAATGCTTTATATTGTTGCAACACCAATTGGAAATCTAAAAGATATTAGTTTTAGAGCTTTGGAAACTTTGGAAAAAGTTAGTGTTTTGCTTTGTGAAGATACTCGAAATACTGGATTGATGTTGGCTAATTTGGGAATTAAAAATAAGCCAAAACTAATTTCTTTTTATGATGAAGTTGAAGAACAAAAAATTCCAGAAGTGATTAAACTTTTGGAAAATGGAAATGAAGTGGCTTTGGTGACTGATGCGGGAACTCCAATTATTTCTGATCCTGGTTGGAAATTAGTTAAAAAATGCCGAAACTTAGGAATTAAATATACAGCAATCCCAGGTCCATGTGCGGCTATTAATGCTTTAGTTTTGTCCGGAATTCCGGCTGGTAGATTTGTGTTTTTGGGATTTTTACCTAAAAAAGATGGAGAAAGATTGAAAGTATTAGAGAAATATAAAGAATTTGATGGAGCTAAAATTGTTTACGAATCCCCTTTTAGAGTTAAAAAACTAGAAGAACAAATTAAAAAGGTTTATGGAGAAAATATACAAATTGCAATTACTCGAGAGATGACAAAAAAGTTTGAAGAAGTTTTACCAACTGTGAGTAAAGAATTGAAAGGCGAAATGACAGTTATTTTTTACTAAAAAGAATACTCCTTGTTAAAGGAGGAAGTTTGACCAATAAGGCCAAACAGGAGGATTTGGAATCTAAAATTATGTTTAGGTATAACAATAAACTAATTAAATATTCTCGAGAAAATAGAAATTTATTAACAAAGTCAGAATTATTGCTTTGGAATATGGTTTTAAGAAAAGATAGACTAAACTATCGATTTGTTCGTCAAAAACCAATTGGTCCATTTATAGTTGATTTTTATTGTTCAAAATTATTATTGGTTATTGAAGTTGATGGTTCTACTCATGAATCAAAAGAAAATAAAGATTTAGACAGAGATAAATATTTAAAAAATTTAGGTATTAAAACAATTAGATATAATGATGATTTGATTTTCAATCAACTTGAAAATGTGTTTGAGGATATGAAAATGGTTGTTAAAGAAAGAGAAAAAGAGTTGAAGATTAATCCAAATCCCTCTGTTCGTTCCGCATAGCGGAATGAACTTCTCCCTTTAACAAGGGAGATTTGTTTTAATTTATTTTTTACTAATTTTTCTTTTTTCGGCCCAGGCGACGACGTCCCGGGTGGCGTCAACGGCATCGGGACTAACAGAAATACTAGTGGCTCCCCATTTAACTAATTTTTCTACAAGTTCGGGATAATTACTTGGAGCTTGACCACAAATGGAACATAAAATGCCTCTTTTTTTGGATTTAGTAATTAGTCTTTTTAATGACCAAAGAACTGCTGGATCTAATTCATTAAAAGATTTGGCCACTTCACTGTTGTCTCGGTCTAGGCCGAGAGTGAGCATGGTTAAATCATTACTGCCAATAGAAATACCATCGATACCAACATCAATAAATTTGTCCAATAAAATGACATTACTTGGAATTTCAGCCATCATAAAAAATTTAAAGGTTGGGGACCTAAAAAGGCCAGCATTGGTGACTATTTTTTTAACTTCAGCTAGTTCATGTGGAGTTCGAACGAAAGGAATCATTAGCCATAGGTTTTTATAACCATATTCATTTCTAACTTGTTTAATGGCTTCAAGTTCCATATTAAAAACATCTGGACAGCTGATATATCGAGAAGCACCTCTAAAACCCATTAATGGATTTGGTTCTTCTGGTTCATATAATTTACCCCATTTTAAAAATCGATATTCATTAGTTTTAAAATCAGTGGCTCGATAAACAACAGGTCTGGGATTAAAACTTTTACAAAATTTGACCATTTCTTTGGCTAATTTATTAATATATTGTTTTTGTTTACCTTCAGAAATTATTCTTTTTGGATGAACACCGATGTTAGCTAGCATAAATTCAGCCCTTAAAAGACCTACTCCGTCTACATTTCTTTTGGAAATATTTTCAGCTAAATCTGGTTCGCCAAGATTGACATAAATTTTAGTGGCTGTTTTTTTTGTTGATTCAACTTTCTTGATTTCAGTTTTTTGATTAGGATTAGTTAAATCTCCTTTCCATATTTCTCCGGTTGTTCCATTCAAAGTGACTATGTCCCCTTCTTTAAACATTTTAGTAGCAGTTTTAGTGCCAACAACACAGGGAACTCCTAATTCTCGGCTAACAATGGCAGCATGAGAAGTTTGACCACCTTTATCGGTGATAATGCCATTGACTTTCTTCATAGCTGGAACAAAATCAGGAGTAGTCATGGTGGTAACTAGAATTTGACCTTTAGTAACTCGATCAATTTCTTTTGGATTATTGATAATGATGACAACACCACTAGTAGTTCCTGGACTAGCTTGTTCGCCGGTTAAATCTGGTTTTTGAATAATGGCAGTAGTTGATTGATTATCAAGAGTTTTTTGATTGGAAACTACGGTGGTAATTGGTCTGGTTTGGACAATATATAATTTGCCCTTATCGATGGCAAATTCGATATCTTGTGGTTTGCCATAGTGATTATGAAGTTTTTGACCAATTTTGGCAATTTTAATAGCCATAGTGGCATCAATTTTTTTAATATTTTGTTTGCTTTTAGGAACAGGAACTTCTTTGGTTTCGTGATTAACGGATCTAATTAATTGAACTTTTTGTTCAACATGATTTTGAGAAAGTATTTTCCAAAAATCTTTATCAACAACATATTGATCTGGGGTAATTTTGCCTTGGACAATATATTCACCAAGACCCCAAATAGTTTCCACAATAATTTGATTTTTTTGGTTAGTGACAGGATTAGTAGTAAAACAAATGCCAGAAATTTCAGAATTAATTAATTTTTGAACAGGAACAGCGACTCCAATTTTAAAATGATCATAATTTTTTTTGACTTGATAAAAAAGTGATCTTGGAGTGAAAAGACTAGACCAACAATCGCGAACACGATGGACAACATTAGTTTCGCCAATGACGTTTAAAAAAGTATCGCCTTGACCAGCAAAAGAAGCATCGGCTGAGTCTTCCGAAGTAGCAGAAGTACGAACAGCAACAGCGATATCTTTAAGGCCACCAAAATCAGAAAGCTTTTTGTAGGCTTTCATAATGTCTAGCGACAATTGTTGATTGATTGGAGACTTTTTTATTAGTTCTCTGATTTTTTTAGAGGCAGTTAGAAGTTGATCTGGTTCGTCGATATTAGTGGTTTTTAAAATATTTTGAATGGCTGGTTTTAATTTGTTTTCTTCTATGAATTTGAAGTAAGCAGTTGAAGTAACCACGAAGCCATTTGGGACTGAAATACCAAGATTATACATTTCTCCTAAGTTAGCGCCTTTACCACCAGCTAGTTTAGTATCTTCAAAATGAATTTCTTTAAACCATAAAATATCTTGATTGTTCATATATAAAATAATACAGATTTATTTAATAAAAAGAAAGAGATACTTGTATATTATAGGATTGGGTGTATATTCAATATGTATTTAGCAGTCTTTTTGCTTGACTGCTAAATAACTATGTTTTTTAAAAAATGCCTTGATTACCACTATATTTATATATCAAATTATATAAAATATATAATAAAGTATTACAAAATAAATCATTAAGATACATCTACTATTATAGGGTATTATTTTGACCAACCACGATTGTCTTGTTTTCGAACTTCTTCAGTTTCGTCTGGACGATTGTAATCGTCTTGATAACGAATGGTTGTACCAGTTTCTGGAGTGGAACCTTCGAGAATAATTGCATTTTTAACCCCAATCATACGATGAATAGTTCCAAGTGAAATGTTGTAACCTTTTTTAATTTCCATATGAATGGTTTGTAGATTATCAAGGTCTGGTCCAACGACTAAATCAGCTTCTCCTTCAATTAAAACAAAGGTTTCAACCTTTTCAGTATGTGATTGTAGAGATATTTGGCAATTGTTGTTTATTTGTAGTTGTTTGAAAGTGTAGTTTAAGCCTTCTGGTGTATAAATAATTTCTTTTCCCCAAGGTTTTACAATTTCTTTGACATAAGAGAGGTCTTCAATGTTGAAATTCATGCTTGATTTTAACATAAATTATTTTGTCAAATTAGTCAAAATTCGTTCTAGGGCTAATTCTTTGGGAATCGATAACTCCCCTGTTTTATTTTTGAAATCTAATTCGATAAGTTGTAAATAAATTCTTTTGGCAGTTGCTTGGTCAAATTTGGAATAAGAAGTTAGTTGTTTTTTAAAATTGTTTTTTAAAAAATATAAGAAAAGATCGTAAAGGCCCATTTCTACGACTTGATGATAAAGAGGAATAACTCGGGTTATATTTTTGGGTCTGATGGAATTAAGACAAGAAAAAAGTAAGTTATCTAAAGGAAAGTTTTTAATTTGGGGATTTTTAAAGGTTTTGAGTTGAGTGGCGGTAAGGGTTTTATCTTGCCAGATAACTATTTCTAAATTATCGCTTTGATTTAATAATTGATTTACTTTGTCTAAGATTGCCTTGTTGGTGGAAAACAAATTACTAAGACTTAATATTTTTTTATCGTTAAACAAAGAAGATTCTTGTAAGAACAGATTTATTTTTTCCAGATCGATGGTTTTGGAATCTAGTCGGAGAATGTTGGTATCTTGGAATTGATCTAGATAATCATTTAAAGCCTTACGACTTTCGATTTGATTGTCTCCGTGGAAAATATAGATCATAAAGGTATTTTACCAAATTAAACCTCTCTCCTTTGACTTCGCTCAGGATCTCCCCTTAAAAAAGGGAGAATTAATTTATTTTTTATGCCCCCGCAGCTGCGGGGGGACATATTGTCATTTATTCAAAAAATAAAAAAAAAGAGAATTAATTTAATTTGATGAAAAATTTATTATGTTTTGGTACAATACCATCTGTTACTTGGCTCCATCCCGCAGTTGCGGGATTCCGCCAAAAAAGACATGGCTCCATCCCGCAGTTGCGGGATTCCGCCAAAAAAGACATGGCTCCATCCCGCAGTTGCGGGATTCCGCCAAAAAAGACATGGCTCCATCGTCTAGTGGTTAGGACTCCTGGTTTTCATCCAGGCAATCGTGGGTTCGACTCCCACTGGAGTCACAAAATTATTTTTTTCACCACCTGAATCTTTAATTGGAAGGTATTTGATATGTATTAAATAAAAAGTTGTACATATTAATGTAAATAAGTATATTTCCCTTGTATTTTTTTATAAATTTCGCTATTCTATTTTAGGGATAATTTTATCTCGGATTTTGTTATAGATAAACGAATGATTAAAAAAATTAAAAATTACCTATTTACACCACGATTTCACTTCAATAGATTTCAATTTAATTTAGTTGCTTTATTTTTTATTACTGTGGGTTTGGTAAGTGGATCTTATTTAACTTTAAAGAAGATAGTTAATATATTTGCTTTAGAGTCAGGTTCTAAAACTTGGAGTATCGATGTGGGAACTAGCAATATTTTTACTTTCGATACGAATTTGGTGACAGTTGGGGGCAGTGGGGTTCAAATTATAAATGATGTTAATAAAATAAATAATCCATCTTTTGATGTTGGTACTAGCTATTGGAATGTGTCGGCAATAGGTAACACCCATACTCCACCTGGGTGGGTACCTGTTCCTGGAAATTTGGATTTTGGAACTTCAGACTTCTTAGTGATGAAATATGAAGCTAAGTTATGGGATAAGGCAAAAGGTCAACTTATTGAATCTGGATATGGAGGAGGTTTTGGTGGAGAAGGAAGTGGAAGCTGGTTGCCTTATGATAGTACAGAACTCTATAAGGCAGTATCTGTAGCTGATGGTTTACCTTGGACACATATTGCTCAGAATAAGGCAAATGAATTTGATGCTATTGAAGCTTGTAAAACATCAGATATTGGTGTTAGTACTCATTTAATTAGTGATAATGAATGGATGACTGTTGCTAGAAATGCTGAAGGCCAAAGTAGTAACTGGAGTCTAGGAGCGGTTGGTAGTGGTTATATTTATGCTGGTCATAATGATGCTGGGCCAGGTACTCCATTGAAAGCTTCAGATAATGATCTCAACCGAGCAGCTTATACTGATGGAGGTACCGAAAATTTAACTATGGCTAGTAATACTGCTAGTGGAAGTGCTGGAATGGGTAGTAATCAGGTTAGGACTTTAAATTTATCTAATGGCTCAGTGGTATGGGATATAGCAGGAAATGTGGCTGAATGGACTAGTGATATTGTTACTGAAATTATTTATGATGGATCTCCTAAGTCTGTAGATGAAAACCCTCTTACAACATTCAGAGAGTGGACTACTGCTTCATCATCAGCTAGGTCTAGATATGCTTCTTTAAATGATTATTCTTCAGATCAGGGAATTGGTAGTGTTGCTGGGGGGAAAGACGGAGTAGATAGTTATCAAAACTCAGGTTCAGTTTTAATTCGTAGTGGTATTTTTTTGATGGGTAAAGATGCTGGTATATATAGTCTTTTAATGGCATTACCACCGGATCTTTCTTATGCTGGTAATATGATTGGTTTTCGTTGTGCTAGTGAGCCTATTATTGGTTTGTCTCAATCAGTTTCAGCTGTCGGTCGTAATGGTACTGGTGGTAATACAGTTGCTGTAGGATCATCAATTGTTGATGGGTTAATTTCTCAGACTGTTAATGTTGGAGATACGGCTAATTATGATGTTTCAGTTTATGTCTACGATACTGGAAGCAGTGGTGGGACGGTTAATGGTGAGGTAGCTTTTCTTTATTATAATGGAGTGGCAATTGAAACTACTTATACTGATGTTAGAAATGATGGTTGGTGGAGATTATCAGGAACTATACTTGGATCTAATACAGATAGACAAATTGGAGTTTTAGTTAAATCTGGCAAAACAATTAAAGTAGATGATTTTAGCTTAACAAAGCAAGGAACATATAGCATATATACAACTACTGGTTATTTAGAAAGACAGATTAATAGTTGGAATTCATTTGGTACGACTGAAGTTACTAACGGAGATGCTGAAATAAGTTATCAAATTTGTAATAAAGATGGAGATGTTTGTGAAAATGAAAATAGTTGGCAATACTATAAAGAAGGAATTGGTTGGACAAATGCAACTAATTCAATTACTGATGTTAATAGTGCTGAGGTGGTTAATGAGAAGATTAGTAGTTTTGATGCTACAACTAAAAAGATTTCAGTTAAAGCCATAATGAGTGGGGTTTATGATATGCCAAGTGTTAGCTCATTTACTGTTGGTTTTCAAAAAGACATTGTGCCACCTGGAAATATCGAAGCTATTAGTATGAAGAAAAATGCTGATGCTGGGTCAACTATGGTGGTTAATGGTTGGACAAATGATTCTGGACCTTATTTTTCTTGGGATGAAGCCAGCGATGATGCCGGTGGGTCAGGAATTAAAGGTTATTGTTTATATTTATCTCAAGATGATGATCCAAATTTAGAAACAGCGGATGGAAATTTGTTGAAATCTGGTAATGCTAGTTTAGATGATATTCGTATTTCATCTGAAAATACAGAATGTGGTGGTGGTAATGGATTTTTGGTTAGTAGTACAAATATTGATTTAGGCACAACTTCTTATAGAAGTAATAATTGGTTAACAACTTCATTAACTCCGTATTATCTGCATATTAAAGCAGTTGATAAAGGGGGTAATCTTACCAATGAAGACAACGTTTCTTTTAATTTTAGGTTTGATAACACTCCACCGACTAATGTTAAATATGTTGATTGTCCGACAAATAGTTTTGCAAATGTGACCAGTATGAATTTTTCTTGGCCAATTTCAGGTAGTGATGCTGCCAATGATTCTCACTCAGGATTATTGGGTTGGCAATATCAGATTAATTCAACCACTGGACAATGGAAAGGATCAACAAGCTCGGTCGGAATAGGTTTAAGTTATATTCCAGTTGGGGTTAGTACTTACAATTTGGTTAGTGAAGATATTGTAAATACAGGAAATAATATTATTTATATTAGAAGTGTAGATATGGCGGGTAATGTATCGATAGCTGATGATAGGACAAGTAATAGAATATCCTATGGTGAGATGGCTCCAAGTTTTAATGAAGGAGCTGTTGTGACAGTTAATCCAGAAACATCTACAACAAATTCTTTTGCCTTATCCTGGCCAGAAGCAAGCCCTATTGAGGGTAAAAGCGTAACTCATTATTATTATATGGTGAATATACTTCCACCTTCAGATTTAGCAACGCTTCAAGGTAATCCTTCTACTTATATTGATATGGGGACAGAAACATCAATACCTCCAACAGCTTTAAATGGAGTCAACAAAAGACCAGACAACAAAGTCTATGTGGTAGCCATAGATAATAATGCTACCCCTAACTATTCTTCCTCTAATTATATTTCAGGAACATTTGGTCTTGATTCAGAAAATCCGGACATTGTGCGAGATTTACAGGCTTATGATACTTCAATTAAAGGTTCATCATGGGGAGTTACTTTAAGATGGACACCACCACCAGCTGGAAAACAAGGAGCCGGTGGTTTGAGTTATTTAATTGATAGATCAAATGATGGAACAACTTGGACTCGAGTAGGAAATAGTCTTGGTGTATCGTATGTTGAAGAAACACCGGCTTCGGCAAAATATTATTATCGAGTTTTTACAAAAGATGGAGTTAATGCTGAAAGTTTATCAGCAACTAATGCGGTTTCGATTACACCAACTGGAAAGTGGGATAGTGCTCCGAGTTTAGATTCTGGTCCGGAGGTGGGTAACATTACAACTAAAAAAGCAACTATTACATGGGGAACAAATAGATCTTCTGATTCTAAGGTTGCCTATGGAACTGAATCTGGTAAATATGGTGATGATGAAGTAAGTAATTCAAGTCAGACTGGTAGTCATACTATTAACTTAACTAATCTTAAAGCCGGAACAAAGTATTATTACAAGGCAAAATGGACAGATGAAGATGGAAATACAGGAGAATCTGAAGAAAAAACATTTACTACAGCTGCAGCTCCAACTGTTAAAGATGTAGCAGCTAAAAATGTTGGTTTAAGTTCGGCTATTATTCAATTTACTTCAAAAGATGCTTCTAAGGTAAAAATTTATTATGGAACTAGTACAAGTTTTGGTGGACTTAAAGAAGTTTCAACTGCCACCAATGAAACAACCTATACATCTGAACTAAGTGGATTATTAGATGGAACTAAATATTATTATAAAATTAATACTTTGGATAGTGATGGCAGTGAATATGAGGGAACAACTTTGGACTTTTCTACTCTCCCTCGCCCTAAAATTTCAGGGGTTAGATTAGAACAAGTGGCAAATACGGCTCAAACTACAGTTAGAGTTTCTTGGACAACTAATACTGAAGTTTCTTCAATAGTTACCTATTATCCAGAAAATGATAGAGGAGCAATTAAAGATGATGTAAGAGTGGTTTTAGAAAAAGGAGTACACACCATGGTTGTTCGAGGTTTGTTACCAGAAACTAATTATATTTTGACGGTTAAAGGTAGGGATAAATTGGGTAATGAAGCTGTGTCTGATGCTCAAAGATTTACTACAGCTACTGATACTAGACCACCACAAATAATGAATTTGAAATTAATAACGGGAACTATTCCACCAGTGGGATTTGTGGCTGGAGAAATTACTTCTCAAATAATTGTAAGTTGGGATACTGACGAGCCAGCAACTTCACAAGTAGAATTTGGCCAAGGAGCTGGAACAAGCTATTCTCAAAAAACTCAAGAAGATGGAAATTTGACCAACAATCACACAGTTATTATTTCCAACTTAACTCCTAGCCAGGTTTATCATTTAAGAGTAATTTCAAAAGATAAAGCTGGGAATGAAACCAAGGGTATTGATAATGTGATTATTGCTTCTAAGGCAACTAAATCAGCTTTGGATTTAGTGGTTAAGAATTTATCAGAAGCATTTAGTTTCTTTAGTTTGATTAGTAAATAAATTATATGAAAAAACAAAATAAAGAAACTATTATAAAAGTAGAAAAAGTTTTTAAAACTTTTTATAAAACAGAACAAGAAATTAAAGTATTGTTTGATATTTCTATGTCTGTTTATAAAGGTGATTTTTTGGTTCTTTTTGGACCATCTGGATGTGGTAAATCAACTTTGCTACATATTCTTTTAGGATTGGAAGGACCAACTAGTGGAAGTGTAAATTTTTTAGGTGAGATGATTTACGACAAAATGGATGAGGATATGCGAACCGAATTTAGGAAAGGTCATATTGGAATGGTGTATCAACAGCCTAATTGGATTAAAGCTTTATCGGTTCGTAATAATATTGTTTTTGCTTTGCGTTTAAATGGTTGTCCAAAAAAAGATGTCATAGAAAAAGCAAATGATATTTTAAGAATGGTAGGAATGGAACAATGGGCTAATTATGCTCCAGGAGAATTATCTTCTGGTCAACAACAAAAAGTCTCTTTAGCAAGGGCTATGGTTACTAATCCGGATATTCTAATTGCTGATGAACCAACTGGAAACTTAGATTTTGAGTCAGGGCAAGAATTAATGAAATTATTACAAAACCTTAATAAAGAAGGTAAAACAATTATTATGGTTACTCATGATTTGGAATATTTGACTTTTGCTAATCGAGCAATAGAAATGTTTAATGGTAGGATTATAAAAGAAATAACAGATCCAGTAGAGTTTGTTAAAAGTAAAACCTCAGGATTAAAAAGAGTTAAATTAGACAAATAAAATAATGAAAAAAGATTTTTATAAAATTAATTATTCCAAACTAAATAAAGTAAAAGATTGTTTGTCACCTAAAGTTGATTCGCTTTTCAAAAAAATTGCTTCGATTTTTGTTTTTATGGCAGTAGTGCTTTTGTATGTTTTTAATAAAATAATAAATAGGATATTGAACTTTCACTTTATACCAAAAAATTTTGGCCGAAAGTGGCTTTTGAGAGTTGATCAAGTAAATACGAAAATAATGAATGTTATTGATCCAGAAAAATGCTCTAGTTTTAATCGTTCTTATTTGGTTGAGTTGTCAATACAAAACATGAAATTAAAAAAAACAAGAACCATTGTGACCATGGGAGGTATGGCTATTGGAATTGCTTTTATTGTGTTTCTAGTTTCAATTGGTTATGGGTTACAGAAATTAGTGGTTTCAAGAGTTGCTAGATTGGATGAGTTAAAACAAGCAGATGCTTTACCTGGTTTAAGAGATGATTTGGCTTTAACCGAAGAAACAATGTCTAAATTTTCTAAGATTCCTAATGTTAAAGCATTAACACCAGTAATTGCAGTAGTGGGCAAAGTTTCTTATAACCAATCAGTTTCAGATATGGCTGTTTATGGAGTAACAACTGATTATTTAAAGAATTCGGCTATTCAACCAGTTAAGGGGAAAATTTTTAATGATGCCAATAACATTTCAGTTTTAGTTTCTTCTCAAGAAGCTGGACAGGTGGCTGGTGTAATGACAGAAAACAAAACGGTTAGTAGTGGAGATGAGCTAGGTAAGGTGGAATATCAAATTGAACCATCGACTTGGGTTAAAGTACGAGAAGACAGTTCTTCTAAATCTAAATTAATTGGATATACTCGAAAAGTTGAAGGAAAACAATTGGGAGTGGAGTTTGTTGGTAATTATTATCCAGAGTCTGATGATTTAAATACCAACTTAGTAGATGACAATGGAAATAAATTAAGTAAATGGATTAAAACTAAAGTTCCAATTTGGCAAAAAGAAATATGTGACCAAAATATAAATTCAGCTTGTGAAGATGGAAATTACGTGCCAATAATGGATGATACTGGTGGTCAAAAACAAATAGAAGGATATATGGCTGAGATTTCAATGAAAGTTGTTGCAAATACTGATAGTGGGAGTGTTTTGGGTATTACAACTGAAAGCATGACTGGTTCATTGCCAGTGGTTGAGATTGCTAGTGAATCAGCCGTACAGGTTGAAAGTGAAAATAAATTAGTAGAGATATCAAGCCAAGCTAAAAAAGTAGCTTTGGTTAATAGAGCTGTACTTAAAGTTTTGAATTTATCTGAGTCTGAAGCTGTTGGTAAAAAGATATCTCTCTCTTTTGTGGTTTTAGGTGAATTAATGGAAGATCAAAATGAAAAACTACAATCAGCTTTGGTGGAATATACAATAATTGGAGTTAATCCAGATGAGGGCACTCCAGTAATTTATGTTCCTTTTATTGATATAAGATCTTTGGGTGTAAATCGTTTTTCTCAAATTAAATTAGTGGTAAATGATCCAGTTAACTTAGCTAAGGTGAGAGCTACTTTAGGTGCTAATGGTTATGCCACAGTGTCAGTGGCGGATACAGTGGCTCAAATTGATAAACTGTTTGTGAGTCTTAGATTAGTTTTAGCAATTTTGGGAACAGTGGCTTTGGCTGTGGCAGCATTGGGAATGTTTAATACTTTAACAGTGTCTTTATTGGAAAGAACTAGAGAAGTTGGTTTAATGAAAGCAATGGGAATGAAATCGAGTGAAGTTAAGGAATTATTTTTGACTGAATCGATGATTATGGGATTTTTTGGAGGGATACTTGGTCTTATTGCAGGTGCTGTTATGGGTCAGATAGTTAGTCTATTGTTAAGTGTTTTTTCGGTAGTTAAAGGGGTGGGAATGGTTAATGTTTCTTATATTCCACCAACTTTAGTGTTTACAGTTTTATTATTGTCTATATTTGTGGGTATGTTGACTGGTTATTTTCCAGCTAAAAGAGCTACTAAAATATCAGCCCTTAATGCTTTGAGATACGAATAGAATTTTAATATTCTTTGACTTTCTCTTGACCATTTAAAACTCTAAGAACACCATCTCTTAAAGCTTCTAATTCTTTTTCACCAGGGATAACAGTAATGCCAATGTTTAGGTTTTGACAATCTCTTTTAACAGTTTCAATTACCAGAGGCCAACGAGCAACTCCACCAGTTATTATGATTTGATCGATTATTTCACCTTCGAAATCGGAAACAGCAGAGCAGATATATTTGGAAAAACCAGAAAGCATGGCATCAACAACATCTTTTTTGTCTTTATTTAAACTAGGATAGTCAATTTCTAATTGTTTTAAGTTTTTCGTATTTAGATGAGCAAAAATTCCTCCACCGCCTAAAACTTTATGTAAAAGTTCTTCTTTTGAATATTTTTTGGAAAAACAGAGTTCAATTAAATCTTGAGCTGGGATTGTTCCAGATCTTTCTGGGGTAAATGGACCTTCTCCTGAAAGAGCATTAATAACATTGACTGTTTTACCTTTTTTGTGAGCACCAAAAGAAGATCCTCCACCAAAATGAGCCACAATTAAGTTTAAATCTTCGTATTTTTTACCTATTAATCCAGCATATTCTCTGCAAACTGCTTTTTGGTTAAGAGCATGCCAACCAGCATATCGCTTGATTTCTGGAATGCCAGTAAGTTTATGTTTTGGTTCCATTTCGTCGGTGGTAACTGGGTCAACAATAAAAGCTTTATATTCAATTTTATAATCTTTGGCAATTTGTTTGGCTAGCGGGGCACCAAGATTGGAAGCATGGTTGGCCATTGGTCGGTTTTCAAGATCATCAATCATTTTGTCATTGATTTGATAAGTTCCAGAAACAACAGGAGGTATCATGCCGCCTCGACCAACAACGGCGTCTAGTTGAGTGATTTGATTGTCTTTTAAAACAAATTCAATATCTTTTGAACGATGTTCAAATTGGTCCAAAACGTTACCTGGACGGCTAAATTTTTGTTGAAAATCAGCATCTTGAGCATGATCAATTTTTTGTTCAAAAACAAGATCTTGATCTTCAAAAATAGCGATTTTAGTGGTGGTTGACCCTGGGTTTATTACGAGAACTTTCATATTTGATGATTATAAAGCCTATTAAGATAAAAGAAAGACTTAAAATTTGTCCTAGGCTTAAAAAGTGGATAGGAATTGTATCTAAACGGATAAATTCTAATAAAAATCTAACAATTCCATAATAAATTAAAAAGAAAGCGCTTTGATGGATTTTAATTTTCTTGAAAATTAAAAATAAGATAAACATTAAAATTGATTCATAGAGCCAAACAGGTTGATTGTTAATGCCATATATTTCTTTATTAAAAAAATTTCCAAATCGGCCAAGGCTTTGACATAAAGGAATTATAGGAACAATTGTATTGGTAATTTTTAAAAAAGATAGTTTATTAATTTTTGAAAAAATAAAAGTAAAAATTAGACCAAAAAAAAGACCACCGATGATGCCTAATCCCCCACCGCGAAGATTCAAGATTTGAATTGGATTTAGAGAAAAATAATTCCAATAGTTAATAATAGAATAAAGTCGAGCGCCAATAATGGCAAAAATTAAAAACAAAAAAATAAAAATATTTTCTTTATCTTTGGGAACAATTTTATTGTTTTTTTGAAAAAAAGTGATTCCAATTACGAAACAAATGCCGATAATTAGGCCGTAGATTGACATAGTGTTTTTAATCTATAATGTTTATATATGAATAATAATCGTAAATTAAGATTATTAATAATATTTACGACTGGAATATCTTTATTTCTTATTATACTAGGTGTTTATGTTTTAAGTTTAAATTTTTATAAAAAAATTTTTAGACTTTCTTATGATGAAGTTACAAATTCATTAACAAATGATGTATTTCAGTGTGTAAAAATAATTGAATGTAAATTATTACCTGGTGATATTTTGATTCGTAGATATATTACTCAACGTACATTTTTGTTTAACAAATTAGCTAATCCTTATTTTACACATTCAGCTTTTTATTTAGGTGATGATCAAATAGTGCAAGCGGTTGGTAAAGAAAAAAATCGTGATGATGATATTAAAATAGAAAAATTATCAAAAAGTGATTGGTTTAATTTTGATATGAATAATTTTGTTATTGTTAGACCTAAAAATTACAATAATAAGTTAGATATTATAAAAAATAACTTAATAAATATTGCCCAAGATAAGGATTATATTTTTGGAATTCCTAAAAAAGAAAATAAAAAATTAACTTGTGCTGATCTTATTTTTAAACAATTGTTTAGTGAAAATATAGTAAATATTCAAAATATTCCAGATATGATAACTCCAGATTATTTATTCTTTATGGCTAACAATAATCAAAGTGATTTCGAAATTGTTGGATATAATGTTCTAAAGTAAATTAATTGATTCTATCTATTAATACTAATAGATTTTTTGTACATAAATAACATGAGAGGTAAAAAATATAGACAAAGTAAAATTACTATTTCTAATATAAATAAATTACGATATGTTTTTTCTGTCCATTTTTTAATATTACTACCAAGTATGTAAAAAAATGTAAAAATTACTAACGATGGGGTCAAGAATGTGATTAAAGCTGCGTCTCCTAAGCTACACATTTTGCCTGTACAAACGGAAGCATGCCAGATAGCATAGATTACTATTAATAGCATTAGTAATGGAATACCATAACCAAAAATATTTTTAGATTTACTATTTGATGTGGAGATTAGAACAGGTAAAACTGAAATTAAAAGAGTTGGTCCTATTATAAAAAATCCTGTTGTCATAGGCCATGATACTATTGAAGATGAGCTTATCCTTTGTAATAAAAACGAGACATAAGATGTTAGTATTATTAATACCGGAATTATATTTATAATTAATAGCATCCATTTGAGATAAAGTGGTCTTTTGTCTGTTTCCATAAAAAAGTATAGCAAATAATATTTATCTTTTCAGAAAAATTACAAGGGATTAAAACAAATCAATATATGAAAGTGGGTCCTGCGGGACTCGAACCCGCGACCAATTGCTTAAAAGGCAACTGCTCTACCAACTGAGCTAAAGACCCAAGTTTTTAAATAACGAAGCAATAAATTGCTTAAAAGTCCGCCGGTTGGCGGATCTACCAACTGACCTGCCCGCAATCGCTGAAGCGATAGCTTCTGCAGGCGGGGCTAAAGACCCTGATTGTTAAGCGGTTTTACGAACTTTATCGTTACGTAGATAATATAATTTAGCACGTCGAATTTTGCTCTTAGGTCCTCTTAGTTTTTTAATACTGTCGATCCATGGTGAATTAACAGGAAAAATTCTTTCAACCTTAACTGCGTCAGAAGCGATTTTTTGAACGATGAAATTTTTGTTTTCACCGGTTCCAGTGATACCCAAAATGACACCATCAAAGGCTTGTAATCTTTCTTTATCTTTTTCTTTGATTTTGTAATTGACCTTGACGGAATCGCCAACTGAAAAATCTTGTTCGTTTAGTGTAAATTTTAATGACATATTTTTGTTAAATTTGTGCTTTGAAATTATATCAAAGTAAACTTGGCTAGTCTAGCAATCTAATTTTTATTTGGCAATAAGATATTATCAATTTCTTTTTGAAGCTTTTGGTTGTAAGCTACGCCATAATTAAGTGGGATATTCTTACCATTAGGCAAAATTATCAAACCTCTGTGACCATTAGGATTTTTTTTGAGCAGATTATTTAAGTCCATTAATTGAGTTTGGTTGGCAGATTTAGGAACTGTAATGACAAAATCATATTTTGGTGAAGTATTAGGTGCCTCCATACTAAGAGAATCAATTAAAATTGATAAATTACCTTCTCTTAGGTTAGTTTTACCTTCGATATAGAATGGTTTATTTTCGGTCAGGATTTTTTCAATAGTATCAAAAGTTTTTGGGAACAAAACAGCTTCTATTTTGCCAGTTTCATCTTCTAAACTTAAGAAAGCCATTTTAGCATTATTTTTTTTAGTTCTTATTAATTTTATTTTAGTTAAGTTAGCGGCTATTTTAATAGGAATATCAGCGTCTTTTTTGAGTATTTCTGATATTTTGGGGAGTCCTAAAGTTTGGAAAGGAGCAAGTATTTTGCTGACTGGGTTTTCGGTAACAAAAATACCAAGAAGTTCTTTTTCCAAGGCAAGTCGTTCATGTTCAGTCATTGGAGTGGTGTCGACAAAATTATCTGGTGGAGCCATTATTTTAGCGTTTTTTTGACTAGGATCATCAAAAAGTCCAGATTGGCCATTATTTTTTTTATTATTTAATTTGTCACAGTCAAGTCTAATTTTTTCTAATGAAGCTAAAATAGCGTTTCTTTCACCAAATTGATCCATGGCTCCGACTTTGATTAAACTTTCGAAAACTCTTTTGTTTATTTTTTGAGAATCAGTTCGAAGACAGAAATCTCCAAAACTAAGAAAAGGACCATTAGTATTTCTTTCGTTAATAATATTATCAATAGCAGCAGTGCCAACATTTTTGATAGCACTTAAACCAAATCGGATAGCTAATTTTTCAAGTGATTCCTTGTTTTCTTCCATTTCAAAACCACTAGATGACTTATTTATATCTGGAGGACTAATGATTATACCTAAGTATCGGCATTCATTGACGCCGTCGGTAATTTTTTCAGCATCATCAGATTCGGCAGTAAGTAAAGCGCACATATACTCAACTGGATAATTAGCTTTCATGTAAGCAGTACGATAGGCCAACATACCGTAGGAAGCGGCGTGAGCCTTGTTAAAACCATAGGAAGTGAATGGTTCAATAAGACTAAAAATTTCCTTAGCTTTCTCTTGGGTATAACCGTTATTAATACAACCCTTAATAAATTTTTCTTTTTGAAGAGCCATTTCTTCTGGAATTTTTTTACCAATAGCCTTTCTAAATTTATCGACTTCAGTCCAATTGTAGCCAGCTAGTTCAATGGCGGTGTATAAACAGTCGTCTTGGTAAACTAAAAGACCATAAGATTTATCTAGGAATTTTTCCATTTTAGGATCGATAAAAGTGATTTCAGAAGTGCCATTTTTGCGAGCAATGTATTCTGGAATAATAGCCATTGGTCCTGGTCGGTAAAGAGCCACCATAGCCATTAAATCTTCAACTCTGTTTGGTTTTAATTCTTTAATCCATTTAGTCATCCCTTCTCCGGCAAGTTGAAAGACTCCCATAGTGTCACCTCGGGAAAGCATTTCGAAAGTTTTTTTATCATCAAGAGGAATTTTTCTTAAATTAATATCAATATTATGATTTTTTTTAACATTTAAAACTGATTGTCCTAAAAAAGATAGATTTCTTATTCCTAAAATATCGTATTTAATTAAACCAACATCTTCACAGGCATGCATTTCGTATTGAGTAATGATTTTATCTCCACCAGTTTCTATTTGGACTGGAGAGAAATCAGTGATAGCTGTTGGAGAAATAACGATAGCACAAGCATGGACGCTGATATGACGAGCACAGCCTTCAATTTGTTTAGCGGCTTCTATTATTTTTTTAGAATCTGGATCGGTTTCATAAAGTCGTTTTAATTCTGGAGTTTGGTCAATGGCCTTATCGATAGACATAGGGAAACCTTGAGAGCCAAGAGGGATGAGTTTACTAATTTTGTCACCAATAGCATATTCATAAGCTAAGACGCGCGCAGTGTCGCGAACTGCACTTTTAGCCATCATACGTCCAAAAGTACAAATTTGAGCCACAGCGTCCTTGCCATACTGTTCAATGATGTGGTGGAGCATGCCTTGTCGTTTATCATCAGCAATATCTAAATCTATATCTGGAGGTGAAGGACGATCTTTGTTTAAAAATCTTTCAAAAGGTAGTTGATAAATTAAAGGATCAACAGAAGTAATACCTAAAGTAAAGGCAACTAAACAACCACCAGCAGAACCTCTAGTATTAGTTGGAGTGTCATTTTTTTCTGCCCATTTAATAAAATCATACATGATTAAGAAGTAAGCGGCGTAACCTTTTGGATTAATAACGTCAAGTTCATATTCAAGACGGTCAGTAATTTCTGGAGTTAATTTACCATAATGTTCTTTGGCACATTTATAAACTAATTCTTTTAAAGCATCTTCTGGAGTCTTACCTTTAGGAAGTTTGAATTTTGGAAAATACCAGTTACCTAATTCCATTTCAAAATTACATTTTTTGGCTATTTTTAGAGTATTTTCTAGAGCATCCGGAATATCAGAAAATTGCTCTTGCATCTCTTCTGGAGATTTAATATAAAAATCAGGATAAGCCAACATACTCATTCTTTTTTCATCATTAATAGTTGTTTGAGTATTAATCATCAATAAAACATCTTGAGCAAAAGCGTCAGTTTTTTTTAAGTAGTGAGCATCGTTGGCAGCCACAAGAGGAATACCTAATTCTCGGCTAATTTTGATTAAACCAATATTTGCGGTATCTTGATCTTTTAAGCCAGGGTGTCTTTGAATTTCTAGGTAGTAGTCTTCACCAAAAAGATTTTGATAGTCTTTGGCTCTTTTTTTAGCTTTCTGGTAATTATCGTCTAAAATTAGTTGAGCAATTTCTCCCTCAACACAGGCACTATTACAGATTAGTCCTTCGTGGTAAAGTTGTAAAGTTTCCCAATCAATTCGCGGTTTATAATAGTAACCTTCAAGTTGACCAATACTAACTAGTTTCATTAAGTTTCTATAACCTTGTTCATTTTTAGCTAATAGAATTAAATGATAGTTACGACGATTGGCAGTTGATTTATCTAATCGACCATTTGGAGCTAAATAAACTTCACAGCCAATAATTGGTTTGATGTCATTTTTTTTACAGGTTTTGAAAAATTCGACAGCACCATACATGTTGCCATGATCAGTTATAGCAATAGAATCCATCCCCATTTCTTTAACAGTGGAAACAAGTTTTTTGATTTTAGTGAGACCGTCAAGGAGGGAATACTCAGTGTGAACATGTAGATGGACGAAAGACATATACTAGTAGTTTATCAAGTTTATAAAGTTTATAAAGTTGAAAAGTAAAAACAAAATTAAAGCATAGATTGAAGTGCTTTAATTCTGTCTTCGACTGGGGGGTGGGTGGAAAAAAGACTGGCTATTTTATTACCCTTAAAAGGATTACTAATGTATAAAGAGGCAGTAGCGGTGGAGGCAGTTTCAAATTTATTGGGATCATTTGATATTTTTTCTAGTGCATCAATTAGACCTTGAGGTTGACGAGTCAGTTTTACTCCTGAAGCATCAGCTAAAAATTCGCGACGACGAGAAATAGCGAGTTGAATTAACTTGGCAATAATAGGGGCAAAAATAATTAAGACAATGCCAATTATTAAAAATACTGGGTTATTATCATCGTTATCTCTATCTCTACCACCTAGAAAAGAAGCTCTAGTAGTCATGTTGATAATAAGAGACAAAGTGCCAACCAACATACTGACGATCATCATTAATCTAATGTCGTAATTTTTTATATGAGAAAGTTCATGAGCAATAACTGCTTCAAGTTCAGTGCGATTTAGTTTATTTAAAAGACCGGTTGTGGCGCAAATTAAGGCATGTTTTGGATCTCGACCAGTAGCAAAAGCATTCATAGCTTCGGTGTCGATTACATAGACTTTGGGCATGGGAGTGCTATTTGCCATACTTAAATTTTCGGTGACAGTGTAGAAATCAAAAAATTCTTTACGATTGGCAAGACGAGCACCATTTAAGGTGGTAACTATTTTGTCACCCCAAAAATAACTGACACCAGAAGTAGAGAGAGAAATAATTAGAGCAAAGAACATAAGTTGATTGCCATAACCGAAAGCTTGGGAAATAAAATAAGTAGCGGTTAAAATAAAGCCAATAAATAGGATTATTATTAAGCTTGATTTAAATTTGTTACGACCAACTTGTTCGTAAATATTAATCATAAATTATAGTTTAACTTCAGGATTTTTAGTTTCTGATTCGGAAACTTTTAATTGTTCGCTTTCCACAGGAGTTTCTAAACCTTTTTCTTCTTTAAATCCTAATATTGGAGCAATCCAAATTCCTGGAATTATAGAAATAGAAGTATTAAAATCAGCAGCAAGATCAATTAAAGTGCGTCTGGCATACATTAATTTATCAGCAGTGTCTCGAAGCTCGTTCATTAAATCAGAAACAAGATTTGAGGCTTTAATTTCTGGATTGCTTTCCATAACGACATTAATCGAACCAAGGGCTTTATTGATTAATTCTTGAGATTTATCCATAGCTTTTGGATCATTAGTTTTGACAGCAGCTTCGACTGATTTTCTGGCTTCTGTAAGTTGGTCAAAAATACCTTTTTCATGTTTCATATAACCCTTAACAGAATCGACTAGATTTGGAATTAAATTGGCTTGACGTTTAAGTTGGTTACCGATTTCTTGAATAGAGGCTTTAATTCTGACTTGAAGTGTTTTTAATTTATTAAAAAAGGCAAAAATATAAAAAGCTAAAGCGGCAATTAAGATAATTGGATAAATCATTTTTTTAAATTAATTTTTAATTATTTCAGTATAACATTTTTTAATTTTCCTTTTTTATAAAAACAATTTGTTGTTTGTTGTGACAAGTTTTGGTATAGTATCAAGATAAATAATAGACCAAGGGTTTGTGGTGCAGCGGTCTAGCACATCCGCCTGTCACGCGGAAGATCGTGGGTTCGAATCCCATCAGACCCGCTTAAAAACAAAAATCCCCTATCTTTGGGGATTTTTTAATGAACAAATAAATTTTTGGCATTGAAAAGGGGAGCTAGGTATTATGCATTTGTGTTTGCTTGCATATTACTGCTCCCCTATTTCAATCAATAAACTCTTATTGCGGTGTTTCGGATTTTTTTAAGGTGTATTGTTTGTTTCTGCAGAAGTTGTCCAAATTGCCGATAATGATACTTTCTTCCTTAGTTTCGTTGTTAGTTACAATACCAACTTGAATTCTGTTGGCTACTAAATTTGTATGGTTGGGGTCAAGTATCTCGCTATTTATACAAATAACGATTGGTTTTTCCGGATTAAGAAGCTTTTCGATGGCTAATAATATGTCGGCGCCGGTGGTTGGTTTGAAAGCTTGTTTATAGATGTTTTTTGTTTTATCCATGATTAGTCATCCTCCTTTCTGTTTTTTTTAATCATTTGCAATATTTCTTGTTGGCAGTTGGGGTTAGCGTCAGCAAGCTTATTGAGCTCTTTAATCAGATGTATTCTCTCATTGTGATCTATTTCTTGATATTCGTTAATGTTGATGTCTGTCGGCCAGCCGATTTCGCTGTTAGGTTTTCCCTTAAGTATTGTTGGATCATTACAGATATCGTCGAACCACCATCCTTCAAGAATAGGTCTTGCGGTATTCATTGGACATTCGGCTATATTTTCGATCCAAAAAAATCGCATTTGTGATGCTATTCCATCGGGAAACAACTTAGCCCCTTCTTTGGTTAGTGACAAGAGAACCATTTTGTTCTTGTCGAGTATAAAATTCAACCTGTAGACTTTTTCAACCATAAATCCGCTTATGCAAGGAAGCTTTTTCTTAATTTCGCCTGTGTACAGATAACCAACCCCGTCTTTTCTTACGATTGTTATAGTTGTTGAATTGTCTGGTTTAACGAATTCGGCCAATTCATTCGATCCTGTTAGAATCTCATAATCTTGCTCCTCATCCGTTAAGTTTTTGCAGATACTGGCAAATACCCATCCTTTCATGATAAACAACCTTCCCTTTCTTTTTATACGTCTTTATTCTTACAATATATTGTTAACAATACATCGCTTTGGGTCAAAGATTTTGGCACAAAGAGATGCATTGCAGCAATATAAATTGTTTGAGTTTATTGATTGTTAAAGTACATTTTTATTAATTTAATCTGCTTTAGATTAATTAATAAAATTGTTCAGATTATATCAATAATAAGGGGAAAATCAAACTATAGGACTAAAAAATAGATTCATTTTGGCGTATAATTAGATATGAATATTTTGGCTAATCTTTTTTATAAAAGAAAATCAGTTGGCTTGGTTTTGAGCGGTGGTGGAGCTAGAGGTTTTTTTCATATGGGAGTAATCAAGGCTTTACAAGAATTAAATATAAAAATTGATTATATTTCTGGAACTTCGATTGGAGCTGTGGTTGGGGCTGTTTATGCAGCTGATCCACAAGTTGATTTTGAAAAAATTTCTAGAGAAATTGATTTTTTGAAATTGTCAAAAGCTTTACTTTTGGCTACCAGAAATAATTATAAAAATAGTATCGAGAATTTTTTAAGAAATTACCTCAAGGTTGATAATTTTTTAGATCTTAAGATTCCTTTGGTTTTTAATGCGACTGATGTTAATCGAAAAAAAGAAGTAGTTTTTAATAAAGGCAAACTTTTTCCAGCTTTAGTAGCCTCAGTTTCTATTCCAGGTATTTTTCATCCTGTTGAGATTGGTGATCGTTTTTTGGTTGATGGAGGGGTTATTAACAATGTTCCTATTTTGCTTTTACCACCAGTTTCCAAAATTATTGTGTCTGATATTACTGGTCCAATAAAAAAAATAGATGAAAAAACTTCTGCTGCTAATGTTTTATATTCTTCAGTGGCTTTAATGCAGCAAATTATTAGTATGCAAAAAATTAGTTTTTTTAAAAGAAGAAAAATTGTTTATTTGAATATGAAAGAAAACAAAACTTTTATTCTTGACTTTAGAAAAAAGAATTACCAAAAACTAATTGATTTGGGTTATGAAACTTTGATGGCTCAAAAAGATTTACTCTAGAATTCCATCAAGATTTACATCGTAAATAATAGCTTCACTAAGTAATCGATAGTTGATAATTTCTTCTGGTTTAAACCAAATTGGCATTTCTTTTTGAGCTTCTTCAACTGAGCCAGAAGCATGAATTATATTTCTGACTGATCTTTTATCTATATCTGAAGCTTGATATGAATCAATAGTGTAATCACCACGAATAGTTCCTGGAGCAGAAGTTAATGGTTCAGTACTACCAGTAATTTTTCTAATAACTCCAACAGCGTTCATACCTTGCCAAACCATAGCGACAACTGGTCCACTAGTAAGAAAAGAAATTAGAGTTTGGCGGACACCTTCGGCTAATTCAATTGGGTCTTCTGTTGGAGGAGTAAGACCTTTAGCTTTCCATGCTTCAATGGCTTTAGTACCTGTTTTTAAAGGCCATTCTGGATCTACTGAGTAATGGGTTAAGGCCATTTCTTTATTTGGAAGAACCATTTTAATAGCAACTAATTTAAGACCACATTGTTCGTACCGTTTAATGGCTTCACCAATTAAACCTCTTTGAACACCGTCTGGTTTAACTAATACGAGTGTTTGTTCTTGTTTGTTATCAAAGTTTTTCATATTGGTCTATTTTCTCTGAAATTTAAAAAATAATCAAGTTGATGAACTATAGATACGCCCCGCGGTTGCGTGGCGTATCTATTGGTGTTTATTAAAAATATGTATAGATGCGCTGTGTTTATTAATATATTTTAGATACACGTCAGCGGCGCGTCTACACAATTAGTCTTTAAGATTGAACATATTGATGTTTGTCGATATAATATATTTATGGACAAAATATTCAAAGCGATGGCGGATATTAACAGAAGAAAGATTTTAACTTTATTAAAAAATGGAGAAATGTCAGTGAATGAATTGTTAAAAAATTTTGAGATAACTCAAGCAACTTTATCAAATCATTTGTCTATTTTAAAAAAAGCAAGTTTGGTTGAAAATAGAATTTTTGGAAAACAAAGAATTTATAGGTTAAACATGGAAACACTCAAAGCTTTCGCTAAAAATATAGATGATTTTATTGGAATATTCGATAAAGATGTTATTGGTGAGATGAAAATTAGAGTTAGAAAGTAACAAATCGATTGACTATTTGGTTTTTATTTTGTAGAGTATTATAAGTCAGCAAAAAATTATTAGTTGCTGTTTATAAATATATGTTTTTAATTAAAGCAGGTAAAAAATATATTAAATCTTCTGAAGAGTTGGTTAGTATGTTGTTGGGGTTAGCAATTGTGGTAGTGATAGTTTCTTTAATTTTTAATTTTGTTCAAAGAAAGAAAGGGACGATAGGTGTTCCTGGTTCAACTAATATAAATTTATCAGAAAATATTGGTGAGAAATCAGGAGAATATGTGGTTAAAAAAGGTGATAGTTTGTGGAAAATTGCTGAAAGTCAATATAATGATGGTTATATTTGGGTAAAAATTGCCAAAGAAAATAATATTAAAAATGTTTCAATTATTTATACTGGTCAAAAATTAAAAATGCCAGTGGTGGAAGCAAAGATAGTAGCTGCTACTAAGACTGAAAATAAAATTGATCAAGGAGAATACAAAGTTGTTAGAAATGATAGTTTATGGAAAATTGCAGTTAGGGCTTATGGTGATGGATATAAATGGACTAAGATTTGGCAAGAAAATAAGGCTGCAATCAGTAATCCAGGATTATTGGAAATTGGAATGACAATCAAGATTCCAAAGCTATAGACGTGGTAAAATAAACGGCTGCAGCTATAGTTTAGTGGTAAAACATATCCTTCCCAAGGATAGGTCGAGAGTTCGATTCCCTCTAGCCGCTCCTATGATGCCGAAGTAGCTCAGTTGGTAGAGCATAGCTTTCGTAAAGCTGGGGTCGGGAGTTCGACTCTCCCCTTCGGCTCTTTGAAATCAGTATTTAGTATTTGGTATTAAGTATTTGGTATATAAATTAAAAATAAAAATACCTTTTTATTTCGGCCTTTGAAATCAGTATTTGATAGCTAGTATTTAGTATTTTATAAATTTAAAAATGTTTTTGTTATAATAGACAGGCCTATGGCAGATTTTAAAAGATCGAGATTAGAAAGAAAAAAAGAAGAACAAGTAACTAAGAAAACCGTTTGGTTGGGTTTTTTGACGATTTCAATTTTAATTTTAATTATTGTTTTTGGTTTGCCTATACTAATTAGATTTTCAATTCTTTTAGGTAATACAAAAAGTAATAAAGATACAAACAATGATAATGTTTTAGCTCCATTAGCTCCAAGATTAGTAGTTCCATTTGAAGCTACAAATAGTAGTAAAATTAAAATTAGTGGTTTTGCTGAGTCTGGGTCGATGGTTCAATTACTTAAAAATGAAGAATCAGTAGGAAAGGTAGATGTGAATGAAGAAGGTGACTTTTCTTTTGACAATATTGAGTTAAGTGACGGTGATAATAGTTTTTCAGCTGTAGCTATAAAAGATAAAAATGGAAGTAGTCAAGCATCTAAACCAATAATTGTTATTTTTGACAATAAAGGCCCAGAGTTAACAATAACGAATCCTGCTGAAGATAAGCTGACTGTTGATTTTGCAGATTTTGATATTATCGGAAAAAGTGAACCTGGGGTTAGTGTTTTAGTTAATGGTAAAGTAGCAATTGTTAATGATGATGGTAATTTTAAATTTAAAATGCAGTTAAATTCTGGTAAAAATGATATTGAAATAGTGGCCAGAGATGTAGCTTTAAATGAAACTAGAAAAAATATATCAATTACTTACTAAATAAAAATTAGTAATAATAATATGAAGGGATACAAAAGAGAATTGGCAAAAAGAGAATGAAAAAAGATGGAAATTAAAATTGTTTTTTTGGTTAAATTGCTTTGATTAAATGTTTTTTTAAATCCCAAAACAAATAAAAATAATCCTATAGTGCCAGTGGTAGTTAAAATGGTCATCAAAGAGCCGTCAAAGCCTGAATTAGCATGAGAATCCTGATTTGTAATGGATCGGAGATAAGAAAGATTATTGTATCCATGTCCAATGACTGGAGCTTTTAGAAATAAGTTAAAAGCTTCTTTATAATTTTCAATTTTAGCTTTAATAGACGAGGTTCTCTCTAATTTAGTCCCCTCGCCTTCAAGTCTAGGTAAGAAAAAAACAGTTGAAGTAATTAAAACTAAACTTAAAATAAAGATTTTTAAATTTCTTTTTTGATAAGAAATAAAAGTAAAAGCAATTAAAAAAGAAAGATAAGTGGAACGGCTATAAGTTAATACCATAGCTAGATAAGAAATTGCTAAAACGGTTTTTCTTAGAGGAAATTTTTTGTCCAAGAAGGCAATTATTATTAAAGATAAATAGATTAAAGCAGTGAAAGTTGGATCAAAAAAAGTACTGACTAAACGATATAAATGAGGATCCCAGTTTAAAGAATTAAAGTAAGTAAAATTTGGCCAAATAAGATATTGAATTAGACCAAAAATAATATTGCTAAAAATAATTAAGTGAAATATTTTTTTTAAATTTTGAGGTATTGTTGGTGGAAAAGTTAGAAAAGAGAATAAAAAAGTTAGTCTAAATAAATATAAAATTGGCTTAATAAAATCAAATTGATATCGAAAATAATTAAACCAAAAAATAAGCCAAGCGAAAATTAAAAAATAAAGTAAATATTTATTTTTTACCTTAAAATCCTTATTTTTTACTTTTTGGAAAATATTAAAACAAAAGACAATAGCTATTAAAATATCAATGACGGGAAATGAAATATTAATTATTTCAATTCTTAATAATTGTCCAAAAAAGAAGACAATAATTGTGGATAAATAAATTATTGATGTGATAAATGCCATAATTTGGCTCTAACTAAAAATGAATGAAAACTCATGCCAAGGGCCATGATTATGCCCGGGGTGGAATCTAGAAAGCCTAGTTTGAAAAAGTAATCTTGGATAAATTTGCCCATTGGATAAAAAATTATTTCAAATAAATTACTGCTTTGGTTTTGATCAAAAAGTTCTTGAGCTCTGATGTCTGAATAAAAATTCAGTTTCTTGATAAATGATTTTAGAGATGTGTGAGGATAATGGTGAATGTGAAATTTTTTGTATGAAATTTCTTTTGGACTTTGCCAAACTTCATGAACAGCGCCAGTGAAGCGACCATATTTTTTATTAAAAAATCTTAAGAAATATTGATTGGCGTTTTCGCCATGCTTAAGCTCGTTGCCAATAAAGATATCGTGCCTTTTAAAGGCATAGTTTTTATATTCAAGATTATCGATATGATTCAAAAATCGGATTAAACTGCCGCTTGGTTTTTCATCAGCGTCAAGCCAAAGAATCCAATTGTTAGTACATTTGGTGATACCAAAATTACGTTGGTCAGAAAAATTATTATTCAATTCCCTTTCAAAAATTTTAACTTTAACTTTTGAAGTTTCTAGATTTTTTAATATTTGTTGAGTAGAGTCATCGGAATTATCATCAATAACAATTATTTCGTTTATTCTTTTACATCTATCAATCCATGTCCAATATTTTTGAAGATTCTTTTCTTCATTATGGGAAAGAAGTAGGATGGATATGTGTGGATGTTTAATCATGGTTTTATAAGAAGACGTGTTTTTAAAAGTAACTCTTCTATTGTGAATATTATATTTAGTATTATACCTTCACATTTGTTTAGATGATTTTTGAAAAATATTTTTCTTGATTTATACCAATAATTTAATGCCATATTGTACTTATTGTTACTACTACCACCTCCAATATGCAGTATTGTTGATTTTGGGTCAAAAATAATTTTAAAACCTTTCGCTTTCATATCTAAACAAAAATCCAAGTCTTCTAAGTATAAAAAATAATTTTCATTAAAATAATTTATTTTACCTTTTTTATCATTTTTTCTGAAAATCATATAAGCTCCACAGATTCCAAATACTTCAATTAACCTTGTTATTTTATTATTTTTTTCTGGCCAGAATTTTAATGTATATTTATTGTTTGGGAATACCTTTTTAAGGTTAGTAAATTCAAAAAGACCAGTTA
Organism: uncultured Gammaproteobacteria bacterium; assembly: GCA_964408995.1. Taxonomy (GTDB): domain Bacteria; phylum Patescibacteriota; class Microgenomatia; order UBA12405; family UBA12405; genus WARW01. Next base: position 119,388 of record CAYPBP010000001.1, on the reverse strand, counting down.
GAAATGTTGGTTTGTTGTTCGCAGAAAATATTTTTTTATTTTTATATTTTATTTTTCCACCTATTACACCTATGTTGTTATCTTTAATTATTAAGTTGATAGTTTCTGAAATAGATTTATCGATTACAGTGGTGTCTGGATTTAATAAAATAATAAATTTATTTTTTGATTTATCTATTCCTTGATTAACTGCTTTAGCAAAACCTAAATTCTTGTTGTTTATAATTAATTTTATTTTATTATCTTTAACATTTAGTTTTTTAATATCATTGGAATTATTATCAATAATTATTGTTTCATCGATATTTTCATAAATATATTTCTTGATAGATGACAATAATTTATTGGTATTTTCTGAAGAATTATAATTAACAATTATTAAAGTAATTTTGCCTATTGACATATTTAGTAAATAATTTACATTTAAACTGTGTTTATGAAAACAAAAATATTATTTATATCTATTCTAATTTTAACATTTATATTTAATGTTAATTCAGTTCTTGGAGTTAATTATTTTTTTGATAATTTTGATCAAAACAATTTAGATAATTGGATTTTTATTAATGCTAATTCTAATCCAGATGGTTGGAAAATTGTTGATAATAAACTTGTAGGAGAAGTAAGTCGTGGAGGATCTTCTTTTTTGTTAGCGAAATCTTTTTGGAATTTATCTAATTATTATATAAAAGTTGATGCTCTAAATGAGACTGGGGTAGATCAAAATATTGTTTTTAGAGTTTCTGAGGATAGAAAAGAATATTATATATTAGGTGTAAGATACAAAGATCCTTATTGGCCCCAAGATGGTGGCAAGATTGTTTTGATGAAATATAATTATGCTTCAGGTTATACAATATTAGATTCTTTTGATGATTTTGAAAATAAATTAACTCAGAATCAGTTTCATTTGGTTGAAATTAAAGTTGATGATTCTAATATCAAAATATATTTTGATTCAGTTTTGATAATTGATTTTGATGATGAAAATCCTATTTTAGCTGGGAGTTTTGGATTTTTTAATTGGGGAGGTGACTATTCTAAGAGATCGACTAAAAATTTATTCGATAATTTGATTGTTAGTGATTTTAATGTTCCAACTCTTACCCCAACACCAACTCCTACCCCAACACCAACTCCTACCCCAACACCAACCTTTACTCCCACTCCCACCCCCACACCTACTCCTACTCCAACAATAATTCCAACTCCAACTCCAACACCTACACCAATTCCTACCCCAAAAACAAAAATTATTATTGTTCCAGGGTTGGGAGCTAGTTGGAATTCGGATGCGATTGTTTACAATAAATCAGTTGGTAATGATAAATGGAAAATGACACCTTTTGTAACAAATTATGATGCGTTGATAAATGGATTAAAACAAAATGGTTTAAAGGAAAATGAAGATTTTTATGTTTGGAATTATGATTGGAGAAAACCTTTGGTTGATATTGTAGCTAATTTAAATATTTTTATTAATCAAAAAGTTACATCAAATGAAAAAGTTATTTTAGTTGGTCATAGTCTTGGTGGAGTGACTTCTAGAATTTGGGCTGAAGATAATAGAAATGATTCTAGATTAGAAAAGGTTATAACTCTTGGAAGTCCACATTTGGGATCAGTTGATGGTTATGAGGTTTGGAATGGTGGTCAAATTTCTGATTTGTCTAATATTAGTTCAATTGCTTTTAAAATTTTATTAAAGATTCAAGGTTTAAATCAAAAAAGTGATATGGCAGCAGCCAGAAAATATTCTCCAATAATAAAAGATTTATTGCCAACTTTTGATTTTGTTAAAAAGAATGGAGTTGTTTTATCTAATAGTAAGTTGGAAACAAAAAATAATTTTTTAATGAGTAAAAATCAAGTTGCTTCAATTTCGGGGATTAAATTATTTTCTGGAAAAGATTATAAAACTATGAGTTCTGTTGAACTTACAAATAATAGTATTTTTGATAAAATTTTAGGAATTTGGCCAGATGGAAGAATTAAAAATATTTTACATACAAATAACGGTGATGGCACAGTTTTAACTAAAAGTGCTAACTATAAAGGAAATAACTTTATAGAGATTAATAGTAATCATGGTGATATTGTTGATAAAACTGTTAACCAGGTAATGATAGAAATTGGGTTAAGTCAGGTTAATGTAATTACTCAGAATCAGGATTTAACTAATAGTGTAGTTGTTTTTGTGGGTTCACCAGTTAATTACTCAGTTAAGTGTGGTAATGATTCCCCTGTTTTAGAAAAGGATGGTTTTGTAATTATTAAGAATAAGAATTACCAATATTGTAATATTAACTTTATTGGGACTGGAAATGGTTTGATGCATGTGGTGGCAGGTAATACTAATGATAATAATTGGTCTTATTGGGAAAAGAATGTTGTTAATGGAGAAATTGGGACTATAAAAATTGATGCTATTGATGGACAAATTATTAATGAAAAAAATAATGTTTTATTTTTGAAATCAATGATTAAATCGGATATTGAATCATTATTAGTTTCTAATAAAAACGATATTGATTTAAAAAATGCTTTAAAATTTTTAGACAAGAATCAATCACGACTTTTAATTGGAAGTATTTTTAATTTTAGATTAAGGAAAAATGAAAGAATTGTTAGTCAAAAAATTATTGATAATTCAACTATTTGGATGTCTTTGACAAATACTTGTTCAAAAAATTTAGCTAATTATGGTTTTAAAAAAATTAGTGATTACCAAGGGGTAATTGGATTTTTAATTAGCTTAAATAGTAAAAAGATTATTAATAGTGAAATGGTGGCTATGAGTTATCAAGATATGGATGATCTTTTAAAAACTAACAAAATTAATATAAACAAAAAAGATTATTCAAATGTTTGTGCTAATAATTTTGTGGCTATGAATTATGGAAATGAAGTATTAATTAAAAGCTTTAATTTTAATTCAATGAGAAAGTGGTTGTTACAGGACTCGAACCTGTGACCTCTCCGATGTGAACGGAACGCTCTAACCAACTGAGCTAAACAACCGAATGAATTAGATTATACCAAGTCAAAAGAATTTACTCTATAATGATGCAGTATGGTAAAAGAAAAATATAAAAATCAAACGGGTTCAATTGGTGGTGTAATTTTAGATTTTATTCAATCAATTGTTTTGGCTATGGCGGTTTTTGTTCTTCTATATCTTTTCGTGGCTCAGCCAAATCAAGTTAGTGGAAGTTCAATGTTTCCCAATTTTGTTGATAAACAATATTTATTAACTGAAAAAATATCCTATCAATTAGGAGAACCGCAACGTGGTGATGTGGTGGTGTTTAAGGCTCCTGCTGGTGAACAATGTGCTGTTGATGGTTGTGAATATATTAAAAGAGTAATTGGAGTTCCTGGTGACACTGTGATGGTTAAAGATAGTCAAGTTTATGTCAATGGAAAAATGGTAGATCAAAGTTTTTTACCAAGTGATTATGTGACTGATCCTGGTGAATTTAATCAAGAAGGAGTTGAACAGATTGTTCCAGATGGTCAATATTTATGTTTTGGTGACAATAGAGAACATTCAAGAGATGGTCGAGAATTTGGTCCAATTAATAAAGATTTAATTATAGGAAAAGTTTTACTTAGGTATTGGCCAGTATCTGATTTTGGTTTTATTCCAAAAGTTACTTTTTAATTTTGAAGATCTTTTTTACAGATTTGTTTATAGAGAGTTTTCAATTCATCGAACCTTTGGTCAATTGGTCCTTTAAACTGAAAAGTTACTTTAGTTAAAATATTAGTTTGAACAATTTTAACTGACGTGGTTTTATTATCAAAAAAAGATTCTAAATCTTGGCTAATATTATCAATTTTTGATTTTAAGAATTGAGGTAAATTTTCTTTAGTAATTGGCACATCCCCTTCTTCAATCTTTTTTCTCATTCTTCTAGCAATATCTTCGGCTCGGCGAACAGAAGCTTTTTCTTTTAGAATTATTTTATAAGCTTCAATCATTAATCGAATATCACCTATTCCAGATAAAGCTCTGGCGTGACCTTCACTGATTAGTCCAGATAAAAGTCCATCCTTGATGGCATCTGGAAGAGTTAAAAGTTTAAGACAATTAATGACATAAGGAACACTTTTACTAACTCTTTTGGCAATTTGGTTATTATCAAAATCAAATTCTTCTTTGAGTCTTAAAAAGGCCTTAGCCCTTTCCATTGGATTTAAATCTTTTCGTTGAACATTTTCAACGATAGCCATTTCCAACATTTGTTGAGGAGTGGTTTCTTTTATTATGGCTGGAACATATTCTAGTTTAAGGGCTCTAGCAGCTCGCCAGCGCCTTTCTCCGGCAATTATTTGATATCCGGCTGGAGTTTTAGCAATTATCAATGGTTCTAATATTCCATGCTCTTTAATCGATTCAATCAACTCTAAAATTGATTCATTGTTGATTATGCCTCGAGGTTGGAGTGGGTTTGGTTCTAATTGGTTGGTTGGGATTTGACTGACTTGTTTCATCATAGTAATAGGTTACTATGAAAACACATGTGAAAAAAGTGAGCAAAAATGATTCAAACTAAATCAAAAAGAAAAACCCTCTCCGGATAAACCGAAATCTCCCTTGACAGGGCGACTTTATTTATTCGTTTTTTTTTGTTTCAGCCTTGATAACAGAAACAATGTTTTTACCAAATTTTTTGAAGAATTTTACAATACCAGGTCTCATAGCATAGATAGTGAAATCTTTACCAGTTTTAGTACCTTTACCAGCATGAAAACTAGAACCAACTTGTCTGACGATTATTTCACCAACTTTGATGGTTTGGCTACCAAAAACTTTAACTCCCCTTCTTTGCCCAGGACGGTTAGATTTTTGATTTGTTTTGCCTTGTGATTTTGTATGTGCCATAAATTAGTTATTAGATCTTAGATGTTAGATCGTAGATTAAAAGTTAATTTTTAATATTTGTATATCAGTTAATTGAGCTCGAAAACCAGTTGTTTTACGATAACGTGATTTTGATTTATATTTGAAAACTTTTAATTTTTTACCTTGATAATGTTTGATGACTTTGAATTCAACAGAAGCGTCTTTTACGGTTGGAGTGCCAACTTTAACTTTATCTCCGTCAACAGTTAATAAAACTTGATCAGTTGAAGATTTTTCACCTTCTTTAAGATCTAATAAATCAACGGTAATTGTTTGATTTTCTTCGATTTGATATTGAGTGCCAGAAATGGCAATAACAGCGTATTTCATACCTTTCGATTATAGCATAGTAAATTTTCTAAACAAGCAAATATTTATGATGAATAGGCAATACCTAATGAAAAAAGAAAAGTCATTAAAGATGATCCGCCAACAGAGATAAAAGGAAGAGGAATTCCAGTGACTGGTAAGATGCCAATGTTCATTCCAATATTGACAAAAGTTTGCATCCAAATTTGAATAGCAATGCCAAGAGTAAAAATAAATAGGGCTCGGTTTTTAGTGGAAAAAGCTTTATTAAAAAGGGTGCTGATTAATAAATAGTAGGCAGATAAAACAATTAAGATGCCAACTATACCAAGTTCTTCGGCGGTAGTAGCAAACATAAAATCACTGTGTTTTTCGGGTAAGAATAATAATTGTCCTTGAGTCCCCTTTTTCCAACCTTTGCCAAAGAAACCACCAGAACCAATGGCAATTTGAGATTGAATAACGTTGTAACCTTTACCCAGTGGATCAGCTTTCGGGTCTATAAAAGTTAAAATTCGATTTTGTTGATAACTGCGAAGGCCATATTTATAAATTAAGGGAGAAATTAAAATAAAAATAAGTCCAATCAAGATAGATATTTTAAGTAATTTTTTGTTATACAAAATTACAGGGATAATTAAAAAGAAAACAGAAATAGCACTGCCAAAATCTGGTTGGCCCATGATTATGCCTACTGGAATTGCATGTAGAAAAGGAAGATTAGTGGTAGCCAAAAAAGACATTAGCCAAGGTCTAACTATTTCTGATGGTTGGATACTTTGATTACCAATATAAATCCATTGTCGAGATCCGCGAGTAACACTGTTAAACAAAATTGGAATTAGAAGTAAAACACAACAAGCGATAAAAATTGGCCATTTATATGAACCAAGTTGTTTTAAATTGATTTGTTTGCCGATGAAAAATAAAATTAAACCAATTACCCAAGCGGCTAATTGTTTTAAAACTGAATTTGGAGCAACAGAAGCTACCATTAGAATGTTGATAGAAAAGAAAACGGTTAAGCTGATTAGAGTTGGTAGCCACAAGGATCTAGACATTGATTTTATTATATAGCATAATGAGGACTAAATACTTGACTTTTTGGAGATGTATTGATATTATAGGACGTTTTCATGATGTGAATCATTGAAACATTAAATCTTTTCTATCCCTGGACGATGCGTCTAGGTTTTTTAATATAGCCAAGGTTTAGAACCTTAAAATTTTGCTTTAGAGGAAGTTCAATTGGGTATGTCAAGGTCGAAAAAAATAATTTATTAAGTGAAGGAGAAAAAAGAAATGTTAAACGAAAATGATAAACCGTTCAAAGGAGTTATAGTCACCCCTCCGAATTTCCCGAAAAAAACAGAAACACAAAAAACACCGCAAACGAAGCTGCCAAAAAGGAAGACATATTTATATGTCGGTATTATTATTGGTCTCATCATCGGCATTGTCGTTGGAGCTATTGTTCTTAATTCTATTTTGGATAATTATCCAAGACCGGCGACAAAAACAGCAATAACTGTTTTGTTTTCAGGTGAGCACATGAAGGTTCCGAAAGGAACAGTCATAATTGGTTTAGCCTATGAGGCTGAAGACGGAGGCGAGAGTGAGGGAATTCATAAAAAACAAAATGAAACATTGGGAAGTCCATATGTAACCACAAAAAACATGTTGGTTATAGCAAATACGAAGTGTGTCCTTTTTAAAGATAAGCTTCATATTGAAGGCACATTTTCTCCGACAGCAGATCAAGAAGAACTTTTGGAAACCATTTTTGGCGAAGATTATATTATCTACAGATTTAAACAACTTAAACCATAACTATCATTTCAGACTCCAAAAAATCCTAAAGCAAAAGAATAAAACGACGGCCACGAGCTAAACAACCGAGTGCACATTTGTGTATTTTGTTTTTTAGTTAGTTGGCCGTCATTTTTTGGAAAAAAATTATATTTTAAAATTAAATGTTGACAATTGTACAATTAAGATGTACATTTGTAGTTATGAATACAGTAACAAGTACAATATTAAGAAATAACTTAGCAGATACACTAGATTTAGTGGAAAATAAAAAAGATTTTATCTTAATCTCTAGTCGTGGAAAAATTAAGTCAGCCATTGTGAATATTGATATGTTGGAAGATTTATTAGCTTTGGCGAATTCTAAATATAAAAAAGATATTGAAGATGCCAGAAAGAATATTGAAAAAGGTGAGGTCTATCCTTTTGATGAAATTTTTGGCAAAATATAAAAATTACAAATTAAATTTGTAATTTTTGTTTCGCTTTGTTTATAATTAATATAATAATTATTTGATTTCTTGAAAAAGTTGTGGAATATGAGATTTTAATTACAAAAAAAGCAGTTAGTCAGATTAAAAAACTTGATGCAGTGGTTAAAAAAAAGATTGGTAAAAAGATATTGTTGTTAGAAAAAGATCCTTTAAAAATTTCTAAAAAATTAATTAATTCTAAATTAGGTGAGTACAGATATCGAATAAATAATTATCGAGTTATTTTTGAAATAAAAGGTAATAAGATTTATATTTTAAAAGTTGGACACAGAAGAGAAGTTTATTGTTAGTTTTTATTTATTTTTTCTTAAAAACGCAGGGATGTCGTACTCGTCAACGATATCAATTCCTTCTGGAACTTGTTTGTTTTCCATAAATTCTTTGATTTGGTTTTCACTTAATTGTGAGGGCTCGGTAATACTACTTGTAGTTTCTTCCGGTTCTTCTTTGGCTTTATCTGGCATGCGCATTAAAGTTGGTTGTGGTTTTTTGAGATGTTGATAAAGACCGGCTCGACTAGTGTCAAAACCAGTGGCAATAACTGAAATTTTTACTTTACCTTTTAATTCATTTTCAATAGTGGCACCAAAAATAATATTGGCATCTGGGGCAGTTCTTTCAGTTATGGCTTGGGCAGCTTCTTCAATTTCAGCCATAGTGATATCTGGTCCACCAGTGATGTTTATTAAAACTCCTCTGGCACCTTCGATATTAACTTCAACTAATGGAGAATAAATAGCATCTTCAACTGCTTTTTGAACTCTGTTTTCACCTTCTGCCTCGCCTACTCCCATCAAAGCTGTGCCAGCATTGCTCATAACGGCTTTAATATCGGCAAAATCTAGATTAATTAAACCAGGGATGGTAATCAAATCAGCGATAGCTTTGGTACCTTTACTTAAAACAGAATCAGCAATTTCAAAAGCTTTTAATAAAGTGGCTTTATTGTCTACAACTTCCATAACTTTTTGGTTTGGAATCACAATAAGGGTGTCAACATTTTCTCTTAATTGAGCAATACCATCTTCGGCATTGGTCATACGTCTGGTGCCTTCAAATAAAAATGGTTTAGTGACCACTCCAATAGTTAAAATCCCTAATTCTTTTTTGGCAATTTGAGCAATTACAGGAGCAGCTCCAGTGCAAGTGCCACCTCCCATACCACCAGTAACAAAAACCATATCAGTACCTTCAAGAACCTCTTTTATTCTTTCTTTTGATTCTTCAGCAGCTTTTTGACCTATTTGAGGATTACCCCCAGCCCCTAAGCCTTTGGTTAATTTTTCTCCAATTTGAATTTTTACTGAAGCTTTAGAGCTTAATAAAGCCTGTGAATCGGTGTTAACAGCAATAAAATCGACACCTTTTATGGCATCTTCATTAATCATTGAATTGATAGCATTATTACCACCACCACCAATACCGATGACTTTTATTCTGGCAAATTGTCCTGTTAGAGTTTTAATTAATCCCATAATTTTATGGTAAAAGAGGTTCAAGCATATTTTTTATTTTACTTAAAAAACCTCCCATGGAAATTTTTGGAGCTTTAATGCTTGATCCACCACCTTTTTTATTAGTATTTTTATTATGAATCAAAAGTCCAATAGTGCTAGTATAAGCTGGATTTAGAATATCATCAACTATGCCACCGACTTTTGGAGGAGTAGCGATTCTTAAAGGTAAAGGAATAACTTTATTACAAATTTCTTTGGCATTGACGGTCATGGCTCCCCCACCAGTTAACACAATTCCGGCTGGAATTGATTGATGAAAAGCACTTTCTTCTATCTGGGAATAAATTAAACTAAAAATTTCTTCTAGTCGAGGCTTAACAATGCCATTAATGGCTGTTTGAAGAGAAATTTTCTTTTTGTCATCAGTTTGAATATCAAAATGAGAAACTTCAATTTCATCTTCGAATTTTTTGCTTTCTGCTAATTTGGTTAACTTTAGTTTTATTTTTTCAGCATCCTCTATTGAGAATCTAAGACCAATAGCAATGTCGTTAGTGACGTTGTTGGCTCCAATAGGAATTACTGAAGAAAATACGGGTGAGCCTTCTATAAAGATAGTTATATTGGTAACACTGCCACCAATGTCCACCAGAGCGACACCAAGTTCTTTTTCGGTGTCAGTTAGGGCGGCTGTGGCTGTGCTTAATCCAGCGTAAGTTAATGATTCAATTTTGATACCAATATCTTCAAGACATTTTTTAAGATTTTTTAAGGCAGGGCTAGAAGCTAGAATTAAGTGAGCTTCAACTTCTAATCTGATTCCATTCATTCCAATTGGATCAACTACTCCTTCTTGACCATCGACAGTGAATTTTCGTTGAATAATATGAATTATTTCTTTGCCAGTTGGCAGGGAAATAGCTTTGGCTGCTTCAGTAACTCGGTTAATGTCGTTTTCATCTATTTCACCATTGGGATTACTGATAGCTACCACGCCATGTGAATTTATAGATTCAATGTGGGGAGCCGAAATTGAAACATGAGCACTATTTATTTGAAATCCAGCCATTCTTTCGGCAGCTTCTACGCTTTGAGTGATAGTGTGAGAGGCTTGTTCTAGGTTTATTATTTGACCTTTTCTGAAACCAAGAGATGGAATTGAAGAAACAGCCACGATATTAAATTTATCTTCAGTATCAAAATATTGACCAACAAGAGTAGTAACTTTTGAAGTACCGATGTCTATTATGTTAATTATTTTTGAATGTTGCATATGGATGGTTGATGCTTAGGTCAACTAATTGCAGTTGTTTATTATTAATTTTAGCTTTTTTTAAAATTTCTTGTAAAGAAGCAATTTGCCAATAAGGGTTCTTTTTGGTTGATAAAATAACTTTAATTGGGTTGCTTTCATTAATTATATAGAATTCAAATTGATTTTGATAATCCCTAATATTGTTTTTTACCGTTTTTATTTGAGCTTTGATTAAAATATTGTCTAATTCAAGGTAAAAACTATTTTTATTAGAGTTTGGATTTATCTTTTTTCCAAAGGAATTGTTTAGATTATAAACGGAAAGTAATAATCCAAAAAAGAAAATAGTAAATAAAAATAATTTAAATAATTTCATGGATTAAATTAAGCAATTTGAGGTTAACTGAGTCTTTTAAATCTATTTTTTTTGTATTTATTGAAATTAATTTATAGATTCTGTCTAAAAGTTGAGATTTGTTTAAATCTTTTTCTTCAATAATTTCTGTTAATTTTGGAAGCTTTTCTTTTACTAAAAGAGCGTTTAAGAGTTGTTCATCTTGTTGGCTAACCTTTAGAGGAATTAAAATTGATTTTTTATTTAAAGCCATAATTTCTTGACTAGTATTAGCTCCTGATCGACTTATGATTAATTCTGCTTTTTTAAAAATATGACTAAGATCGTTTGAGTCTATATAATCAAAAGCTTTGTAATTAGAATATTTTTTGATTAATTTTTTAAAATCTAGAAAATCGTTTTTACCAGTTTGGTGGATTACAAAGTAATTTTTCAAATTAGGTAATATTTTTTTAATTAATGAGTTTATGATTTGTGAGCCCTGGTTTCCAGCGGTAATATATATAACTGGTTTATTAATCTTTTGAAGACTGTCCCCTGTCTTTGACTTTTGAGGATTAAAAAGTTCGTTTCTTAGGGGATTACCGGTAATTACAATTTTATTTTTAGGCAGTTTTTCTTTTTGATTTTTGTTGTCAAAAGATAAAGCAATTTTACTGACAAAAAAACTGTTTATTTTAGTGGTTAAACTATTGGTTAATGTTTGCTCATGGGTAATTGATGGAATTTTTTTTAAAAAACTTTGGATAACAACAGGGACAGAAACATAACCACCAAAAGAAAGCACAACATCTGGTTTTATTTGTTTTATTAATTTAGAAGCCTTGAAAATTGATTTAAAAGTTTGAGGGAGACCTTTGATGGTGTTGGGAATCCACCTTCTGTCTAATTTGCCACAGTCAATTGAATAAAAGTTTATACCTAAACTGGGAATTACTTTGGATTCTATAGAAGGAGTTTGGTCAACACTAGAATTATATTTTCGACCAATATAATTTATTTGCCAATCTATTTTATTATCTTTTTGTAATTGTCTGATGAGTTCTAGGGCTGGAGTGAGATGAGTCCCGGTGATGATGATTGTTTTTTTGATTTTGGTGCTGATCACCCTTTAAGTATATCAGTGTTTTTTGATTTTTTTCGACATTTCTAACCAAACCAATGGCAATAAAAAGAGTTAGAAGAGATGATCCACCATAGGAAATAAAAGGAAGAGGAACTCCAGTTAAAGGAATTAGAGCGGCAATAGCAGAAATATTTATTAAGCTTTGATAAGCAATCCAACAAGCAGTTCCCGAGACTAATAAACTTTGAAATGGATCGTCTATAGTTTGAGAAAATTTAAGAAGATAATTTATCAAAGAAAGATAAATTAAAAGAACTACAAAAATACCGACAAAACCAATTTCTTCACCAATTACGGCCAGAATTGAGTCAGTTGATATTTTGGGTAAAAATTTATATTTTTGGTCTGAGTTGGCAAAACCTTTTCCAAAAAGTCCTCCAGAGGAAAGGGTTAGTATGATTTGATTACTATGATAGGAAGCACCACTTTGGTTTTGTTGTGGTTCTAAAAAAGTTTTTAATCTGGCTGATCGATAGGGAGATAAAAAGATTAGAGGAATGCTTAATAATAAAATTAGAACAACCATACCTAATAATGGAAATACTTCACCACCCGAAAGATAATAAATTGAACCAACGATGGCTGAAACTAAAATAGCAGTACTTAAATTTGGCTCAACTATAATCAAAAGAAAAGGAATTCCTAAATAAAAAATAAGATTTTTTATATGACGTTTTTCTTCTTTGGCAAAAAGATAAGAAAAATAAATAATAGAGCTAAGTTTTACTATTTCTGATGGCTGAATACTGGTAAAACCTAAATTAAGCCAACGTTTGGCGCCTAGAGCTTCGTTACCAAAACCAGGAATTAATACTAATATTAATCCTAATATGGAAATAGCATAAAAAATGAAAGCAAATTTTTTTATAGTTTCGATTTTTAGTTTTGAAGTTATGTAATAACAAATTATTCCCAAGGTAAGCCAAAATGCTTGTTTTTTTATGAATAAAAATTTATCGCCAACAGTGGAACTAGCTTCACCAAGTGAAGATACGGAAATAAAAATAATGCCAATGAAAATTAAACTAAAGACTAAAAATAATAATGGTGATTTATTATTTTTCATTTAAATTTAGAGAAATAGAAATAGGATTGTTGGTGAGAGACAAAGGATAAAAGAAATTAAGCTTCTTTTTGGTATTATTATTTTTATCTTTAATTGTAAGTTCAGAACCAATAATTTTTTTATTTTTAAAACGAGATTGTTCGAATTTTATATTTGGACGATAATTAATTTTTAAAAATTCGACTAAATGAAAATAGAAAAGAGGATTAATGTTTTGAAGTTGTTCTAGTTGGGTATAAAAAGCAAAAGAAGCAGTTAACCTGGGGTTGCATTCTAATAAAAAGACTTGGTTTTTATTAATTAAAAAGTCGAGTCCAAAGAAGCCTTTATAGCCAATTTCTTTTAAAATTTTAGAAAACTTTTGAGTTATTTTTTGAGTTTTTTTAATTATTTTTGGTGGAGCAAAACAAGGCCATTGACGACCAACAGTAGTAAAAGGATTTTTAGTGAAAGGTTTGATGCCAGTGTATTGCAGAGCTATTGGACTTTGAATTAATCCAAATTTAGTTAGACAGCAATTGTTTAAAAGAGAATAGGAAGCTTCAATAAATGGGCTATATTTAACCATAGTGTCGATTTCTATCTTATCTTTTATTTCATCCCAAGATGAGGCTGAAAAAGTACTATTCCCTGCCCAACCAAAATGAGTTTGAATAACTAATTTTTGATTGTATTTTTTTTGATATTTTAGAAAGTTATTTTCAGAAAAAGTGTCAAGAGAGAAAGGAAGGGTTGGGAGTTTTTTATTTTGACAGAGTTTAGCAAATTTAATTTTATCTTCTAAAAATCGATTAATTGGGCCAGGATTACTGGCGTTAATCCAATTATTTTTTTGACATAAAATATCAATTTTTGCCGATGGTTTAAAGGGAATTATAACTGGAGTTAATGACTTTGAAGTTAATTTTATATATTCTTTAACCTGTTGGTTTGCCAAAAGTTTGCCACTGTTTTTAATTTTTATAGATGGATAATCAGAAAGATAAATTTTATGAAAATTTTTAAGTTGAGGTAAACTGATGTCTAAAAACTTATCGACAACTAAAAAATAAAAAACATATGGAGACTCGTTAATAATAGTTTCTAAATTTATCTTTGACATCCGGTTAAAAGTATGACTGGGTAATTGCCTATTTCTAATTTGTTATCAATAGCTTTTTTTAGGCCAGCAAAAGCCATGGCTCCTTCAAGAGAAGTTTTAATTTGATTTGTTTCTAGTTCTTTTTGAGCTTCTAAAATATTTTTGTTTTTAACAATTAATCCATTTCCTTGGCTATTTTTGATGGTAGAAATAATAAGTGGTTTAAGAGGTAGGTATTTTACAGAAATGGCGTCAGTGATATTTTCTGTTTCTTTTTCATAATCTTTATCAAAATATTGTGATAAAGGGCAATTACTGGCTGGTTGAATGGCAAAAATTTTAACTGATGGATTTAAGGATTGGGAAATTCCTAAAAGAGTAGCACCACTACCAACTGGAACAAAAACACTGGTGATTTGAGGTAATTCTTTTAATAATTCTTTACCAATTTCTTGATAACCAATTAAGGCACTAGGATCGGTTGATTGGCGAAGCAGATAACTGTTATTTTTTTTAGAAAATTTTATAGCGTCACTGATGGCTTTTTTGGAAAAAATTATTTGGCAAGGGTATTTTTTAATTAGGTTTAATTTGTTTTGGTTGACTTTGGGAGATAAAAAGACAGTTAATTCGATATTATTTAGATGGCAAAAATAGGAAGCGGAGATGGCGGCGTTGCCGGTACTAGAAATTACAGCTTGTTTATAGCCTTGTTTTTTTAGATTTTCTATTTGAAAAATAATAGCCCTATCTTTGGCTGAGCCAGTTTCATTTAAATCTTCTCTTTTGAAATATATATTCTCTAATTTAATTAAAGGTGTGTTTGCCATATAATAGCTTAATTATACTAGTTATTAATTTTAATAAAACATGAACGATAAAGTTGTTTGCCCAGATTGTAAATCTGAAATTAAATTACAAAAAGAAACTATGGTTGGAGATATAGTTGAATGCCTTGAATGTGGCACTGAAGTGGAAATTATATCTTTAGATCCTTTGAAATATAGAGAGTTGGTTGAAGAAAAATAAGTAATTAATTAAATGTACCCCCGCAGCTGCGGGGGTACATTTGTGAATTTATTTTAATCGATAGAAACCAAGGTGTTTAAAGGTTTTGTCTTGAAGGTCAAACTGACCGTATTTGACTCCTCTGTTTTCACGAGAGCTATCAACGTATTTGATAATATTGCCTTGTTTTTCAATTATAAATAAAACGTGATGACCGTTTTTTTGTCTAACTAAATCCCCTGTTTTAATATCTTCTTCTTTTATTTCTTTTGAAAGTGGAGCAGAAGTGAGCATGTTAGCCGAGTTTTTACGTGGATTTAAATTGGTTTCAAAATAAAAATTGAGTAGTTGGCAAACAAGACCAGAACAATCGATACCAAGATGATTCTTTTTTTGAAAATTGTAGAATTCTTGATTAGTTAATTTGAGTAGGTCTATTTTTTGTTTTTGGGCAAGTCTAATGGTTTCAGTAGCAATTTGACGACAGTTGCCCTTACCCCCAAGAAATTGTTCTTTGATTATTTTGCCATCTTTAAGAATATTTTTACTATATGGCAAACCAATATAATGTTCAATTTCTTTTTTAAGTTGTGTTAATTTATTCCCAACCATAGTCCAAATATAGCTAACATAATACCAGCTAGCCAAGCCCTAAAAACAATTTTATCTTCTTCCCAACCAAGGTGTTGAAGAGTTAAATGAATTGGAGCAGCTGGAAATATTTTTCTTTTTAAGAATTTTTTTGAAAGAATTTGAATGGCACTGGAAAGTCCTTCGACTAGGAAAGGAGCTCCAACAATAATTAAAGGAACTATTTTGCCAAGCAAAAGAGCAATGACTGCAAAAGTGGCACCAAAAGATAGGGCCCCAACATCTCCTAACCAAATTCTAGCCGGATGAACATTGAAATATAAAAAGGCGATTAAAGCGCCAATCCAGAGAGCAAGAAATGATGAAATGACTGTATCCATTGAAGTGCTGGCTAGTATCCAAAAAGCAAAGAGAGAAATCATTAATAAACCACAGGAAAGACCATCTAGACCGTCGGTAATATTAAAGAAATTAGCAAAACCAGCAATGATAAGAGTGGAAATAGGGATAAAGAAAATTCCTAGTTTAATGATGCCTAAGAAAGGAATGTAAATGAAATCAGTACCTAGTTGAAAATAAATCATTGAAGAAATAATTAAAGCTAAAATTAGTTGTAAAACTAATTTATAAAACATTTTTAGACCAAAGAAACCAGTTTTACTAAAACCAAAGAATTTATAAATATCATCGTAAAGACCTAGTAACCCAAAACTAATAAAGGTAAAAAATAAAATAGTTAATTCGTGAGTTATATTGTAGTTAGATGAAATAAAAAGGTTAGAAAACTTTAAAATTGGGAAAAGAAAGGCAAAAATAATACAGACAGAAACAATAACTAATAAACCCCCACCAACAGGTGTACCTTGTTTTTGATTATGAAATTTATCAAAAATAGGAGTTCTATTGTTTTGAAAATCAGTTGTTTTTTGAAGTTGGCGTTGAAATTTTAGTTTATAAAGCAGATTGATAAATGGAACTACTAAAATACTAGTAATTAAAAATGAAAAAAGTAGGAGTCCTAGATATAATTGCATCATAAAATTAGGTTTTTATATACTCTATATTAGCACCTAAAGACCAAAGACGTTCGGCCAGTTTTTCATAGCCTCTTTCAATATATTCAACACCATTAATAACTGATTCACCTGGTGCTGTTAGGGCGGCTATAGTGACACAAGCTCCGGATCGAAGATCATTGATAGTAAAATTAGTAGGTTTAAGCTTGCTTGGTCCGTAAATTTTAACTCCATGAAAGTATTCTGGTCGATCACTTTCTTTATTAAATTGGTAATAATCATCTGGGTTAGCTATTTCTGGATTGAAAAATTTTACTTTTACTCCCATATTTATTAAGTTTTCTATATGTTGAAATCGGTTTGGATAGACTCTTTCAATAATTGAGCTACAACCCACAGTTTGGCTTAAAAGAACTGTAAAAATAGCCTGCCAATCGGTCATAAACATAGGTTCTGGGCCAGTTTCAATGTTGACACCAGTTAACGGCTTCACCCATTTGACACAGAGTTCATCTTTACCAGTTCTTACTTCAGCCCCCATGGTTTTTATAGTTTCTAAAAAAGTACTAACAATTTCTGGTTTGACTCTTAAAATACAAATAGAACCCTTGGTCGCCAAAGCAGCACAAGCAAAAGTTATTATTTCATTGCGGTCACAGATTATGTCGTGTTGGACACCTTTTAGGGAAGAAACTCCTTGAATTATAATTCTTTTTTCATTGGCAGTATCTCTTTGAATTTTGGCACCCATATTATTTAACATTAAAATTAAGTCATCAATTTCTGGTTCTAGAGCGGCATTATCAAGAATGGTTTCACCCTGGGCCAGGGCTGCGGTCATTAAAACTACTTCAGTTACAGTGTGTGATGGTTTTGAAAAAGTGTAATGAGTTCCTACAATTTTGTCAGTATTAAAAGTTATTGTTTTTTCTGATTCAACAGTTTTAATGTTCATTTTAGAAAAACAATCAAAAAGACGATTTAGTGGTCGGTCACCTAATTTATCTCCACCTGGGACTGGGACAATAGCACTGCCGGTTCTGGTTAATAATGGAGCGGCAAACATAAAAGAAGTTCTAGATTTTTCTCCAGTTCCAGTTGGGACAACAGAATTGGTGATTTTTTGGGTTGTTAATTCAAGACCATGTTCCCCAGTTTGCTGGACATTACAACCAAGACTTTTGGCAATACTGGTAGTAATTTTTACATCTGATATTTGAGGTACGTTATTTAAAATGACTTTTTGGTCCGTTAGCATTGAAGCAATTACTTGCTTAAAACTGGCATTTTTAGCTCCTCTTATAGAAACTTCACCTTTTAATTCTTTACCACCGTTGATTATATATTTGGGCATATTTTATTTTAAAGAGTTGATAATAGATTTAATCATTTTATTTCCATAAAAGCCACCAGAACTCATGTTTATCAAAACATCATTTTTGTTTAGGTTTTTTTTATAAAACTCAACGACTTCTTTATCGGTTGGTAAATATACAAGTTTGTTTCCGATAGTTTCTTTAAAATCTTTAACTGTAGTTCGTTGATTTTTATCTATATTTTTTTGATAGTTTAATTGAGTTAAAACTACTTGGGATGCTTTTAAAAAAGCATTTTTAAAATCTTTTAGACTTTCTTTATATTGAATAAAAGAAGCATGAGCTTGGTATAAAACTTTAATATTTTTTTTAGGGAAGTGAGAATGAATAGCTTTTAGGGTTGATTCTACTCGGTTGGCTGATTGGGCAAAATCATCAAATATTAAAATATTATTTTTAGTTGAGACATTTTCAATTCGACGTTTGATTCCTTTAAAACTTAAAACAGCTTTTTTGATGTTGGTTAGTTTTAAATTAAAAGTATCAGTAATGGCAATGGCAGCTAAAATATTTTCAAAATTAAAATCACCAATTAACTTGGTTTTAATTTGGATAATTTCCCTTGGTGTACTAATATTTAAAAGAGTGTAATTCTTTTTAATTTTTATATTTTTAATAAAATAGTCAGATGTTGGGGAATTGTAAGTAATAATTTTTGAATTTGAATAAAGACTTAATTCTTTGGTATGAAAACCATTGGAATTTATAAATAAAATTCCATCTTTTTGGATATTGGTAATCAATTCTTTAAAGGCATTAAAATTGTCGATTTCAGTTTTATAAGAATCTTTATGTTCCCAATCGGCACTGGTTAATAATAAGTATTTAACTGGGTAATAAAGAAATTTGGCTTTAGTATCTAAACCATGAATTGATTCATCAGCTTCGATTATTGACCAATCTGAGGATGAAATGTTAGTGGCTGGAAAGCGATTAATAGCTTCTCCACCAAACATATAATTGGGATTTAGATTTGATTGATTAAAAACCCAAGAGACTAAAGATGAGATAGTGGTTTTGCCATAAGTCCCAGCAATAAGAATAGAATTTTCTTTGATTAAATTTTGAGCAATAAAAACGCTTGCTGAAATATATTTGATTTTTAGTTTTTTAATTTGTTCAAATTCTTCTTTAGTTTTTTGAAAACTAGAAAAAGAAGAACCGATTATAGCTAAATCTATATTTTTATTTATCTTAGTAGAATTTATATCTATATTAGCTTTTTTTAAAATAGTGCTTACTGGTGGATAAATTTTGTCTTGATCAGAACCAGTGATGGTGTGACCTTCTTTTTGAAGGGCTACAGCCAGAGAGGCGGTCATGGTTCCAGCAATTCCTAAGATGTGTATATGCATAAAAGTATTTAGTATTTAGTATTAAGTATTAAGTATAAAATTAATTTATTTTTCATATTTAATCCAGTTTTGATTTTCGAAATATTCAAAACCAGGCATGTTTCTTTTGTAATAACCAGTTTCTTTTGAGAAACGACCTAAATAACAATATTCAAGCCCTAATTGTTGACTATCAATAATAGTTTGAAGGACAAGTCTGATTGGTAAATTTCCATGAGCACAATCTGGGTTATAAAAAACATAAGCAATGTGACTTATCTTTTGGGAAAAATAACAGAGAGAATAAGCAATTATTTGATTATTCTCATTTTTCCAAACATAAACATAATTGAAAATATGATTAGTAAAAACGTTTTTAATTGAACTTATAGGAAAATCCCACTTTAAATTTTTTACCCAAGTGTTAATTTCTTTTTGAATTTTAAAGTTGTAATCAAAATTATTGATGGCAATTTTTTCAAAAGTAAAATTATCTGTTTTATTAATAATTCGACGATTCTCAGAGCTAAGCTTAAAGTTGTTTAAATTAGAACGGCAACTGCTTTGAAAATAAAATAAGTTCTTGTCATTTCTTTGGGGAAGAAAACCAGCTTGATAATTATTATCTATATTTTGATCGTTTTTTATATTGAATTGACTCATATTACTTATTTTTTCTAAGTCTAAAAGCAGTTCTAAAAGCTTCTGCTTCAGACCAAGGATATTCAGTATTGCCATGAAGGATAGTTTTTTCGTGTCCTTTGCCACAAGCAATAATAGTGTCACTAGGTTGACTTAGTTTGACAGCTAAAGTGAAAGCATCTTGACGATTGGGAACATTAAAATAAACAAATTTATGTTTTGATAATTCAATTATTTTTTGAAGATGTTTTTTATTTTTAATTTCTTGATGATCAATTAGTTCTGATTTTTTTTGATCTATACCACTAATTATTTGTTTATTAATGTTTTCTATCTTTTCATTTCGAGTATCATCTGAAGTAATTATGGCAATATTGGCTATATTGGAAACAACTTCACCCATTTTAGGCCTTTTACTTTGGTCTCTACCTCCGGTAGCTCCAAAAATAACGACAAGATTTCCTTTAGTTGTTTTTTTAAGTGATGATAGTGATGAAGATAGAGCGTTTGGAGTATGAGCAAAATCAATAATAGTTTTTATCTTAAGATTATTCTCAACTTCTTCACGTCGACCTCTGGTTTCGGGAAATTTTTTGATAACTTCTTGAATTATGTTAGTATCTATTTTTAATTTTTGACAAATGCCGAGAGTTAATAAAATATTATAGACTTGATATTCTTGGTTACTATCGGTGATGAATTTTTGATCATTAACTTCAAAACTAAGTGAATTTTCGTCTAATTTAATTTTTTTGGCTTGATAATCAGAATCATCTTTGATACTGAATGTTTTAAAGGGAACTTTGATTTGTTTTTTAATTAAATTAAAAGATTGATCATCTTTATTTAAAATAGCACTTTTTGACATGGAAAAAAGTTTAGCTTTAGCATTTATATAATTGGTCATGGTTTTATGGTAATCCATATGTTCATGGGAAACATTAGTGATACCAGAAACTTCGAATTTACAACCAAAAAAACGATTTTGATCTAAAGCATGAGAAGTTACTTCACAAACAACGTGGGTGACACCAGCTTTTATCATATCAATAAAAATTTTTTGAATTAGACTTGGATCTGGAGAAGTGGTGTGTAAACCAGTGCTTATTTCTTTATCTTCAATCTTGGCACAAATAGTGCTGATTAAACCTGCTTTTATACCAGATTTCCTTAAAATTTCATGAATAAGAGTACAAGTGGTAGTTTTACCATCTGTGCCGGTGATGCCAATTAAAATAAGTTTTTTGGAGGGAAAACCGTATTTAATATTCAATAAAAAGTTTTTAGGCAGATGCCAGAAGTTGTTTTTAATTTTCTGTATCATTTTCTAGTATTTGATTATAACAAATAGTTTAGCTTTGAGGCCAAATCATACCAAATTGGGGCAGCCGTACTTGATCCCCAAGGAGAAGTTTTAGGATTGTTAATAGTGACAATCATCGTAAACTTAGGGTTAATACATGGAGAAAAACCAATGTAAGAAGCAATGGTTGAAGAATCAGAGTATTTACCTTTAACAGCTATTTGGGCGGTACCACTTTTGGCACAAACCTCAATATCTTTTGGTTTTAGTTTGGCAATAACTCCATTTTCAACTGAATATTTCAAAATGTCTTTCATATTTTTTATAGTTTCTGGTTTGAAAATTTGAGTTTCTGTTTGGTTTTTATTTTTTATAATCTTATCTTCTTCGGTAAAATAATTAGCAACTTTTGGTTTAACCAAAACACCATCATTAGCAATGACATTAAAAGCTTGAAGCATATTTATTTGAGTGACAACTATACCTTGACCAAAGGAAGCAGTGGCTAAGTCTATGTCTGGCCATTTCGTTTTTAAAGATGCTTTAGATTCTCCTTGAAGATCGATACCGGTTTTTTGACTAAGACCAAGTTTTTGATAATAACTTAAAAAATTTTTAAGACCAAGTTTACTAATAATATGACTCATGCCGATATTATCAGAATTTTTTATAATATCTTGAAGACTGGAGTTAGGGTGAAGTGCCCCATCCCAGTTACTGATGTTATCTTTACCAATTACATTTGGTCGATCACATTGGGTGCAAATGTAATCAGTGTCAATTGATTTGGCGTCGAGTGCCATAGAAACTATAATTGGTTTAAAAATTGAGCCTGGTTCAAATAGATCAGAAATAGCTGGGTTTCTGATATTGGAACTAGGTGTGGCCGAACTAGTGCTAGTCAAAGAAGCCATGGCGATAATAGCTCCAGTTTTGGGATCTATAACTGTTATCGATCCAGAATCAGCTGAAAATTGAGTGATACCTTCTTTAAGTAATTTTTCAACATAAAATTGAGCACTGCGATTAATATAAGTAAAAATGTTTCTACCACTTACTGATTCAGAACTCCAACTTTTTTTGTTTAAAACGGTTTTTCCAACGGCATCTTGCGGAGCCCAAACAAAACCAGTTTTACCCTTTAGTTTTTTTTGATAAAAAGCTTCAAGTCCCCCATAGCCAATTGGTGAACCTTCATAGTTTTTTCCAATTATACCGATAATATCTTTGGCCATTGGTTCTTCTGGGTAATATCTTTTTTCAATTTTTTGAAATTCAATACCAGGGAGCTCTAATTGTTCTTTCTGAAATTCATTTAAAAGAGAGTTAAAAGTCATCCATTTTTGATTGGGATTATTCTTTATATTATCGATTGATATATTATTTTCAAGTTTGAAATTGGGGACAACTTGGTCGATATTATTAATAACATTATCTAAGTTATCTTTTAAATTTGGTTTGTAAATGGAAAGCTGGTAACTAGTTTTGTTTAAAGCTAAAGGAAAATTGTCCGATGAATATATTTGACCTCGTTTAGGGATTATTTTTTCTAGTTTGTAAGTTTGGTTTTTGGCTTTTTCACTTAATTCATAACCTTTTATTATTTGCCAATAAAAAAGTCTAAAAGAAACAACAACAAAACAAAAAGTTAGAGTGATAGATAATATTTTTGATCTTTGTTTTAACACTTTAATTTTGAAGATTTAATTTTTCTTTTAAATTAATGTAATTTTTTTGGTTAATAGAAGATTCAATTTGTCTTAGTGAAGATGCTGAAGCAAATTTTTCTTCTAGGTCTTGGTTTTCTATTTCTAATGTTTCTAGAATTGTTTTATTTTTGTTTATTAAATTATTTTGATTAATGATTTCACTAGAATAATAAAAGGAAAAGAGAACTTGAATAATGACTAATAAAAATAGAATTAAAAAAAATGGTTTGTTTAACATCCTTATACTATTCTATACGATTCTATAAGATCTTAGGGTGGCAGAGCGAGATAGAGGATTTTTTTTGATTTCTTCAAAGCTGGCTTTAATTGGTTTTTTATTTTCAATTATCTTCTTTTGTAAAGAATTATCTTTGATAAATTGTTTAACAATCCTGTCTTCACCTGAATGGAAAGTGATGATACAAACATTAGCATCTGGTTTAACAATTTTTAGACTTTGATTTAGGATATCTTTTAAATTATTAAATTCCTCGTTAACAATAATTCTTAGACTTAAAAATATTTTAGTACTAGGATCTATTTTTGATCTAATATGGCGTTCTTTATAAAATTCTCTAACAATATCAGCTAATCTGGTGGCTGTTTGAATTGGTGATTTTTGGCGTTGTCTTATTATTTTTAGAATTATTGGTTTACTGTAGACTTCTTGACCATATTTGCTAAAAATTTCGTAAAGTTGGTCATAGTCATAAGTATTAATAATTTCTTCGGCGGTTAATTCTTGGTTTTCTGGGTCTAGACGCATATCAAGAGAATTATTGTCATTAAAAGAAAATCCCCTATCTTGTGCTGTTTGTTGATTTTGACTTAAGCCTAAATCAATTAGTAAGCCATCAGCTTTTTTTAAGATTTTAGTGGTGACAATTTTTTCTAATTGATTAAAATTGCCATGAATTGGAAAGAACTGTTTATCAAAACCAGCTTCTTGAATTCTATTCTTAGCAATTTTTAGGTTGTTTGGGTCTTGGTCAAAGCCATAAACTATACCACCATTTTTTAAAATTTCTAAAGTGTGACCGCCATGACCAAGGGTGCCATCAATATAAAGATGGTCTTTTTGG
Source organism: uncultured Gammaproteobacteria bacterium (assembly GCA_964408995.1). Taxonomy (GTDB): domain Bacteria; phylum Patescibacteriota; class Microgenomatia; order UBA12405; family UBA12405; genus WARW01. The sequence continues at coordinate 95,466 of CAYPBP010000001.1, read as the reverse complement.
ACGTTTAAAAGGTCGATAGTTTCTTTTAATAAAACTGGGGTATGAAATTCCATTTAGGGAATAAGATAATCACCAACAAAAGAAGTTAAACTAGTTTTAGTGATAGTGGTTGGTTCAATTGAGGTAATTTTACCGTTACCGTTGCCACTTGAAAAAACTGAATAAACTGGTTTAGCATTTTTAATGGCGATAAAGAAGTCACTTTTACTAGTAACAGTGCCTTTAATAGAAAAGTTTTCTTCAATTAAGCTAAGGCCTTTTTCTTTATTAATTTCAGCTGATGTTTTTAAAACGAAGGGAGTTTCAAAAGTGTAGTATTCATTATTGTCAGTGGTTAAAGTTAAGGTAAGATTTCCACCAACAATGCCTTCGTCGTATTTATATTTACAGCCATTAGTGCAGCTAGAAGTGCCTAACAAGAGATCTTTTTCAAAGTTATTACTATCAAGTTCTATAGTGCCCCCGACTCCTTTGTCAATTTCTAGCTCACCATCTTTTGCTGTATAAATCAGTTCGTATTCGGCAGTTGAAAATTTTGGTGAGATATTAGCTACTTTAAATTTTAATTCATGACCGTCGGCTCTTGGAATAAGACTAATAGTTGGTAATTCATCTGCTGTTAATGCTATTTCTTTTGAAACTTGGGTATTTTTAGCATTTGGATTTGTGGTCGTTTTTTTGTCGCGAGTCAATACAAAAAATAAAATTAAAGAGATAACAATAACGACTGCAATTACGATAGGTATTATTTTTTTCATATTACTTATTTAACTGTTTTTCTAACCAACTGTCAACTTCTTTGCTTTTTATTCTGATTTGTTCCATGGTGTCTCGGTCACGAATACTAACAGTGTCGTCTTCCATAGTTTGATAATCAACAACTAAACACCAAGGAGTTCCGATTTCATCTTGACGACGATATTTTTTACCAATATTACTAGAATCGTCCCAGTCAACTGAATATTTAGTATTTAGTGTTTGGTATATGGATTCAGCTTTTTCAATCAGTTCTGGTTTATTAGCAGCAAGAGGAAGAATGGCCATTTTATAAGCAGCCACTTGAGGTTTAATTTGAAGAACAGTTCTAATTTCACCTGATTCATTTTTTTCTTCTTTATAGGCATCTAGAAGCATAAAAAAGAAACTACGATCGACTCCACCAGAAGTTTCAGTGATGTGTGGAAGATATTTTTCTTGAGTGACTGGATCTAAATAAGTTAGGTCTTCACCACTAAATTTAGAGTGTTGAGTTAAATCATAATCTGAGCGCCAATGAATTCCTTCCATTTCGGCCCAGCCCCAAGGAGCATTGTATTCAATGTCAAAAGCTTTTTTGGCATAAAAAGCTAACTCATCTTTTTCGTGTTGTCTAAATCTTAGATTTTCTGGATTATTGAAAAGTTTTTTATACCATTCCATTCTGTTTTCTTTCCAATATTCGTACCATTCGTCCATTTTAGAAGGATGAACAAAATATTGAATGTCCCATTGTTCGAATTCACGAGTTCGATAAAGGAAATTTTTAGGAGTGATTTCGTTTCTAAAGGCTTTTCCAATTTGAGCAATACCAAAAGGAATTTTAACTCGGCAAGAATCGACAATATTTTTAAAATCTAGATAAATAGTTTGACAAGCCTCTCCTCTTAGATAAGCATGTTGTTTTTCACCTTCAATGACACCAATTTCAGTTTCAAATAAAATATTATATTTTCGACCTTCGGTAAATTGACCACCACATTCTGGACATTTCGAATCATCTTCGAGCAAATCTGGACGAAATCTTTTGTGGCAAGATTTGCATTCGACCATAATATCGGCAAAATTTTTGATATGGCCAGATGCTTGCCAGACAGTTGGGTGAGTAATGATTGAACCGTCAATACCAACCACATCACGGCGTTTAACAACATTATCAGTCCACCAAATATTTTTCCAATTTATTTTCATTAATGATCCAATTGGACCATAGTCATAGAAACCTTGGACTCCGCCGTATATTTCTGAATTTTGAAAAATTATTCCTCGTCTTTTACAAAGACTAACTATTTTGCTGACTAATTCGTTTTGATTGTTTTGGGCCATGAAAGTATTATAGCGTATATTGGTATAATTCATTTTATGAAATTAATTAAATCAGAGCCTAATAGTTGGTTAAAGAAAGATGGATATAGTAAAAAAGTTTATTTGACTGATGAAGATTTAGGAGTAAAAGGAAGTTTGGTCCAAAAACTTAAAATAGAACCCGGAGAAACAGTGAAATCACATTCTCATAAAATACAAACAGAAATTTTTTATTTTTTAAATAAAAATGGATATTTTATTATTAATGGAGAAAAAATAAATGTTGAAGTTGATGATGTTTTGGTTGTCGAACCATTCGATAAACATATAGTTGTTAATGACACTAAGGAAGATTTTTTGTATATGACTTTCAAATTGAATTACAGTGAAGATGATTTTTTTTGGGATTAAATATATAGTATAAATTTTAATTGTTTGTTTGTATAATTGGGAAATGGCAGTAAGAATTGAAATAATTTCGAAAGTAATTGATGCTAGGGCTTTGGTCAGAAAAAATAAATTGGAAGTTTTGGATATTAAATCTCAGATAAAAGAAATAACTATTGTTGATGTATATACTTTGGATAAAAAATTAGATACTAAACAAGTTTCTTTAATATCTTCAACTTTGGCTGATTTGGTGTCTCAAAAAACTGGTAAAAACATGGCTCCTGATAATTTTTCTTGGGCAGTGGAAGTGGGATTTTTGCCAGGAGTAACTGATAATGTGGCAACTAGTACCAAAGAAATTGTTGAGGATTTATTAAAAACTAAATTTAAATCTAATGAGGGAGTTTATACTTCTCAAATTAGTTTTTTTAGTGGAAAAATATCTGAAAAAGATATCCAAACAATAGCAGCTACTTTATACAATCCATTAATTCAAAGGGTAATAATAAAGAGTTTTGTTGAATATAAAAAAGATAAAGGAATGGGAATAAATATTCCAAAAGTTAATTTAAGTAATAGTTTTAAAGTTTTAGAAATCGATTTAAATATTAGTGATGATGAGTTAACTAAATTAGGTAAGGTGGGAATTATTGATAAAAATGGATTAAGTCGAGGTCCTTTGGCTTTGGATTTAACTTACATGCAAGCGATTAAAAAATACTTTAATAAAATTGGCAGGAAGCCAACCGATATTGAATTGGAAACTATTGCTCAAACATGGTCAGAGCATTGTAAACATACAATTTTTGCTAACAAGATTGATGAAATTGAAAAAGGTTTATTTAAAAGTCATATAAAAGCAGCTACTGAAAGAATTAGAAAAGAAAAAGGTAAGAAAGATTTTTGTGTGTCAGTCTTTAGCGATAATTCTGGAGGAATTGATTTTGATGAAAAATATTTAATTACCCATAAAGTGGAAACTCATAATAGTCCTTCGGCTTTGGATCCCTTTGGTGGATCGATTACTGGAATTGTGGGAGTGAATCGAGATGCCATGGGTTTTGGAATGGGAGCTAAGCCTGTTGCTAATGTTTATGGATTTTGTTTGGCTGATCCAAAAAATAAAACTGATTTATTTAGAGATGCTGGTTTAAAACAAAAAATGCTTTCAGCTGGAAGAATAATGGATGGAGTAATTGCTGGAGTTAATAGTGGTGGTAATCAATCTGGGATTCCAACTTCTTCTGGATTTTTGTATTTTGATGATGATTACAGAGGTAAACCATTAGTTTTTTGTGGAACTGTTGGTTTAATTCCAAGAAAAATTAAGGGTAAAAGAGCTGATTTTAAAAATGCTAAGCCCGGTGATTTTATTGTAATGACTGGTGGAAAAGTGGGACAAGATGGAATTCATGGAGCTACTTTTTCTTCAGAATCTCTAGATTCTGGTAGTCCAGCTACCGCAGTTCAAATTGGTGATCCAATAACTCAGAAAAAAATGAGCGATGCCATTATAAAAGAAGCTAGAGATTTAAATTTATACAGAAGTATTACCGATGATGGAGCTGGTGGTTTGTCTTCATCAGTAGCTGAAATGGCTAATGAATCCGGTGGATGTTTAGTTGAATTAGATAAGGTGCCATTAAAATATCCTGGTTTAGAGCCTTGGCAAATTTGGATTTCAGAATCTCAAGAAAGAATGACTTTGGCAGTGCCACCAACAAAATGGAATAAATTTAATGAGTTAATGAAGAGACGAGGAGTAGAAGCAACTGTGATTGGAAAATTTACTAAGTCGGGTAAATGTGTGGGAACTTATAAAGGTAAAGTTATTTTAGATTTGGAAATGGAGTTTTTACATAAAGGTTTACCTCCAAGACCAATGGTTTCGGAAGTAATTAAAAAAACTAACGAGAAATTAGTGGTGCCAGAAATAAAAGATTTTACAAAAAATTTATTAAAAACTTTGAGTAGCAATAATATTGCTGGTTTTGAATTTTTATCATCTCAATATGATCATGAAGTTCAAGGAGGTAGTGTTTTAAAACCATTGCAAGGTAGAGGTTTAATAAATGGTGATGCTTCAGTTTTTAAACCAGTGCTAGATTCTAAAAAAGGGGTAATTTTATCAGCTAGTTTATATCCAGAATATAGTAATAAAGATTCTTATTTGATGACAGCCTGTTCTATTGATACTGCTATTAGAATGGCAGTAACGGCTGGAGCTGACCCAGAAAAAATTGCAATTCTAGATAATTTTTGTTGGTGTGATTCTAAAAATCCGAAAAGATTATGGCAATTAAAACAAGCAACTCAAGCTTGTTATGATTTTGGGGTTGCTTTTGGAACACCTTTTATCTCTGGGAAAGACAGTATGTTTAATGACTTTTCTGGTTATGATGCCAAAGGTAAACAATTAAAAATTTCAATTCCTCCAACTTTATTAATTTCTGCCATATCGGTAATGGATGACATTAATAAAACGGTTTCTTTGGATTTGAAATTTGCTGGCGATTTAATTTATGTTTTGGGTGAGACTTTTAATGAGTTTGGAAGTGTAGTTCCAAAAGTTGATACAAAAAAGAATCAAAAATTATATAAAGATTTTTATAAATGTGTAAATAAACAATTAATCGCTTCATCAATTAGTGTTAACAGAGGTGGTTTATTAGTGGCTTTAGCAAAGACGACCATGGGAGGAATGCTTGGAGCTCTAATTAACTTAAATAAATTAGCTGGCAAAATAAACAGTGATTATAGTGCTTTATATTCTGAAACACAGGGAAGAATAGTGGTATCAATAAATCCAGCTAATAAAAATAAATTTGAAGAAATGATGAAAGGTAATAAAATTTCTTTGATTGGTAAAGTTTTGGAAGGTAGTGATTTTGTGGTTAAGGGAATTAATAAAAAAGAAATAATTAAAACTAATGTTAAAGAAATGTTAAAAGCTTATAAATCAACATTTAAAAATTATTAATATGAAAAAAGTTAAAGTATTAGTTTTTTCTGGTTACGGTTTGAATTGTGAGGAGGAAACTAAATTCGCTTTTGATTTGGCTGGAGGTAGTGCTGACATTGTTCATATTAACGATTTAATTGATAAAACAAAAAGTCTTAATGATTATCAAATTCTTGCCATTCCTGGTGGGTTTTCTTATGGTGATGATACGGGTTCTGGCAATGCTTATGCTAGTAAAATTAAAAATCATTTATGGAAAGATTTGGAAAAATTTATTAAAAATGGAGGTTTGATAATTGGGATTTGTAATGGTTTTCAAATATTAACTCGTTTGGGGTTATTACCAGCTTTGAAGGGAAAATACGGAAGTCAACAAATAACTTTGTTGCACAATAATTCAGCTCGATATAAAACTAGATGGGTGGATTTGAAAGTGACCAATGATTCTCCTTGGTTGAAAGATATAGATACAATTTCTGTGGCAATTGCCCATGGTGAGGGAAAATTTTATGCTGATAAATCAGTTTTAGAAGAGTTGAAAAAGAAAAATATAATTGCTTTGAAATATATAAAGGGAGAAATTTGTGATTATCAAAATTTAGAAGCCAATCCAAATGGATCTTTAGAGGATGTTGCTGGAATTACTGATGAAAGTGGCAGAATATTGGGACTAATGCCCCACCCTGAAAGAGCTATCTTTTTTAATCAATTTCCAAACTGGGAATTATTAAAAGAAAAATATTTAAGAGAAGGATTAGAATTGCCTGAATATGCAAAGCCATTGCAAATTTTTAAGAATGCAATTAATTATTTTAAATAAGTAAAAAATATTTAGTTATATAATACAAATATGAAACGAGATACTCTTTTTTCCCCGCTTTGTAACAAAGCAACAAAAATAATGCTTTTAGGATCTGGTGAATTAGGTAAAGAAGTGATTATAGAAGCAATGAGATTGGGATTTTTTACAATTGCAGTGGATCGTTATGAAGGTGCGCCTGGTCAACAAGTGGCTCATCGCTCTTACACTGGAAACATGAAAGATGAGGGTTTTTTGAGGTCAATAATTGAAAAAGAAAAACCAGATTATATTGTGCCAGAAATTGAAGCTATTAATTTGGATTTGTTATTTGATTTAGAAAAGGAAGGTTTTAATATTGTTCCTAATGCTAAGGCGACTTATACAGCCATGCAGCGTGAACGAATTAGGGAAATGATTGTTAAAACTGGAGCTCCAGTGTCTAAATATTTCTATGTCAGTTCTCTTGAAGAACTAAAAGAAGCTTGTAAAAAAACTGGTTATCCTTGTTGGGTTAAGGCTATTCAAGATTCTTCTGGTAGTGGTTCAAGTAAGGTTAAAACAGAGAAAGAAGTTGAGGCGGCATATGAAAAAGCCCACTTGGAAGCCCGTGGATCATCTGATAAATTGATTGTTGAGCAAAATATTGATTTTGATACGGAAGTAACTGAATTGGTAGTTAGACATTATGAAAATAATAAAATAAAAACATCTTTTTGCCATCCTATTGGCCAATATCAAACAAGGGGTGGTGATTATCATTCTAGTTGGCAAATGGCTGACATTAGTCCAAAAGCAGAAAAGAAGGTTTATCAAATTGCTAAAAAAATTACTGACGCTTTGGGTGGAGTTGGAGTCTTTGGTTGTGAGTTATTTATCAAGGGTGATATGGTCTGGGCCAATGAATGTAGTCCTCGTCCACATGATACAGGAATGGTTACTTTTGCTTCACAGCAAATTGGGTTTTCCCAGGCAGCTTTACATGTTAAAGCGATAACAGGATTACCAATTCCAACCGAAAAACATTTAGGTTTTGATGTAATACCAATTTTGACTCCAGCAGCTTCTCATGTAATTTTGTCACCAACTGATGGTTTCGATCCAGGTTATAAAAATGTTTCAAAAGCTTTAAATGAATCAGGAGTTACAATTTTACTTTTTGGTAAGAATGAAGCCCATGTTAATAGACGTTTGGGAATAGTTTTGGCTACTGATAAGAATGTTAAAAAGGCAAAAGAGAAAGCAGAAATTGCAGCTCATAAAATAGAAATAGCTACTTGTCAAAATCCAAAGTGGAAAAAACAAGAATCAAAAGAAAAACATATTTTTGCCTGAGTTAAAATTATCTGACTTCAAGAGTTTTTTCACTGAAAGTTATATTCTTTGGTTTAATGACCACTTGCTTGTCTCCCGCTTTGACAACACCGGCTTGCCAAACTTTAAACTTTGATTTGTCTTTGATAATTTGTTGAGCTTTTTTAGCATCTTTTGCAGGCACAAAAATAGCAAAACCGGCACCCATGTTAAAGTTGCCATACATTTCTTGGTCGTCATTGCCTGAATGTTTTTGGATAAAATCAAAAATTGGTGGTGTGGGTGGTATTTGATCAATAATGTAACTAAATTTTTTGGTGGCTCTCATTAATTTTCTCCAACCGTGTCCAGTGATATTGACCATATAATGAATATCAATATTTTTATCTAAAAGTTCATTGACTATTTTGGCATAGATATGGGTTGGGGCTAATAAGGCTTCTCCATATAATTGTCCGTTGTCTAATTTTGTAGCATAGCCTTTAGGTAATTTATCAGCAATTAATCTGGCTAGGGTTAAACCATTAGCATGGATACCACTACTTTCTAATAATAAAATAGTGTCACCTGAGGCTAATTTATTTCCTAAAACTAATCTTTTTTTTGGTTTAATTATGCCAACAGCAGATCCACCAAGATCAATAGTTTCTGGAGCGACAATACCTTTTAGAGTTGGAGTTTCTCCCCCACCCCAAACTGCACCAGAAAGGTTACAAGCATTTTTCCAACCTTTAATTAAGTTAGTGGCTCTTTTAGTATCTAAAAACCAATCAGATGAGCCAACGGCGAAATAGGCATTTAATACTTGGGGTTTGGCTCCGACGACAATTAAGTCGTTGATGATCATAGCCACAGTGTCTTGAGCAATATGTTGATAGTAATCTTTTTTGGTTATTTTACTAGTTTCATCGGCAACTATATTTTTAGTACCTAAACCTTCGACGACAAAAGCTCGATACGAGTCTTTTTCTTCCCAAACATAGGCTGATTCTCCTCTACTTTCAGTTTTTTCAGACATATTTAAAGGGAGGAGATTAAACGCAGTTTCTTTGGCGGAAGATTGGGCTAACTTTTTAATTGGATCCATTATATTGTAATTTACTCCAGTAGACTTATAGCTTAGGGATTTGCTTTTTGAATTCATGTCTCAATTATACCGTTATTTAAACAATTTATTACTTTCTAATGGTTTTTCAATAATTGATTCAAAGAAGCCTTTTATTAGTTGTTGAGTGGTTTTGTAATCTTTTTTTTGAAAATATTTTTCTATTTCACTGGGGATACCAAAACCGATTTGTTCTAAAAATAGAATTTCGTTTTTTATGTAACGATTAAGTTGATTGTGGTTTATAGCGTCAATAATTTCTTGAGATATTTTATAAATACTTTCAATTTGTTGATTTTCAGCAACTAAACGATTTAAAACTTCCAAAAAATAAAAGAGTAAGTTTAATTGAGTTAAATTTTTATCGTGTTGTAAAAAAGGAATAATGGTTTGAGATTCAGATAACCATAGATAATCATTTTTTTTATATATTTGAGCTTTAATAGTATTACCTAGCTGAAGAGAGCTTAGACGACTGCTTTTAATGTTTTTGGCACCTTTTGCCAGGGCAACTATTTTGCCATTTCTGGGGGTTAATAGAGTAATCAATAAATCAGTTTCCTTAACAGTTTTTTTGTTGATTACTATGCCAAGAGTGTTTTGGTATTTATCCATTTATAAAGAAAATTTGATGTTTTTATCAGCCACCCAATCAAATATTTCTTGTTTTTGACCATTGATTATTAATTCATATTCGACTGCTTTAGTTCCTGCTTGTTTTTGGAGTAATAGATTATAAGTTGAACCAATTTTTGCTCCAGAAGTATATTGAATAGAAGTTTTAATATTCGATTGAGCATTTAGGGCATATTTATTGCCATAAAAACCTTCAAAAACTTGTTTGTTTAACTCTTCATATTTAACAGCTTCGACTTCAGATCCAGTCATCTTGGTAAGTTGAGAACCAATTGGAAGATAAAATCTAAATAAATCACGGTATCTAGCAGCATTAAGACAGAGATCCCCTTTTTCTAAATTACAATTGGAGGCTGGATTGGGATTGGTGTAGGTAACAGAAACTTTATGTTCAGCAACATTGTTTTTAATATCTATTTCATGTTTAATTTTTTGAGTGATAAAAAAGTTACTTTTAGCACTAGCAAAGTTAGTATCATTTAAATGAAAATAATCCACATCATTTTCTACATCAACTATTTTGCCAGTAATATTGGCTAGATTTCCTATTTTTTGCATTTCTTCATCTGGAAAATAAACTAAAACATGTTTTTCATTAACATTTTTAAAGAAGGCTTCAATTATTGGGGCCATTTTTGTTTTTTCGGAACCCATTATATTGGCTAACAAAGCAGACATAAGAGGATTCATAAAATCTTTTCTGTTTTTTTCAATATAATTTCTGGGACGTCCAGAAATCCAAGACATATCGTAAATTATTGAAGGACAACCCCAACATCTTTTGTCTGGTTCTGAGGTGAAAGTTCCAACTCTGGTGTCTAATTTGCCTAAAATTTTAACCATGTCAACCAAAATTTTTGTATCAATAGCAATAACAGCATCAAAACTATCTTTTTTACCGGTAGCTTTAGTATATTGGTCTAAAAAAATTTGAGCATTAGTTGGGAAATCTGGTGAAAGATTACTATCACGAAGGTTAAGATAAGGAACTCCTATATGGTAACTTTTGATTAAACGTGGAGCCGGAACTCTACTGGCAATTTTGTCATCAAGGTCGTAGATATTACTAGCTGTGCCTGGGGTAACTTTTCCATCTTTAATTGTTAGAGTGCTGTAAGCTGTCCAAAAACCACCACTAGGTCTTAGTTCTCCATCATTTTGAAAAATCATTAAGTACTTACGAGGACTATCTTTACCAAGAAGCCAAGGTATTTTTTCAATAATTGGTTCAAGCTTTTGGATAATTTCTTGACCCTGAGTAAGACTCTCTTTAAGTTTTAATATATTTGATTTTATTTGATAACCCTTAAATTCTTCTGGATAACGTTTTGGATCGATTTTATCTGATGCTGTTTGAATGATAACTATTTTTTCTTTGATTTGACTCATATAAGGGAGTAATCCAGCAGTTGATTCAGTCAAAAAAGTTATACGATCTTGAGTAGTTTTTTCGTTACTAGTGGAAGAACCTTTGGCACCCAAGAAATCTTTGTAAGGGTCAATAGCTTCAAGTAAAATATTACCAAGTTCGATTCCCTCTTTACCGATGATTAAAAATTGTTGGCCATCTTTATAGTAATTACCAACAACAGGTATATATTTGGTATAGCCAAGTTTTTTATAATTTGATTCTAATAATTTAGTTTGATTTTTGAGAGTAGCTAATTCTTCTTTAACTTTATCTAAATCTTTATCACTAATAGCTTGTTGAATAATGGGAACTGATTTTTGAATGTTTTTAATTTGACTTAATATTTTATTTCCAGGGACAAAAACAAAAAAGAAAAATAAAATGGCGATTACAGAAAAAACAATTAAGACAATTGAAAGGATTGAATATAGTTTCTTTTTATCTAATTTTTTGAAATTAAATTTCATTCTAGTTTTTGTTTCAACAGTTGAAACGGGGTCAATTGTTTCTTTAGTTTCTTTTGATATTATTTGGTCCATATTTAAGTTTAAACTAAAATTACCATCGAGACAACATAGACATTGGAGTTTTTAAAATTACCATTATTTCTCCAATGAATGATTTTTTTTGGATATATTCAGCATCCATTTTAGCTCTTTGTTCAAAAGAGATATCATTTCTACCTGAAGTTTGCCAAACACCAGTGATACCAGGTTTGGCTGATCTTATAATTTCAATATATTTTTTAGTTTTTGGATATTTAATTTCTTGTTCTTTAAGTTCTTCATCTCGATAAGCTCTTGGTCCAACTAAACTCATTTCACTTTTTAAAACATTTATTAATTGAGGGAATTCATCAATAGTTAAAGATCTAATTTTTTTACCAATTGGAGTAATTCGAGGATCTTCTGACATAGGTAATTTCCAGCCATTATTTTTATATTTTTCCCATAATTTTGGGTAATTATCTTTTAGTCTTTTATCATTGTCGCCAGTGTACATTGATCGAAATTTATACATCCAAAATTCTTTATTGTTTTTACCAACTCTTTTTTGTTTAAAAAATATAGGTCCAGGTGAGCTTAATTTAATTAAAATCATGGTTACAAGCATAATTCCTGAAAACAAAATAAGAAGAATCAGTGAGCCAACAATATCGATTGTTCTTTTGAAAATAGCGAATAATATTTTTTTCATTTTTTACCCAAAAAGTATGATTTATATTTTTTATGTTTCACCATCAAGCTTACTAAATCTCTAACATTAAAACTAGAGTCTAAATTGCAAACTAACAAAGCGTCTGGAGTGTCAATAATAGCCAAATTATCCACACCTACTAAACCGATTAATCTGTCCTCTGTTCCAGAGACCAAACAGTTTTGAGAACCAGTGCTTAGAAATTGGGTTTTTGAATCAAGGATAGCAAGATTATCTTTTGTTTTATTAGAATTTAAAAAAATAGCTTTCCATTCGCCAATGTCACTCCAATCAAAGGTAGCTGGAAGCATAGTCATTTTTGATGATTTTTCAGAAATGGCTCTATCTATGGGGAGATCAGGTGATTGTTTATATATTTGAGCAATTTTTTTAGGATAATCTAAGTTAGCTTCTAATTTTTTAAAAGTTTGGAAATATTCTGGTTGTAGTTTTTCAAATTCAGATATTAAAGTGGGGATACTAAAAGTATAGATACCTGAATTCCAGTGAGCACCTTGTTCAATTAGTCTTAAAGCTCTTTTGGGTTTTGGTTTTTCAACAAATTTAGAAACTGTGTAGTGATCTTCAATCTTTTTTTTAGTCGAAATATAACCATAAGAAGGGTTGGGGCCAGTTGCTTTAATACCAATAGTAACAATGGTTTCGGTTTGCCAAGCTATTCTTTTGGCTTTATTCAAAGTTTGCTTAAAACGGAGAACATTTTTAATGTAATGGTCTGATGGCAAAGTGCTGATAACAGCATTTGGATCAATTTGTTTTATTCTGGTAGTGGCATAAAGAATAGCCAGAGCGGTATTTTTTTTATCTGGTTCAATAATTATATTTTTAGTTAAATTAAATTTTTGAGCAATTTTAATAATTTTATTTAAGTAATTACCGGTTGAAACAATGTAAATATTTTCAACATCAACAGTCCGTTGAGCTCTTTTAATAGTTTGTTCCAAAACGGAGTCTTTACTAAAAAAAGATAAAAATTGTTTTGGGTTATGTTTTCTTGATAATGGCCAAAGTCTTGGTCCAGTGCCACCACAGAGGATTAAAATATAATGTTTTATTGATGATTCTTCCATATAATGTCAGTTTCTTTTTTAAAGTTTAGCATAAAGTTGCTACTGGAAAAACTGATTGCTCTTAATCGACAAGATTCGGTTAAAAATTTATTTTTATCAAATTTTTTGATGGCTAAAACTAGACTTTTTACTGTTTGGTATTGAAAAAAAATACCAGTTTTATGGTTGATTACAGTTTCAGTTAAACCGCCTTTTTGATAAGCGATAACTGGCTTGCCGCAAGATTGAGCTTCAAGTGGAGTTAAACCAAAGTCTTCAAGTTGAGGACAAATTAAGGCCTGACAATTTTGATAAAGATTTAATAATTGATTATCATCAACTTTTCCTAATAGTTTTATATTGGGATCTTTTATGGATTTTATCAATTTGGTTAATTTACTTTTATCTCGACCAGTACCAACAATATAGAGTTTTTGATGTAATTGATGACAAGCTTTAATAGCCAATTCTATTTTTTTGTGAGCAACTAACCTAGAAACTGTTAAGAAATATTTTTCTTTTGCTTTTACAATTGAGGGCATAAAAAAGGAGGTGTCAATTCCAGGATAAATTATTTTAGCTTTTCTTTTATAAATATTTTCAATTCTTTTTTGAACAGTTTTGGAATTACAAAATAAATAATCGGGTCTAATGGCAAAAATGTAATCACTTTTTTTGTAATTAGAAATTAATTGACTGATGGGCCAGAAATGTTTTTTTTGATAAATGTGACGATTTACATTATGAAAATAACAAATAAAAATGGAATTTGGTTGAGTTAACAAACAATGGCCAACAGTTGAGGTGGTAGAGATAACAATGTCAAAAGCAGAAAAATCAAATTGTTCTAAGGCGATTGAATAGAGTGGAGTGTAAAAGAAAGGATTATTTTTGGCAAAGGGCAACTTTTGAATAAAAGAAGTAATAATTTTTGTTTTAGCCGGCAACCATTTAGTTTTTTTAGGATCGTGAATTAGAGTATAAACTGGAGCGTCTGGATAAATTTTGATTAAGTCCAATAAGACTTTTTCAGCTCCACCCCACTGGTTTAACCAGTCGTAGAATAGAGCAACTTTTGGTGTTCCGCCAGAGGCGGACTTCACTTTGCTTCGCATAATAAGTTTTGATAAACAGCCATGGTTAATTTGGCAGTTTTTGTCCAAGAATATTTTTTGAGTTGTAGATGACCAAGATTGATTAATTTTTGACGAAGTATTGGATTATTTTTTAATTCGTTTATTTTTTTGACTAAATCTTTTGAATTATGAGGATTGAAATAAAGAACAGATTGGCCATAAATTTCTGGTAAACAACTAGCATTAGAAGAGATGACAGGACAGTTTAGAGCCATGGCTTCAAGTCCAGTCAGACTAAAACCTTCCATTAAAGATGGATGAACTAAAGCAAGGGCTTGATGATAGACATTTTTAAATTCCAAGTCATCTAAAAAGCCTAAAAATTCTACTTGTTTTTTAATACCAAGATTATCAATTTGTTGTTTTAATTTTTCACTAAAAAAGTTACGAGCACAAATAATTTTTAATTTAACATCTGGTATATTTTTGATAGCTTTTAAAACAACTTGAATATTTTTATGTGGATAAAGATTGCCGGTATAGATTAAATAATTGGGGGTTGTTGGCCCGGCGACAGCTTTGCCCGCTTGCATCGACTGTGTCGAAGACACTGCGGGCAGGCAGTCTTGGCGGGCAGGTAAAAAAGTTGGGTCAACGGCTTCGTGAGTGGTGATAACTTGTTTGTTTTTTAGATTAAAATTTTTGATTAAATAATCACGCCAGAAATTACTAGGGACAATAATTTGGTTTCTTTTGATAATTAATTGAATTAAAAGAAGATAGGCAATATGTTTAATGTTGTAAAGAAATTGATTGTGGGTGGTAGTGTCTTTTCCTTTAAAAAAATGTTTGATTAGATCATGAATAGTCACCACTGATTTGCCAAAATATAAAATGGGTTTATTGAAATGGGTAAAATGGACTAGGTCTGGTTTTAGTTTGTAAATTACAAATGGTAAGAAAAGTTGCTCTTGAAGTGAATAATGGCGAATATTGGTGGAACAATAATTAAAATTATTTCCTAAATCTTTTTTAATTTCCTCTTTTAAGTCTTGATAAACAATTAAGGTAAATTTGTTTTTTTTAAAAGTGGAAAGACCAGATAAGGCTTTGAGTAAATTCTTAGTGTAGCGACCAATGCCGGTGTGTTTTGGGCCATAAAGACGAGCGTCGATGACAATATGTTTCATTTCTTATTTTACAATATAAGTGACACCAATTTGAATTATGATTTCTTTAGAAGATATTAGAAGATACTAGATTATAAGTAAAACTCTAAGGTGATTCAGCTACAGGTTAAATATCATAAAAAGTTATAGTTCCACCACTAGACTGATGTCGATTGACCATTGGGATAACTTTAACTTCTTCTCCGATATTTAATCTTTTTTCTGTTTCAAATACTTCAAATATCTCACCGCTTTGTTTTTCTCGAGTAATGACAGAAAATGTTTCTGGTGAACTTCCATTATCGTATGGTGTTGAACCAATTACTTCAGCTTCAAATGGAGGTTCTGGATTAAATTCACCATAGATTTTTGTAAACCTTTTTAAGGTTTCTGCTTTCATAATTGATATAATAACATACTTTACAAGTATTTAGCTTTAAAAACTCTTTGTATTTCTAGAAGTTTAATTCCAAACATAACTAATCCTCTGGTGAATGGTGAATAGTTTTTAAATAAATTTTCTTGATAAAAAATACGCATGGCCTGAGTGCTGGCTTTGGCTACTTTTACTTTTGTTTCTCTAGAAGCTTTTGATAGATGTTTACTTTTATTGATTAATCCAGAACAAACTCCTTGAAAATGAGTTATTTTACAATTTGGATTGAAATATAAATTAAACTTTTGTTGTTTTAATTGATAACAAAAATCAATGTCTTCTCCATAAAAGAAATATTTTTCGTTCCACCATTTAACTTTGTTACCAACTTCCCTTTTGACCATCAAAAAAGCCCCAACACAAGCATCAATTTGATGTGGAACACTTTTATCTAGATGGCCAAGAAAATAACCGGAAAATATTTTTGAATTGGGAAACATTTTTGATAAGCCACTAAAATGACATAAAGAATTCCAAGGAGTTGGAAAACCTCGGTGACATTCTAGTTGCATTTTTCCAGTTAAGGCTAAATCAATTTGGCAGGTAGCAGCATCAACTTCTTTATTTGTATCAAAAAATTCAATCATTTTTTTGAAAGTATTTTTTAGCACTATAGTATCTGGATTTAAAAATAAAACAAATCTGGTTTTAGGATTAATTTCTTTTAAGCCTTGGTTGTTACCATGAGCAAAGCCTTGGTTAGTATTAAGTATTAAGTATTTAGTATTTGGTACTTTTGATTGCTTGGCCAATTGGACGCTATTATCAGTGGAACAATTATCAACTACGACAACTTCGTACTGATAATTACCAATGTTTGATTTTGCAATACTTTCAACACATTTTTTTAGATAATCTCTGGAATTGTAATTAAGAATGATGATTGATAAATCCATATTATTTATTTTTATCAGTAATTTCTTGATAAATTTGATTTAAATCATTAACACTATTCTCATAAGAGTATTTGCTTTTAATGAGTTTATTAGCTTCATTACCCATGTAAACTCTTTTATTTTTGTCTTTTAAAAGCTTAATAGTGTTGGAAGCTATTTGATTATATTTACAAATAATTGATTGTTTGTAATTTTCAATTTTGATACCACCCATTCCTTCTGGAGTAGTAATAATAGGTAATCTACAAGCCATGGCTTCAAGGAATTTATTACGAGTTCCTCCCCCACTGCCCATTGGAGCAGCTAAACACCAACAGTATTGATAATAATAAATTGGATCATGTTTTTCACCATCAAAATCGGCTTCTTTGACAATGATGTCATTGCTAGCATAATGACCATAATAATCAGGGGCATGTCGACCAATAATATAAAGTTTACAATTTGCTATTTCTTTTTTAACTTTTGGCCAAACGTCTTTCATTATCATTTCAACTGATTCTCTGTTTTGCATCCATTTCATATTAGAAACACCAAACAAAATAGAAGGAAAAGGACTTTTTTTAGTTTTTAGCTTAGATTCAAAAAATTTACTATCAACTCCATTTTGAAAAAGTTTAATATCATTTCTTTTAGTTATTTTAGAAATTAATTCTTGGTCTTCATGGGCAAAGGCAATAACAGTGTGGGTATTTTTCCAATAATATGTTTCCCAAAATTTTAGTTTTAAAACATCAATCCAAAGAAGTGGAGCAAAAAGTTTTTTCCAACCAGTAAGAGTTCTAACGTAGTGTTCGTAAACTCCATATTCAACTGTTAAATCGACTAAAACTATAGGAACTTTAGTTTTTGGGATATTGGGCATTGGGTAAAAACAATCGCAGTGGATAAGATCAAAAGAGTTAGTTTCTAATTCTTGTTGAATGGCTTGACGAAAATCTTTATTAATATGTTTCATCACCAAAAAAGGATAAGGACTAAAACCAGTTAAAATGATTTTTTTAGGATCCCATGTTTTCCCGCGTTTAATAACAATAACTTTAGAACAATATTTTTTTACATCATCAAGACCTTCTTCATCAGGGCTAAGGCAGATTAAAGTAATATCGTTATTGGGTGAAAGATATTTGATGGAATAAAAAGAACTATTTTGACCACCAGATTGAGAGAGTCTGGGGATATAAGGAGTGATCATTAGTATTTTTCTTTTGGTCATATTTTTTTTATTTTAAATTTTTATCTTTTAAAGTTAAACTTTGGTAATAGAAAGCCATCATTATCCAAAACGGATAAGCTGTTTTTGAAGCTTCAAAGACGTCTATAAAAATAGCATTAGCTAGCATAGTAAATAATCCCCCAAGAAAGATGATAGATAATTGATTGTAGGTCGTAAATTTCTTTTTGAAAATTAAAGGAATGGTTTTTATGACAAAAAATAAATTTATGGCCATAAATGAAACAAAACCCAAAATACCACTTTCACCAAGTAATCTTAAATAATCATTGTCAGTTGCTAAGGTTATTGATCCAAGACCACTACCAGTAATGATATTTTTTTTGTAAGCATTAATAGCTCGGGGCCATTCAATATTAAAACGAATTTCTCCTGATCTGGCAACTCCAGCATCAGCATCGGCTGTGGGATAAATGTCTACTAGTTTGTGACGGATTATACTGGGAGTTGGTTTTAAAATAGCAAGGGTTGGTATTGGGGTGACAGAAATTATAGTTGGAGTAGGAGGAGTTACTTTCTCATTGTTATTAATCTGTTTTTGAAAAGCAGGAATGGTGGCTAAAAGTCTTTGATTTAAATCTTTTGAATTAAAAATACTAAAGCCGACCAGAATGATAAAAGGGATAATCCACAAATATTTTTTTAAGGCAAAAAGAGTTAAACAAATTCCACCCAAGAAAGCAAAAGTAGAAACACGCGAAGCTGTGAAAGTAAAAATAGGATAAGCGGTTATCCAGACGATTAAACTAGATAATTTTACCCAGATGTTTTTGTTTAAAATAAAAACAAGAGCAATAATAATCAAAACAACACTCAAAAAAGCAGCTAAATCATAATGGCCAGCAAAGGTTGAGTTGATTCTAGTCCAAACATTCATTTGAAGTAACTGACCTTTAGAAAATTCTGAGTTCATGGTGGAAATCACTGGAAATTGGAGATATTTTTGACCATAACCATAAACACTAATAAAAAAAGTAGAGATTAAAAGAAAAATATAACTAAATCTAAAATCGGAAATACTTTTAATACTATTAAGAGCGATAAAGAAAAGAGACATGTATTCAAAACGACGAAGCAGGTGAAGAATAAGGATATTTGTTGATTCAGTTTGGTAAATCAAAAAAGCAGTTACAAAACTAGCAATAATAGCCATGAAATAGACTAAAAAGAATTTAGTTATCTTTATTTTAAAAACAGGAAATTTATGAATTATTTGATGAGTTAACCAAAACAAAATAGCAATAGCGATAACAATATCATCAATTCTAATAGCCACATAAGTGCCAGTAACACTTTCTAGTGGGAATTTAGGATAGAGAGGAATAAAAAGAATTAAAACAGCAATTATTGGTCTGAAGATGTTTATATTTTTGAACATGTTTGAAGGTAGATTGAAGCACTGACTTTATTGCCTCTAATAAAGTATATGATACTACGGTTAAAAGCATTAATTTTGACTAAAAATTTTACCAAGTGATAAGACAAGTTATTTTTGTGTTTTTTGAAGAAAGCTAAAATGCCTAAGTATTCATTTAAAATTGGGTCAATTCTGTTTTTAGCAGAAGCACCACCTAGGTGAATTATTTGAGGTCCGACTAAATACCAAGTTTGAGATTTAGGATAATTTTTTTTAATTCTATAAGAAAGTTCAACTTCTTCTCCGTACATAAAATAATTTTCATCAAAACCATTGGTAATTTTTAATTGCGAATTTCTAACCATCATAAAAGCACCGGTAACCCAATCAAGTTGTCGGTCTTTTAAATAAAATTTATCTCGAGTGTAAAAGTCGGGGGTATGAGGATGGAGGGGTTTGATTATTTTATTTACCAAAGGAAGATCATCTAAGTTTAAACACCAGGCAATGACATTTGCTAAATTTGGGAAAAAGCCACCAGAAGCTTGAATAGTTTTGTCCAAGTTTAATAATTGAGCAGTGCAAGTAGAAGCCTCTGGATGAGAACAGAGCCAATTTAAACTTTGACTAATGGCTGAATGAAGAATTAAAGTGTCAGAATTTAAAAATAAAATGTAATTACCTTTGGCTATTTTTAAAGCTTGATTATTAGCTTTTCCAAAACCAGCATTAAACTTATTTGCGATAAGTTGTCCGCCATAGGCGGATATAAATTTTCTAATTTGAGCAACAGAATTATCTTTTGAATCATTATCGACAATAATAATTTCAGTTGGAACTAAATTTTTATTATTAATTTTGGTCAAATCAAAAGTAAGACCTTTATCTTTTAAAATTGATTTTAGGCAGTCTAAGGTTATTTTACTGGTATTGTAGGAAACTATAATTATAGAAAGGACAGGTTTAATCATTATTTTTAGATAAAAATGATTTGTAAAGATAAAAACCAAAAATAATAGCTGATTGGGTAAATAAGAAAGCAAAAATTCTTTTAGGAACTGAAGTTGGGAAAGTTTTAAGAGTAACTTTAGTTTTATACTCTTTGCCTTGAAAGAATAATTTATTTTTAATTCTTTTTTCAGGTTTGGTGAAGACGTCGTTTTCCCATTCAAAACCATTTACATAAAGGGACTCCTTGAAAGGCAAAATATATTCTTCTAAGTAATAACTTTGCATGGTGTTTTTAATTATTTCTTTTGATCTTTCCGGTGGATGATTGATAATAATTCTAAAAGGGCCATTATAGTATTCTTTGTAGAAATCCATAACTTCAGCTCGAGTCATATTGGTGTAATAAGCAGAAACATTTTTCATTTGAATGGTGTCCCCTGGTTCATCTGATTTAACACTATTAATAAGGTCTGGAGGAATTGGAGTTGGGCTAATTAAATAAGCAATAGCCCAAATATTAAAAAGACAAAAAAGAATAATCAATGATTTTTTAATCATATTATTGGAATAACATGGCTCGACCAAGTTTATAAGTTGGATTTTTATTTTTCCTATCACTTATTTTTTGGGCTGGAACTCCACCCCAAATTTCAAAGTCAGGAATATTTTTAGTAACCACTGCTCCAGCGGCCACAACGGCACCTTTACCTATTTTAATATTGGGTAAAATTATTGATCTTGGTCCAATAAAAACATAATCTCCAATTTCAACTGGGCCAAAAGAATTTTCATAATTGTCAGAATTAATATTGTGTTCATCGTTGTAAATTAAAACTTGACTGGCGATGCCAACATGACTGCCGATGGTTAATTTATCTCGACCATCCAAAAAACAATGGTCACCGATAATAGTGTCATTGCCAATAGTGATGTTTGAAGGATTAAAGAAATTAGCTCCGATATGAATGGTTGAATTAAAAGGGATATCAATGCCAGAGGCAAGATAGAATATCTTTCTGATGCTGTGGATAGGAATATAGCCAACAAATCTTAAAATCATCAAAAATAATTCTAGAAAAATGGTTTTAATACGGATAATTACTTTTTGAAAAATTTGCTTAGAGTTTAAATTATTACCGGTTCGGTCTTTCATATTAATAGTTTAGCAAATAAATAGAGCATTAGAAGGTTAGAGCATTAGAAAGTTATATTTTAATTTTTAAATTTTTCAAAAACAGAAATGACTGATTTGGCAGTGTTTTGCCAGCTAAAAAAATCAGCCCTAAGCTTGGCTTTATCAGTTATTTTTTTGATGCCTAAAGAATTAAGTTTTTCAAACTTGATTAATTGATCGATCAGTTCTTTTTCTTTAGTTGGGTTGAAATAGAAAGCATTGTTTTGAAGGACTTCTTTTAAAGGGATAATATTACTTGAAATTACTGGAGTGTTTACTTTCATGGCTTCAATAACAGGAATACCAAAACCTTCATAAAGACTTGGCATAATCAAAGCTTTAGCATTTTGATACAAAGTCCACTTTTGAGATTCATCAATAAAGTCAGTGAAAACAATATTGTTTTCGATTCCTTCTTGTTTGACACAACTAAAAATTTCATCAAAGAGCCAGCCTTTTTTACCAGCAATAACTAGAACGTTAGAACTTTGGATCTTTAGAGCTTTAGATTTTTTTATAAATTCAGAAAAAGATTTGATTAAAAATGGGAGGTTTTTGTTGGGTTTAAGAGTACCTAAGTAGAGATAATAGTTTTTAGATTGAAGATTGTATAGAGAAAGGATTTTTTGTTGATCTTTTGTATCAATCTTTGGTGGCGAACTAACTCCGTTATAGGCAATAGTAATTTTTTTAGGATTTATTTTGTAGATTTTTTCAATTTCGTTTTTGGAAAAATTAGAAACAGTAATAATATGACTGGATTTTTTGAGAGATTTTTCGGTCCAATTGATTAATTGATATAAATCTTTTTTAGTGAATTGATCTTGAGATTGAAGATAACCTAAATCGTGAATAGTAGGAACAGTGGGACAAGGGCAAAGAGATGGTGAATAATGGCTAGGTGAATAGAATAAATCTAATTTATCTGATTGGGTAAACAATTTAATTGGTAGGGCTATTTTAGTCCAAAGTTTTTTCGGTCCAAAAACTTTGTATTGCCAGTTAGGATTAGCTTTTGGCAGATCATCTTGGGCTTCTTCTTTTAAATAAATAATATATTTATTTTTTTTGTCCAGGGAATAAATGTTTAATAATAAATTAAAAGCATATTGACCAACACCAACTCGGTTTTTAATATTAGCTTCGTTACCATCAATACCAATTAACATGCTTTAATTATAACTAAAAGTTCTAAATAATATTTTTCTTGTTTAAAAATTAAAAAGAAAATTTTTGTGATTATTCTTTTTAGTAATTTAGGAGCTATAAATAATTCAAAAAAGATGGATTTGATTGGTAAGGGTTCAATTGGGATTAATTTAATTATTTTAGCGTTACAAGAGTTAATCAATTTGGTTAATGATTTTTTGGTGTAGTTTCTAAGATGACTTTTGTCTTGATAATGAGAGTAAATTAAACCTCTTTTTTTTAATTTAAAACTAGTTTTTTGAGGGACAATTATGATTATTTTTTTACCTATTCTTAGAGCTTCTTTTAGGGCTATTTTGTCGTCTTTTAAATGTTCTAAAACACTTTTTAAAATTACAGTATCAAATTCTTTTGATTTAAATTGAGTTTTATTGGCGTTACCAATTTTAAAAGTACCTTTTTTATTTTTTTTGGCATAGTTAATAAAACTAGGGGTTGAATCGATACCAAAAGAATCAAAACCTTTTTTAGACAAAATATCAACCAAATGACCTGGGCCACAACCTATATCAAGAACTTTTTTACCAGAAATATGAGGAATTATTTCTTTTATTTTGTAATCAGAAATTTTATTATCAGTCCCCCATCCAAATTTGTTTGAATTATTTTGGTAATAGTCAGTTAATGGTTTTGACATAGACATTTAAGCTTTCTTTGGCGGTTTTAATCCAACTGAAATTTTTGGCTTGATCTAAACTTCTAGATTTTAATCTGTTTCTGGTGGCAGCTGATTTAACAATTGTTTCAATGGCTTTTGCAAGTTCAGAGGTTGATTCTGGATTAACATAAATAGCGGCTTTACCGGCAACTTCTGGCATAGAAGAAATATTACTAGTAATAATAGGGACTTTAACTTTTAGGGATTTTACCAAAGGCAAACCAAAACCTTCATAAAGTGATGGATAAGCCAAACAAATAGTACTGGCATGAAGAGCAACCATATCTTTTTCGGGGATAAATCCAAGTATTTTTATTGATGGATCTTTTTTACCATCGACATCTTGGCCCCAACCATATTTACCAGCAATAGCCAATTCAACATGGCAACTGGGGTACTTCTTTTTAAATATCATGAAAGCATCAATTAATCTTTTTAAATTTTTTCGGGGTTCTCTGGTTCCTTGAGCTAGAATAAATTTATCAAGACCATATTGTTTTTTAATAGTGTCAAGTTTTTTTTGTTGAATTTCTTTACTAAGTTTTAAGAAACTATCGTACTTATTTTCAGCAGCTTCATAAATGACAGTAATCTTTTGAGCATCAACTTTGGGAAATAATTTCAATAAATCGTTTTTAGTATTTTGGGAAACACAAATAAATTGACTACATTTTTTAATGGCCAATTTCATTTTGTGGTGATGAGCTTTAACAACTTTTGGATGATGCCACTTTGGAAACAAAAAAGGAGTTAGGTCATGGACAGTAGTGATGGTTTTGGCTTTTAATGTTGGAGGTTGAGTCCAATCTGAAGTATGAAAAAGATGGCATTTGCCAATAAAAAATTCGATTGGAAATAAGTGAAGTTGATTCCATAAAATTTGAAGTAAGGTTGGTGGTAATTTAAATTGATAAATTTCAAGGTTGGAATGACTTTTTTTTAGTTGAACAATTTCTTCTGGAAGTGGAAGTCTTAGGGATGAATAAAAAAATTTATAAGTATTAAGCTTATCTATTTTTAAAAGATTTCTAATTAGATTTAAGGTGTAATTACTGACGCCAGTTTTGTAGGGAATGGTGGAGATATCAATACCGATGATCATATTTTAGAGTTTTAGAGCTTTAGAGCACTAGAATTTTAGTTTTTAAATTTTAATTAGCATAGTCTATCAAGTTTTTTGATAGATTTACGTTTGTTAAACATTTTTGGTAGTTTAACTAAAACTTCACCGTAAGTAGAAAATAATATGTATGGTAAATAGAAAATTGATTTCAGTTTATAAATACGAATAGTTTGCTTACTTAAACCAGATAAGTTTCTTAATCGTTCTTCTATAATTTTGGGTAAATTAGTTATTATTTCTTTTTTGGAAAAGTTTTTGATTATAATGTAAATCCAATTTTTAGCATCCATTTTGTATCTAAAAATCCCCATTTTGTTGCTGGTTCCGCCTCCTATATGATAGGAAATGGCAGCGGGGATATAAAGAGTTTTATAGTTTAAATTGTGGAGTCGCAGGGCCAAATCAACATCTTCTTCATAGGCAAAAAAATCTTCATCAAAGAGGCCAATTTTTTCTAGAGTTTCTTTTTTGTAAACAACTAGAGCGGCGGAAGCACCCCAAACTAGTTTAGTAGATTGTAGGTCGTAGGTCGTAGATGGGGTAAAATCTTTGCCATTGGAGATATTTTGAGCTTTGCCAGAATAGAAAAACTCTAAACCTTGGGATTCAAATTTAGAGCCATCTTTAGTCAAAACTGTGCCAAAGAAAGTAGTGATTTTTGGATCTTTATTAATTTTTATTTGATTAGAAATTAATTGAAACCAATCAGGTTCCATAGTTAAGTCATTATTTAGTAAGACAACATATTCATATTTGGCTTTATTTATGCCTTGATTAACAGCTGGGGCAAAACCTTTATTTTGAGAATTCAATAAAATTTTATAGTGAATATTTTTGGGAATTATTTTTTGAAAAATTTCAATACTATTATCTTTAGATCCATTGTCGACAAGAATTATTTCAAATTCTGAATTGGGACAATTTTGAATTGATTGATAAAGTGAGTTCAAACAATCAGCTATAAATTGAGCACCGTTGTAGTTGGGAATGATTATGGAGAAATTTGGTGCTCTGGTGCTCTGGTGCTCTGGTGCTCTGGATTTTTTAGTCATTGAAATTGGGTAATTGAATAATATCGTCGATATTTAAATTCAATTTTTGAGAATCAGTGGCATTTAGTTCTAAAACATATTGAGCTTTTGATTTATTTTTATAAATTTTTTGAGAGCTGGTAGTGGTGGCTGTTTGAATATCAACTACTTTACCATCTTTATTAAGCCAAATAATGTCAAGAGGAATCAGAGTGTCTTTCATCCAAAAAGGAAGTTCGGTTTCAAAAGCAAAAATAAAAAGCATGCCACAATTTTTACAAAGTTTTTCTCTTTTTGATAAACCTTTGATTTTTTGAGCAGAAGTTTTGGCTAATTCGATTTTATATTTTTGATCTTTAATATTCAGATTAATAAATTCTGCTGATGGCATATAAAAAAATAAACGCCAAATTAAAATAGTGGCGATTATTAATAATGGGGTAATAATTAAGATAATATTTTTTGACATATTTTTTCTCCTACTTTTTTCCAAGTATAATTAGTTTTAACATATTCAAAAGCATTTTGGCCCAATTGGTGGCAAAGTTTCTGGTTGTTAATTAGTTTAATAATTGTTTGACTAAGATCTTTTTGGTTATCAGTTTTAAAAGTTAATCCCCCTTTAGTCTTAGAAACTAATTCTTTCAATGATGGAATGTCACTAGTAATAACTGGTTTTTGTCTGGCCCAGGCTTCGACGAGAACTAAACCAAAACTTTCTTGGACTGAAGGTAAAACTAATATATCGCAATTATCGATTAATTTGGCTAAATCTGATTCTTTAAAATTAAAAATAAATTTTATTTGTTTTTGAATATTTTTGGGAAGAGACTTTATGGTTTTTTGTATTTGGGGATAAAAGAGGGTTTTTTGACCAGCGATGGTTAAAGTTAGAGGGTTAGAGCTGTAGAGCTTTAGAACTTTAGAAAAAGATTTGATAAGAAGATCTACGCGTTTATGGGCAGCAAGGCTTCCTATAAACAAGATATTAAACCCTTTGGTACTTCGTACCACCTTTCCCTTGACAGGGCACCTTACTAAGAAGTTATTATCTATGCCATTGCCGGCGAGGATTATTTTTTGAGGGTTAATTTTAAAATTTTTAATAAAGTAATCAGTTTCAAATTGAGTTAAGGTCCAAAGATAATCAGCATTTTGAAGAGATTTGATTAAGGATTTTTGTTGAAAGTCTTGATCAGTTTGATGGAAAGAAGAATTGATTAGAACTTTAGAACTTTTGAGTGTTAGAGCTTTAGAAATAAATTTGAAAAATCTGGCGTAGAGGACTATGGTGGTGGGAAGTGGTCCGGCAACAATTAAATCGGGTTTGAATTTTATTACTTGATAAGTGGCTTTTATAAATGGAATAAATTTAAAAATGGGGCCTTTTTGAAAAACTTTTAATAGATCTTTTTTTAAAAATAAGTTTAAAAATTTTAGTGGACGACGAAGATGGTGATAGACAGGAAGTTTTAAAAGAGAGGTTGGATCGTTGCTGTTAGATTGTCGATAATTTTTTGCTTTAACAAAATCGTCGGTGCTGGTGCAATTGGAAGAAAGATAAAGGGTTTGATGGTCTTGAGATTCAAAATATTGACCAAGTTTATAAATTACTTTTGAACCACCATCAATTGCAGGTGGAAAAATGTGGCTTAATAATAAGATTTTCATTTAATTAGCTTAATTATACTTGTTATCTATAATTAATTGTTGGAATATTAATTATTTTTTTGCTAGAATAACTTTGCTTTGTTAAGAGTCCTGATTAATTTCAGGGCAGCAACCGAGGTCCGATAAATCGAGACTCGCGGTGCTTTTTTCTACTAAATAGTAGAAAGACAAGCCTCTTTATTAATTAAAACGGAGGAAAAATAATGAATTATCTCCTATTTACGTCAGAGTCAGTGTGTTGTGGTCATCCAGATAAGGTTTCGGATCAAATTTCAGATGCTGTTCTAGATGCAGCTTTAATAGTTGATAAAAATGCTAGAGTAGCTTTGGAAACTTTAGTAACAACTAATAAAATAGTGATGGCAGGTGAAGTTACTTGTAGTCAAAGTTTGGATTATATTGAAATTGCTAAAAAAGTAATTAAAGAAATTGGTTACACAGATCCAATTTTAAATTTTGATGAAAGTGCAGATATTGAGGTTTTAGTTCATCAGCAATCAAAAGATATTGCTATTGGTGCAGATAATGATGGAGCTGGAGATCAGGGAATGATGTTTGGTTATGCTTGTAATGAAACGCCACAACTAATGCCTTTGCCAATTGTTTTGTCTCATGAACTTTGTAAAAAAATGGATGAACTTCAATTTGGTGAATTAAATTATTTAAGACCGGATGGAAAAGCAGAAGTAAGTGTTAGTTACGAAAATGGTAAAGTTTCTAAAATTGAAAAAATAGTTTTAGCCAAACCATTTGATCCTCAAGTTGATAAAGAAAAAGTTAAATCTGATTTATATAATTTGGCTGTTTTACCAGTTTTGCAAAAATATAATCTAAACAAGTTAACAGAAGAAGAAATTATTTTTAATGGAACTGGGGCTTGGGAAATTGGTGGTCCAGCATCAGATACGGGAGTGACTGGTAGAAAAATTGTGGTGGATACTTATGGTGGCATGGGCAGAATTGGTGGTGGTTGTTTTTCGGGAAAAGATCCAACAAAAGTTGATCGTAGTGCAGCCTATGCAGCCAGATATATTGCTAAAAATATTGTAGCAGCAGGGTTGGCCGATAGATGTGAAGTGCAATTGGCCTATGTAATTGGTCTTCGGGATCTTATTTGTAAATCAATTGAAACTTTTGGAACATCCAAAAAAGATTTGTCAGAAATTAATGATTTTGCTTGGAATTTAATGGATTTATCAGTTAAAGGAATTATTGATAAATTTGATTTAAAAAGACCAATCTATAAAAACACAGCTAAATATGGGCATTTTGGGTATGAAGAGTATCCATGGGAAGAGATTAGATAAGTAGTTGATTAGATAAGTAGTTGAGTAGTAGAATTGTTTGTGTTGTACCATAATATATTAGTTTGGAAAAAAGCCCACGAGTATACTTTAGAGGTGTATAAAATTACTAAAACATATCCAAAAGATGAATTGTTTGGAATTATTTCTCAATTAAGAAGAGCTTCTAGCTCTGTTCCAGCAAATATTGTAGAAGGTAATGCCAGAAGATCAAGCAAAGAATTTGCTCAGTTTTTAGTTCAGGCTAGAGGTTCTTTGTCTGAAACACAGTATTTTTTAGAATTATCGAGAGATTTGGAATATATTAATAATGATGAATTTGAAAGACTTGTTAATTTATCAATAGAAGTAGCAAAAATGTTAAACTCATTATTAACAAAGGTAAAAAGTTGTAGTTATTGATTATCTATTAAACTATTTATCTATTTATCTATTAAACTAAATATGATTTTAATTGTAGGGGGAGCTGGATATATTGGTTCTCATATTAACAAAGAACTGACTAAACAAGGTTACAAAACAGTTGTTTTTGATAACTTGTCTTCGGGTAAAAAAGATTTGGTTAAATGGGGAGAATTTTTCGAAGGTGATTTGGGAAATATTGAAAATATTAGAGAAGTTTTTAAAAAATATCCGATTGAAGCAGTATTTCATTTTGCTGCTTTTAAAGCAGTTGGTGAATCGGTAGTTGATCCTCAAAAATATTATATTAATAATGTATCTAACGCTTTGAATTTATTTAAGGTGATGATGGAAAATAAGGTGGATAAATTTATCTTTTCTTCATCAGCGGCAGTTTATGGAGAACCACAATATATGCCTCTTGATGAAAAACACCCACAATCCCCTATCAATCCATATGGCGAAACTAAATTAATAACAGAACATATAATGCGTGATTATTCTTCAGCTTATGGTTTTAAGTATGTGTCATTGAGATATTTCAACGCTTGTGGAGCTGATTTAGATGGTGAAACTGGTGAATGGCAAGGAAGCAGTTCAAATTTGATTCCATTGGTGCTAGATGCGGCTATTGGGGCCAGGGAAGAAATTGGAGTTTTTGGAACTGATTATCCAACCCCAGATGGAACTTGTATTCGTGATTATATCCATGTGACTGATTTGGCCGATGCTCATGTGTTGGCTTTGAAATATTTGATGGACGGGGGTCAAAGTGATTGTTTTAATTTGGGCAACGGTAAAGGCTTTTCTGTCAAAGAAGTAATTGATATGGCCAAAAAAGTTACTCAAATTGATTTTAAAGTAACTCCCAAAGATCGCAGGGCTGGTGATCCACCAGAATTAATTGCTGACGCAAGCAAAGCTAAAAATGTTTTAAAATGGGAGCCAAAGTATTTTGATTTGGAAATCATTGTCAGCAGTGCTTGGAATTGGCATAAACAATTTAAAAAATGATTTTAAATACTGAAAAAGAATTATCTAACAAACATATTCTAATCAAAAATACTTTTTGGTTAAGTGCTTTGGAATTTTTTTCCAAGATCTTGATGTTTGTAGTGATTGTTGCTTTGGTTAGATTTTGGGGTCCAGAAGAATTTGGAGCTTATAATCTAGCTTTTGCTTATGTGTCTTTATTTGTGGTTTTAGCTGATTTTGGATTATCAACGATAGCAATTAGGGATATTGCTAAGCATAAAGATTTAAGTGAAAAATATTTAAATAATTTACTTGGATTAAAGTTGGCTTTGTCGTTATTAGTTGTTTTATTATTTGCCAGTTCTTTTTTGTTTATTAACAAACCAGTTTCAATAGAACTATTAATACTAACTTTGGTTTTTTGTTTAAGTCAAAGTTTCTTGGGATTATTTGGATCAATTTTTAGGGCTTGGGAAAAAATGGAAATGGTTTTTTTAAATCAAATGGTTTTTTATTTAGGATTTTTGGTAACTGCTTTATTAATTGTCAATTTCAATGGGAGAGCTATTCATTTGGCTTTGGGTTATAGCATAGCAACTTTAATAGCTATGTTTTTGGGAATGTGGCAAACAAGTTTGTTAAAAATTAAAATTAAAATAGCCTTTGATTTTGTTTTTTGGAAAGAATTGATAATAGAAGCTTTGCCTCTTTTGGGGATAACAATAGCGACAGTGATTTATGCAAATAATGACACTTTATTGATTGGTCGATATTTTGGTAATAGTCAAGTTGGTTGGTATCAAACTGCTTATAAAATACTTTTTGCTTTTCAAAGTATTAATGTGATTAACAATGTGATTTTTCCTCGGTTAACAGTTTTATTTCATCAAGATAAATTAGAAACGGCTAAGAAATTGATGAAAATAGTTTTATCTTTGTCTTTAGTTGGGTTAATTCCTTTGGCTTTATTGATAACTTGGCAAAGAGATTTAATTATTAGACTGATTTATGGAGAGTCTTTTGTAGTTTCGTCTGGAGTTATGAGTCTTTTAATTTGGTCGGGAGTAATTAATTATTTTAGAGTTTTTGTGGGGAATTTACTTTTAATAAAACATAAACAAAAAATGATTTTTTGGGCAATTTTAATTGGAACTATAGTAAATTTGACAACTAATTATTTATTAGTTCCAAAATTAGGATTTGTCCAAGGTGGAATAAGTTTAATAATCAGCGAATTGGTGGTGTTGGTGGCAATGGTGATTGGACTAAAATCTTTTGTTAAATAAATTATTTCAGGTAATTTTTGTTTATTGATAAATAATTTTTTTTAGTTGATACTTTTTTTCCGCTTTTTTGCTCTAGTTCTTTTCTGGCATGGCCAGCCACAGTGCCACCTTCTTTAGCTACTTGTTTGTTTTCCACAAATCCTTTAGTGTCTTTATTCTTGGCAATTTCAGTAGTTGAAGCTTCACCTAGCATTGAAAAAATTAGTTCTAAATCATTCATATGATCTCGAAGATTTTCTCTTTTAATGCCTTTGAATTCTTTATATTCAGATGGTGTCATTCCAAAAGTGGCTTTAGAAATTTCGGCTGTCAATATGGCATATTCAAGATCACCACCAACATCTCTTTTTTTCCATTCATCAGTTAGGGTTTCCCTAACTTCAATTCCTCGCATTCGTTTTTCAATCCAAGAGTCTGGATAACCTTTGGCTTTATATAAGGCTCTTGTTCTTTTGGTAGCTAACTCTGGATCTTCAATTTCTTGAACTCGTTCATAACCAACTCTGGCTAACCAAAGTTTGAATGGTTCGGCTTTTGGCGATGGAATTGATTGAATAATTCTAAATATTCCTTCTGTATTGGCACAATCAGTTGAGTATTTTTTCCCATCAGATGATTCAAGTTTCAGTTGTCGACAAATTGTCGATAACTGAAATCCATCATCGTTTTTAACTCGTATTTTCATTTTAAACCAATAGTCGTTAGGATTAACACTATTAGTGAGTGCTTCAATCACATCCACAACTGAGAAATACCACTCATTTAAATAAATTGTTCTTCTAATTTTTTTGCCTTTAAAAATGGCTAGATGGTTATTATTCATTTTTGTTTTTTTCTAAAAGTTTTTTTACTGCAATTTCAAAATCAGAGATATAGTTTTTATCTTGTTGTATTCTATATTTTTCATACTCTTTTAAAGCTAACGCTTGGGCAACCTCATGACTTATATTGCCAGTGTTTTTTAATATTTCTTGTTCATTAAATTTTAGAAAAGCATTAAGCTTTGATATCCAATCTTTCATATACATAATGATTCCTTTTTGGGCTTGCATTTCAGCATAATCAAGATACATTGTCACAATGCGGTTGAGTTGGTCAAGTTCTTTTTCGTTTAAATAATTTTTAGCAACAACAACATCAGATTCACGTATAATACCTTTTGGTGAATTTTTCCAAACAGTTAAACCCATGTTTACTTTTTTATTATTTGCCCTTTGGGAAATAATCTCAGCTGCTGTTTTTCCAGTAATAGCAAAATGTAGTTTGTTTTGAACGGTTGCAAAAAATTGTTTAGTAATTTCACTCTCTGGTGAATAATCAGCACTACATTGAGCATAAATATCAGTGATTTTTAAATACATACGTCTTTCACTGGATCTAATATTTCTAATTCTGGCGAGTTGTTCTTCAAAGTAATCTTGCCCAAAAAAATTATTAGGATTTTTTAGTCTTTCATCATCCATGGTGAAACCTTTAATAATATATTCTTTA
This sequence comes from uncultured Gammaproteobacteria bacterium, assembly GCA_964408995.1. Classification (GTDB taxonomy): domain Bacteria; phylum Patescibacteriota; class Microgenomatia; order UBA12405; family UBA12405; genus WARW01. The sequence goes on along the minus strand of CAYPBP010000001.1, from coordinate 63,078 downwards.
AGTCTTTCTGTTGCCCAAATACGAAAAAGTGTGGCTTTTTTACTATTTACTCTATATCCAACAGAAATAATTGCATCTAGATTATAAAATTCAATATTTCTAGTAACTTTTCTTTGTCCTTCAACTTGAACTTGTGCAATTTTTGCACATGTTGATTTTTTATCAAGTTCATTATCTTTATAAATATTTTGTAGATGTTTAGTAACAACACTTCTTTCTATATCAAAAAGTCCAGCAATTTTTTCTTGAGTAAGCCAGATATTTTCATTATGTAAAAAGATTTCAACTTTTACTTTTTCATTTGGAGTGGTATATAAGAGAAATTCTGTAAAAGAATTTTCCGGAATGATTAATTTTTTATTGTTCATATCAAAATAATACTCGACTAGTTAGTCTTGTCAATGACTAAAACCGAATAAAACCCAAATCTGTAAATTATTTTTTTATCTCCCTTTTTTAAGGGGAGATGTCGAATGAAGTGAGACAAAGAGGTTTTTATTTTTATCTACCAACAGAAATATATTTAAAGCCTAGTTTTTTCATTTCTTTTTTGTCAAAAATATTTCGGCCGTCAACAACATTTGCTTTTTTTATTGATTTTTTAATTTGTTTTAAATCAACATTTTTAAATTCTTCCCATTCGGTAGCAATAACTAAACAATCAGCATTGGTGACCGATTTGATTAAATCAGTTTCATAATTTACAGTATTTTTTAAAATTAATTTAGCTTGATTGGTAGCGACTTTATCAACTACAGTGATATTGGCATTGCGATCTAAGAGTTGTTTAATGACAACCAATGATGGAGCTTCACGCATATCATCAGTATTTGGTTTAAAAGCTAATCCCCAAATAGTAATATTTTTATCGTTTAAATCTTGACCTAAAAGAGATTGGATCTTAGGTAATAAAGATTGTTTTTGAGCTAAATTAGTGTCTTCCACAGCATCAAGAATACTAAAAGGAACACCATTTTCTTGGGCAATTTGAATTAGGCCTTTAACATCTTTTGGAAAACAACTACCACCATAACCAATTCCAGCACTTAAAAAAGCTTTTTTACCAATTCGATTATCAAGTTTCATACCTTGGGAAACATCATTGACATCAGCTCCAATTTTTTCACAGATATTAGCAATAGAATTTATAAAGGAGATTTCAGTGGCCAGAAAGGCATTAGAAGCATATTTAATTAGTTCAGCTGTTTTGATGTCGGTATTAACAATAGTTGAATTTTGAGGAGCATATAAATCATTTATTATTTTTTGAGCTTTTGGCGAATCAGTGCCAACAATAATTCGATCAGGGTTCATAAAATCATAGACAGCACTCCCCTCTCTTAAAAATTCTGGATTAGAAACAACATCGAATTTGCCTTTATAGTTTTCATTAATAATGGTTTTAACAATGTTACCGGTGCCAATAGGAACAGTAGATTTGTTGATAATCACTTTATAACCGTTCATATTTTTGCCAATAGATTGGGCCACAGCTTTAACATATTCCAAATTAACACTGCCATCGGGCATTGGTGGAGTACCAACAGCAATAAAAATGATTTCTGATTCTTTAACAGCTTTAGAAATATCAGTAGTAAAAGATAAGTTTCCAGATTTATGATTTTTGACAACTAAATCTGTTAAGTCTTCTTCGTAGATTGGAATAATACCTTTGTTTAAATTGTCAATTTTGTTTTGATCAATATCAACACCAATGACTTGATTGCCGAGTTCGGCAAAACAAGTACTAGTAACTAAACCTACATAACCAACTCCAATAACTGTTATTTTGTTCATAGGAATATTATAAAGCATAATAGAACTTTAGATGGTTAGAACTTTAGAGAGAGGATATCATCCCGCAGTTGCGGGATTGTATTTTTAGGCAAAATTTGGCATTACATTTCAAATTTAGACCTAAAAATACGAAAAAACCGGCAGAGATAGAGATAAATAATAAATTATTTACAATATCCTGCCGGCGACTATTTTAAAGGAAAAGGGTTTTTAAGAGGGGTATTGGTATGAGTAAAAATATATTCCGTTTTGTTTGGATTCGATAATGTCTTGGTGTTTTAAAATAACATCATTAACCGCTTCTTCACTCAGGCCTGTTTCATTTGCAATTTCTTTTAGGGTTTTTTTACCTGATTTGTTTAAGGCCGTTGTGACTTTTCTGAATTTGGTCATTTATTTTGCCTCCGTACTTTCTATTAAGCTGATTTTGCCGTTGGCTATTAAAAACTTCTTGCCCTTTCTTTTGAGTTCATCTTTTATTTCTTTTAAAGAACAATCGGTTTTTTTGGATAATTTTGAAACATGGATAGGACCGCCTTGAAGACATTCAATAATCTGCGAATATTTACACATACTATTTTCCCTCTTTTTGTCTTTTAATATGGATTTTACAATCGATAACACAAAAATGCTTTTTATGGGTGCGGTGTATAATTTTCATCACTTTTCCCATTTGGAGTTTTGTTTCTTCACAAATTTGGTTAATTGTTTTTCCTCCACTTACAAGGGAATGCCTAATTTCAAGATAATCGGACATTATTATTTCCTTTCTTCATAGTAGATTTGGTGATCAAAGAAAGATATCTTAGCTCAAAACATTTTTTCTCCCCTTTCCTTTTTTAAAGTGTGACTAATTAGACGCTATTGTCTATTAGTGGAATATTTTAGCACAAAAGTTTATTTCAAAGAATATTGTTTACCAGATAAAATGTCATATTGGATGAGTTGGTAGTTTTTTAATTGATCGGAATTAAAATTGTTTTGAGAATATTTATTTAGAGTTGTGCCATTTTGAGTTAATGAATTTAAATAGAAAGATTTTTTCACTATAGTGAATTATAGAATACATTTTATGTTATAAAAGTAATTAGAATGAAGAGAATTAATGTTTTTTTAAATAAAAATAGTTTTTTAATTGCTTTTATTTTTTTAGCTTTTATTTATTTGAGTTTAGCTTTTAAAAATCCATATAAAACTAATAATTTAATATCCAACCTAGAACCATCACCAGATGTTTTTTATTATTCAGTGCCAGCATGGAATTTAGTTCATGAAAAAGGATTTAAGATGGAAGCTTTTGGAATTGAAATTGGAAAACTTTCTACTCCTTTATATAGCTTTTATTTAACTCCATTTTTTTTAGTTTTTGATGATGTTCGAAGTTATTATTTTGCTAACTTAGTTTTGTGTTTTATAAGTATATATTTGTTTTTGATTTTAGCTGAAACTTTTTTTGAAAAAGAAAAATATTTTTTAAAATTTGCTTTAGGGTTGGTTTTAGTAACTAATTTTTATTTCTATAATTTACCAACATTATTAATGGCAGAAAATATTTTGATTCCATTAACTTTAGTAGCTGTAATTTTATCTTTAAAAAAAATAGATTTATTAAATTTTATTTTGAGTTTAGTGGTTATAGTATTATTAGCTTTTACTAAATTGTCGAGTTTTCCTGTGGTATTAGTGATGGGAGTAGTTTTGTTAATTAAAGTTATAAAATCAAAATTTATATATAAAATTCCTAAAAAATGGTGCTTGTTTTTAGGTGTTTTATTTATACTAATAACGAGTATAACTTTTATTAAAATTGTTTTGCCAAATGCGAAAGCTTTACCTGCTTCTAGTGGTCTTTTTTCAATAAATTTTATTAAAAAAACTTTGCCTATTTTTCTTAAGGAATTTATAGGTGTTGATGGAAGTTATCTATGGTACAATAATCAACAATTGGAACAAATTATTTGTTTTTTTTGTTTAGGTGGGATGTTTTTAGGTTTGTTTTTGAAGAAATATAGAAGTAATATATTGATTTTAGCGTCTGTTATTTTTGGGGTGACATTGTTTCATTCAATGATGAGTTATCCTGAGGGAAGATATATTTCAACAGTAATACCTTTATTTTTATTATTTTCTGGAATAATTTTAATAAGATTTAAAAATTCTATTTGGATTATTTTATTTTTAGGCATGTATCTCTTAACAAGAGGAACTGTAAATGGATTTTATGAAAGAAAAGCTACTAGTTTGAAAAGACAAATTTTAAATAATCAGTTAGAACAAAATGAAATTCCTTGGAGTTATATTGCTATTCAAAATATTAATGAATATTTTAAGGATAAAAAAGATGTTTATTTAGGAACAGCACTGAATCCTTTTTATGTAATGTTTTTTGGTAATGAAAATTATAATTTTTTGCCATTATCAAAAGGTCAAGAATTTTCTGGTCCTGGAAAAGGTTTTATTGATAGATATTTTGAGAAAGATAAAACTGTAGTTGATTTATATAAAAACTTATTGAATCAAGGGAAAGAAATTTATGTAACAAATTATTATTTGACTTACTACAAAGGTTCTTTAGATAGTCAATATTATAGTTTAGAAAAAGTTTTTAGATTTATCCAAGTTAAAAGTGGTTGTCTTGATGAATGTAAATTATATAAATTAGAATTAAAGAAATGAATATTTTTGTAATTGTTCCAGTTTATAATGAAGAAAATAGAGCTGTAGAAACAATTAAACAAATTCTAAAGACAGATAAAGATTTAAATATAATTGTGATAGACGATGGGTCATCAGACAATTCTTTAGAAATTTTAGAGAATAATTTTAAAAATAATTCTAAAGTAATTATTTCTAGTCATATAATAAATCTTGGTAAAGGTGCAGCAATGAAAACTGGTTTAAAAATTGCTTGGAAATTGGGTGGAGAGGCTGTAATTTTTATAGATGCTGATGGTCAACACAATCCAAAATATTTACCAAAATTTATAGAAGAATTAGAAAAATATCCAGTGGTGTTTGGTTACAGAGAGCTAAACAAAAATGCGCCTTGGATAAGGCGAAATGGTAATAGATTTGCTGGTTTTTTAATTGGATTTTTGTTTAATATAAAGAGAAAAGATTTACTTTGTGGATTTTTGGGTTTTAGAAAGGATGTTTATAAAAAGATTAATTGGAAGTCGTCTAGATATGGGATTGAAACTGAAATGGCAACAAAGGTTGGAAAAAATAAAATACCCTTTTTTGAAGTAAAAATTGATACAATTTATATTGACAAGTACAAAGGGGTAACAATTTTTGATGCATTAAAAATATTATTTAAAATCCCCTTTTGGTATTTTAATATATGAATGTAATCACACTACAAATAGTCTTGTTGGCTTTTGCAATATTAATGATGTATTCCTTGTTTTTGCATTGGAAAAAGAAAGATATTTCAAATAATTTGTTCTTTTTTTGGATGTTTGTTTTTATTGTTTTTATTTTTATAGCTATATTTCCAAAAATTCTAGAACCTTTATTAAAAGAGTTATTTCTTGTAAGAGTAATGGATTTAGGAATGATTGGGGCTTTTATGATTTTGACTTATGTATCGATTGAAAATAATATAAAAATAAAAAAAATGGAAACACAAATGGAAATATTGGTTAGAAAAATAGCAGTTAAAAATAAAAAATTATGAAAAAACAAATGAATTTTAAAAATAAAACATTACTTATTACTGGGGGAACTGGATCTTTTGGTAATAGAATGCTTAGATATTTTTTGAATAATACTGATATTGGTGAAATCCGTATTTTTAGCCGTGATGAAGAAAAACAAGATAAAATGCGAAATGAAATTTGTGATTCTAAATTAAAATTCATTATTGGAGATGTTAGAGATTATGAAAGTATAAATAAGGCAATGTGTGGAGTTGATTTTGTGTTTCATGCAGCAGCATTAAAACAAGTGCCTTCTTGTGAGTTTTTTCCAATGGAAGCTGTTAAAACAAATATAATTGGAGCAAACAATGTTTTGAACGCAGCCGAGAATAACAAAGTTGGAAAAGTAATAGTTTTGAGTACTGATAAGGCAGTATATCCAGTTAATGCTATGGGGATGACCAAAGCATTAATGGAAAAATTAATGATGGCAAAAGCAAGGTCTGTGGATTGTAATCAAACAACTTTTTGTGCAACTAGATATGGAAATGTGATGGCTTCGAGAGGTTCTGTTATTCCCCTATTTGTGAAGCAAATTAAAGAAAATAAAGATATTACAGTAACGGATCCAAATATGACTAGATTTTTGATGTCTTTGGATGAATCAGTAAGTTTGGTTTTATATGCTTATGAAAATGCAAAAAGTGGTGATATTTTTGTGCAAAAAGCACCAGCGTCAACAATCATGGATTTGGCTCTAGCTTTACAAAAGATATTTAAAGCAAAAAATAATATTAAAGTAATTGGCTCTCGTCATGGTGAAAAATTGTATGAAACTTTAGTAAATCGGGAAGAAATGGCAAAGGCAGAAGATCTTGGGGGATTCTTTAGAGTGCCTATTGATAGTCGTGATTTAAATTATGCAAAATATTTTACCCAAGGTGATAAAGAAATTTCAAAAGAGGAAGATTATACTTCACATAATACAAAAAGACTTACTGTTGATGAGGTAGTAGAAAAATTGATTAAACTAGATTTTATTCAAAATGAATTAAAACAAAAGTAAAATGAAAAAGATTAAAGTTTTAGTTACTGGTTCGAATGGTTTTATTGGAAAAAATTTATGTTCTCATTTAAAAGAAATAAATAATATAGAAATTATTTATTTTGATAAAGAAGATGATTTTTCTATTATTAGAGATAATATTAAAAATATAGATTTTATTTTTCATTTAGCTGGTGTTAATAGACCTGAAGATATAAAGGAGTTTTATAAAGGGAATACTGATTTAACTAAGTCAATCATAGATTTATTAAAAGAGAATAAACTTAATATACCGATTGTAATGACGTCTAGTATTCAAGTTACCAAGGATAATGACTATGGAAAAAGTAAAAAATTGGCAGAGGATTTATTAAAAGATTATAATAATTCATATATATATAGATTAAATAACGTATTTGGAAAGTGGTGTAGACCGAATTATAATTCAGTAGTTGCAACTTTTTGTTACAATGTTTCTCATAATTTAAATATCATTGTTAATGATAAAAAAGCTGAATTAGAATTAATATATATTGATGATGTAATAAAAGAATTTCTAAATATATTGAAAACAAATAAGCTGATAAAGAGAAATGATTTTTATTCTATAAAACCGCTTTACAAGATTACTGTTGGTGAGTTAGCAAATAGAATAAAAGGGTTTAAGAATAATATGGATAGTATATTGGTTCCTCAGACAGGTGATGAATTTGTAAAGAAATTATTTTCGACTTATCTTTCTTATGTTGAATTAGATGATATTGTTTTTATTCCTAAAATGAATATAGACGAGAGAGGAAATTTTACAGAATTAATTAGAACTGTTGATAGTGGGCAGATGTCTGTTTCCGTATCAAAACCAGGAGTTATTAGGGGAAATCATTATCACCATACAAAAATGGAAAAGTTTATAGTGGTAAAAGGAAGTGCAAAAATTACTTTTAAACATATCATTACAAATGATTCAAAAGAATTTCTTGTAAATGATAAAGAATTTAAAATAATTAATATACCAGTTGGATATACACATAAAATAGAAAATATAGGAAAAGATGAGATGGTATTATTATTGTGGTGTAATGAGATATTTGATCAAAATTCACCAGATACATATTTAATGGAGATTTAATTTATGAAAAAACTTAAAGTAATAACAGTGGTTGGAACTAGACCAGAAATAATAAGATTGTCGGCAGTAATCAAAAAATTAGAAGAATCAGAGGCAATAGATCATATTCTTGTACACACTGGTCAAAATTATGATTATGAACTTAATGAAATCTTTTTTAAAGATTTTAATTTAAAAAAACCGGATTATTTTCTTGATGCAGCTGGTGAAAATGCTATTGAGACTATTGGGAATATTTTAATCAAAATAGATATTGTTTTAGAAGAAGTAAAACCTGATGCTTTTCTTATCCTTGGAGATACAAATAGTTGTTTATGTGCAATAGCTGCAAAGAGAAGACATATTCCTATTTTTCATATGGAAGCCGGAAATAGATGTTTTGATCAAAGAGTTCCTGAAGAAACCAATAGAAAAATAGTTGATCATATTTCTGATATTAATTTAACTTATAGTTCTATTGCCAGAGAATATTTATTAAAAGAAGGTTTGCCTGCTGATAGGATAATTAAAACTGGTAGTCCGATGTTTGAAGTTATTAATTCCAAAAAGAGAGACATTGAAAAATCTGATGTTTTAAAAAAACTGTCATTGAAGCAAGGAAAATATTTTGTAGTATCTGCTCACAGAGAAGAAAATATAAACATTGAAAATAATTTTGAGGATTTAATTGAAAGTTTAAACACACTAGCTGAAGAATTTAAATTACCAATTATAGTTAGTACTCATCCAAGAACTAGAAAAATGATAGACTCTAAGGGAGTTGTTTTAAATTCATTGATTTCATTGATGAAGCCACTTGGTTTTAATGATTATCTAAATCTTCAAGTTAATTCTAAAGCAGTAATTAGTGATAGTGGAACAATTAGTGAAGAATCTTCTATTCTTGGATTTAAAGCTCTTAATATAAGACAAGCCCATGAAAGACCTGAGGCTATGGAAGAAGTGGCTGTTATGATGGTTGGATTAAAAAAAGACAGAATATTACAAGGATTAAAAATACTTGAAACAGAAAATAAGACAAGAATAGTTTCTGATTACAATGTTCCCAATGTATCGGATAAAATTTTGAAAATTATTCTGTCTTATACAGATTATGTTAACCGAGAAGTTTGGAAAAAGATTAGCTAAAAATAAATTTAATTATCTTACTAAGGCTTTTATTTCTTTCTAGATGTTTTAAGTGATATTCTTTGGCATTATTACAAAGATTTTTTATTTTTGATTTGTCCATTTTATATAAAAGTACAATGTTTTTATACAAAGAAAGACTATCTTCTGATTTAGAAACAAGACCACAATTTATTTCCTTAATTAATTTGCTACTAGATCCATCTACTGATGCTAAAATTGGCTTGCTAGCGGCGATATAAGAGGTAATTTTTGCTGGTATGGTTAACTCTAATAAATCACTTTTTGCCATGGTTACCAAAAGTGCATTAGCAAGGTTTGTGTATTTAGGAATATCTTCTTTTGGCTTTAAACCTTCAAAAATGAATATTTTATTTAAATTATTTTTTTCTATTTCTTTTGTAAAAGAAACCATAGACATTCCATTACCAACAACGATAAAACGTATTTTATTTTCATAACCATTTTTTTTAAGCAAAATGGCTGTTTTGGTAATTGTTTCTAAAGATTGAGCAGGACTTAAGTTTCCAGTAAAAACTATATTGAAAAATTTGGAAAATTTAGATTCTAATTTTTTATCCTTTTTAGGTATCTCATAAATTTTTTCGCAGTATTGATAGGCAGTTGTTATTTTATTTTTAGGTTTACTGGTCCTATTTCTTAATAAGGTTTCCATTTCTGGAGAAACAGCTATAAGTTTGTCAGCTTTTTTGTAGAACCAAGTTGAAACATTGAAGGCTATTTTTTGTAAAGTTTTATTTTTTATTTTTAAAACCGAGTAAAGATTTTCTGGCCATAAATCTAAAACATAAAAAATTGTTTCGATTTTTTTTATTTTTCCCAAGATAATACCGGTAATTCCCATTAATACTGGAGAAAGTTGATAGACAAATATTTTGTCATATTTTTTAGTTAATAATCTTGGTAAATGGAATAAACTGGCGATTGGAAAAGAAATATAATTTAAAAAAATCATTAGATTAGAGTTCCCTCTTCTGGGAATTTCAAAAACGCGGTTAATTTTTACTTTATTATGAATTTCTTTTCTGTTTTTAAAATAAGAATACCCATTAAAAAAAATACCTAGTGGATAATTTGGAATACCGCATAAAACATCTACTTCATATCCTCTTTCAATAAAGCCTTCACACATATCGGTTATTCGAAAATTTTCTGGCCAATAATGTTGGCAAATTACTAGAATTTTTTTAGTTGTTTTTTTGTGATACATCTTTCAATTTACTAATAGTGAGCTTTATTTCTAATTGTATTTATTGCAATTGCTGTTTTTAATCCTCTTGGTTTTTCATCGTTAATAAGTATTCTTTCTCCAACAGGAAGGTTAAATATTATTTGATTGTATTTAATATTGTATTTTTTAAGTGAATTTAAAGTTAAATCTTTATATTTTTCTTCACGTGCAGTTAATAAAATTAAACAATCGTCTTTATCTATTTTTTTAAGAAGTTTTTTTATTCCTGTAACTAGTTTATCTTTATTGTGTTCTAAATAATAATTATGAATAAAAATTACACCATCTAAATCTATTAACCATGTTTTTGGTAAGTCGGAAAGATTATCTAATTGATTCATATTATTTTATTTTTAAAAGTTTTTCTCCTATGGCTCCGCCTGGATGATTTCTTTTAATTACTCTAATTGGTATATTTTGTTTTTCTATTAAAGCCATAGCTAGTGATTGAAGAAACACAAGAAAAAGAATAGTTGAATTATTTGGAAGAAGATTCCAAGGATCTCCTTCATTTAGTAAATTAAATACAACTGTATTGTTTACTAATTTTTCGGTTTTTGAAGATTCACTACAAGTAAGAAGCCAGTTTTGGGATTTAAATTTTTTAATTAACTTGGCTAGATGAACAGTTTCTTCTGTATTTCCACTTTTTGATAATAAAATAACAAGATCACCATCTTCTATAACACCTAAATCACCATGAACAGCGGAATTAGTATTCATAAAGTATCCTTTAATTCCGATTGAATTTAGTGTTCCATTAAATTTTTCACAGATTGGTGCATTTTTACCTAGTCCGCTTGAAATTATCTTTTTTCCTGATTTTATGGTTTTTATGCATTCTTCAAGCAGAAGATCAGCATTTTTTGAATCAAATGAATTATATACTTGAGATAAAGTGTCAATTTGTTGTTTAAAATGTTTTTTTATCATAAAAATCTTGTAAATAATAACTACCATTATAGAAGGCACCTAGAATCGAGTCAATGTTATCCCAGGCATATGTGGTTAAAGAAAGCCAAATAATAGCATGAAAGAATTTAATTTTATCTTTATTTGTGTTGGTTAGTTCAAAAAAATAACTTTCTATAAATTCCCAATTGTTTGAATTAATATCAATTTTGATTTTTTCTTTATCGATTTCAAGTTTGAAATTTTTTATGTTAAATTGATCATAATTACCAACTAGGGAATAATAGATTTTTGCCCAATCATAATCAATATCACCGAATATTTTAGTATTACCATAATATCCTCTTGGGTCAATAATATATATTTTGTTTTTTTTTGGATTGTAAAGAGTATTAGAGAAGGTTAAGTCTCCATGGATTGGAAAATATTCTTTCGGATAAAAATGATTCATTGTTTCTTCAACTAGATTCCAGTTTTTAAAAACATTAATACATTTTTTTTCATTTATATAAAAAAAATCAGAATCAATATTTGGAATGAGATCTTTAATTTTATTTAATCTATCAAATGTTTTTCCAATTATAGCTTGATAGTCATTATTCTTATTTGAAGAAATTGGTGGAAACGATTCGTGAATTTTCTTTAAAGACAAAACTATATTTTGTAAAATTTCTTTTTTATTTTTATTAGTTAATTCCTTATAAAGGAATAATGAATTTCCATTAATTCTTTCCATTGTAAATGGATTGTATTTAAAAACTTTAGGGATAAAATTGTATTTAAATTTTTCAAATTTTTTATAAAAATTTTTTTCATCTATGGCTACATTTTTACCTTGTTGATCTAATGGTTTTTTTATAATTACTTTTTTTTGTTTGATAATTTGATTGAAAGGTCTGACTGGTGGATAATCCTTTTGAATTTTTAGATATTTTTCAATAGTACCTACTTCATAAGTATTTATTAGTTTTAGTGGCTTAAATTTGATTTTTTTTTCTTTAAGAAATCGAACAAATTCACCACCTTGAGGCAAATTATTTAATTCATTTTTATCTTTAAAAATAAAAAAACCAGCTACTCCATTTTTTTTACTTTTATTTTCATTTAAAGAATTATTGTAAAATCTCCATCGACAAGTAAAGTTTTGTGATAAGCCAATACTATTAGTATTGTTACTTGTGTTTTTAAAAGGTTTCCCGGTAAAAAGTAAATCACTCCAAGTGATAATAAATTGTTCTTTTTTAGGTATTAAATCGAGAGCTTCATTTATTCCAGCGCAAGTACCTTTTTCTTCTGAAGTTACTATTTTATAGTTTATATCTTTTGCAAATATTTCTAAATATTTTTTTAGTACATCCTTTTTATAGTCGGCAATGATTATAAATTTTGCATTTTTGAAATTATCAAAAGTATGAAAAAGAATTGGTTTACCAATAATAGAAACTAGACATTTCGGTTTATTGTGAGTGAGATGTTCTAATCTTGTACCTAATCCTCCAGCTTGAATAACTACAAACTTAATATTATTTTTCATAATGCTTTTCTATAAAAGTTTTTATTTGTTTTTTTAAATTATTAACACCATTAATATCTCTATCAAAAATAGTTTCTTCGATTGGATTTGGGTATTCAATATCTTTCATGCCATAAATATAAATAAATTCGGTTCCATTATTTCCAGGAAATAATAGGTTGGGATAGATAATAAACATTGGTTTGTTACTAACAGAAGCAGCTATAACGTCGCAAAGGCCATTTCTTGATGAGATAAATATTTTTGCAGAAGCTGCTATTTTAACCAATTCTTTATAATTTCCATTAAATAATTTTACATTTTTAATGTTTTTTATATTTGTTAACTTTGAATAATTATTTACTATAAATTGATATTCTTTGAATTTATTGGCTAAAAAAAATATTATTTCTTCCATTTCTTGTGATTGTAGATAACTATTATTAAAATTTAGAGATATCATTTCTAAATTTAAAAAAATTATTTTTTGTTGTTTTACTTTAAAATCAAGATAAAGTTTTGGTATAGGAAGTTTATTTGGTTTCTTTTTAAAAATAAAATACGGCATTTCAATGAATTTTATATATGACATTAAGTGTCTTAGACTAGGATAGAGATTCAAATTAATGAATAAATCATAATCAGGGTATTTTTTTTTGATTTTATTAATTATTTTGAATGTAAAAAATCTAGGTATATTTATGGTGATTATTTTGTATATGTTTTTATCCAATGAGGATATATATTTTACTTTATCGACATAATTTATAATATAAAATATTTTTGAATTTGGAAATAGTGTTTTTAGATATTTAGTAAATGAAGAGAAAACAGCAATATCGCCAGTAGTTCCATATGCAAAAATAATTATTTTTTTAGGATTATTATTTTTTTTATTAATTGTTTTAAATAAATTTCTATTAAAAATAATTTCAACCATATCTAACAACAAATTTATATACTTTCTTATTTTTGTGTTAAATTTGTAGTTATTACTAAAACGATTCCAGATATGGTTGAATATAGAGATTATCATTTTTAAAAGATATTTGTTACTATGTGTTTATAATAACATGATTTATTTTGTAGAATTTATATTATTTTTTTATAAAAATTATTTGTATTAATTTATGGTAAATTATTTGCTTTTAATTGTTTTTTTAATTTATATATTTATATATAAAAAATTTTGGAATAAAAAAATATTTGAGAGTATAGTATTTGGATTTATTATCTTTTTTGGTGTAAACTCTGTTTATTTTTTTATTGTATCTATTTTTAATTTGGAGTTAAGTATATTTTCACTGTTTCTTCTAAATTTTGTATACAGTATATTGTTTTATTGTGTTGGTAAAAATATAAGAATAAAAAACCCTCTTAAGAGTAAAAGCAATAGTTATGAAATAGTTATAATTACCGCAGCCATTTTTTGTATAGTTCTGTTTATTTTTAATTTTAAAAGTTTTAATAATGGTTTCAGAGTTCCAATACCTTCATTTACTGAAGATGCTGCGGCACATTTTAATTATGCGTTAAATTTTTTATCGAACAACAAGTTATCTGGGGGTTTTTATCCACATGCTTTTCATGGTAATGCTTGGTTGTCTATAAAATTAGTTACACGATTAATCGGGGTTAATAATGATATTGTGTTAATAACTAACATTTTTTCTATGTATATATGGTTAATATTCTTTTTAACAATTTCGTTAATGTCGATAATTGTTTTTGATTTAGTGAATAATAATGAAAAAAGTAATTTTTATTGGAAAATAATAATTCCAATTGTTACCGTAGTATTTGGATCTGTGATTAGTTTGTATTTTGTTAAACATGGTTTTTTATCAAACTGGTTTAATCAGCTATTTTCTTTAGGAATGATTTATTTATTGTCTCGTAATGAATCGAAATCAATTTTTTTATTAATTCCATTATCGTTTGGTTTTTTCTTTTCATACAGTTTTTTTGCCCCAGTTTTGTGTATTTTTTATGGTTATTTATGGTTTTTTAAAAAAGAAAAAGAATATTTATCTTTATTAATAATAACCCTACTACTCTCTATTATTTTTATGTTACAAATATTTTCTTCTGTTTTCAGTCTAAGTGGTATAGTAGCTGCAAGTGGAGGTTTTCCTGTTTACCCAGTTATGACACTTTTGATTTACGTAATATTAAGTATCTATTTTTTATCTAAAAATAATAAAAAAGAATCAAAAACTTCTAAATATTTATCTATTATTGCTTTAGTCTTTCTATTTTATAGTTTTGGCTTAGCAATTTTACAACTTTATATTAAGGGAGAAATTTCGTATTCTTTCCATAAGGTTTTTGCTTCTTCAATTTTGTTTTTTAGTATGTTTGCTGTGGCAGGTTTTATTGTTTTTTTAAAGTCTATTTTTAAAAAAAATAATAAAACATCGACATCCATTTTTAATAAGATTATGATCTTTATTTTTATAATATTAATATCTTTTAAATATGCAAGTATTATAAACCCACCTCTTGGAGACATAATTCATGGGTATGGAAATTTTTTCTCTAATAGTAGTGAAAAGTACAATGGTGTTATTTATGCTTTGGAAAATTTTTCTAATTTTAAAAATGTTATTTATATTGATGGTGATTATCAAAGCACAAGATGGGCAACATCTTCATATTTGCTTACGAAGTATAATGTAATTTATGATCTAAAATCGGTGATTAATTATAAAAATTATGATTACTATATTTCTCAATTAAAACAAATTGATTCTAATACATTAATTGTTAATCCGATAAAAGTTCTTGAATTTGATTGTGAATCTGAAGGTTTGATAAAAATTGCCACACAATCTGCTAATATATACATATATCCCCCATTTGATCTTGATTTATTTCGTAGAAATTGTAGTGTTTCTTTAAATAAAAATAAAAATGAATAAATTCAATAAAGTTTTTTTTCTTTTTATTATTTTGATTGGTTTAATCTTTGTTTTTTTGGTGCCTCCTTTTCAAAAAGCAGATGAGTCTTATCATTATTTCAATACATATAGTGTTTCTGTTAGGGGTGAGTGTGGTTTTTTTGGTGTTGGTTTAAATAACTTACCTGTAGATATCCTTAATTTCCCAGAACAAATGAAAGCAAGTACTCTTATTATGAATAGCCAGAATAAGTTTCCAAAATCGATTTTATTTAGAGAATATGAAATAAATTCGAAGGAAAAGGCAGTCTACAATGGTTCTTGTGTTAAGTTTGGTATTTTGTCTTATTTGCCAAACATAATAGGGATAACTATTGGTGGTAACAATTTATTGCTTTCTTTTTATCTTTCTAGATTATTTGGTTTTATTATTTTTCTAGTTGCAGTGTTTATTTCATTAAATTTATCAGGGAGATATTTTCCTTTAATTATGGCCATTTCAATTATTCCAATGGTAATTCATCAAGTTACAGCTATAAGTTATGATTCTTTTCATATTTCTTTAGGCTTATTGTCTTTTTCTCTTTATGTTTATTTAAAAAATAATTTTTCAAAGATTAAATTATGGTTATTGTTTTTGTTTTATGCTTTGATTCTAATCTTTGTTTTAGTTAAGAGCGGTTATTATTTGTTGTTACTTTTGCCTATTTTATTGCCATCTTATCCTTTTTTTAATAAAAATATAAAAAATATTTTTATTAAATATTTAATTTTGATAATTTACTTTTTATTGACATTTTTTTTGATTAAAACAAATGTTTCTTTTGTTGACAATGTTCAAAGTGGTTTAGTGAATCCTTTTTTACAGAAAGAAATTGTTTTAGACGATCCATTTTATTTTATAAGTGTATTATCTAAAACAACTGCAGAAAATTTATATTTTTATTGGAATAGTTTTTTAGGTAATTTTGGTTGGTTAGATTATCAACTACCTTTTAGTGTTTATTTATTAATAATTTTTTTTGTAATTTTTATTGTATCTAAAATTAAATTTGTTAAAACAAAGAAATTAGAATTAAAAAATATTTTTGAATTGCTTTTTATTTTTGGAATTGTGATTGGTTCGTATGTAATTATAGAAACTTCTTTATATTTAACATGGACTCCTGTGGCAAACAAAATTATTGGTGGAGTTCAAGGAAGATATTTCTTTATTCTTTTTTTATTTTTTATGTATGGAATAGTACGTTTAATTGAAATAATCGGAATGAAAAAGATGGAATTAATTTTTAGTGTGATTTTTGTTTTTGTAGTGTCTGTTAGTGTAATTAAATCTGTTTATTTACGTTATTATGATTATTCTAGTGTTTATAAAAATATAAATGAACTAACTTTAGATGGTTATAAAGATTATAAAAACAAAAATTCTGGATACGAACTCATTTCTATTACTGACAATAAATTTTGTGAAAATATTGGGGATGATAAAATTGGGGGTTTTGTTATTTATTTGACCAATAATAGAAAAGAAAATATTTATATTAAAGATATTTTTAAATATGAAATTATCAGTGGAAATAAAATTTTACATTCGGGATATTTAAATCAAGAAAAGATACAGATTGAAGGTAGGTATCTAGAAGAATTTAAGAAGATATTAAAAAGTCAAAACAATGGTGAGATTTGTGTAAGGTTATATAAAAAATATTCTTTACGGGGTAGTAATTCTGTTTTGTATTTTGTTGAAAAAGAAAATGTAAATGTTAGATTTTTAAAAATATCAAAATAATTTTAATTATCTTAATTTTTTGTTGAACACTAAAAGTATCAAAATAAAATAGATTGATATGAGATAATTCGAGAATAGGTATCTATAATCCTGTCCAGGAATGGTCAAAATTAATCCAGCAGATAGTGTTATTACTGGAATAAGTGGAAGAAGTAAGAGATTGTTTTTATTTTTTTTAAATAGATATAGTGAAATAAGTAGAATTATTATTAAACTTAAGGCTGGTCTCCAAAAAAGACTTTTGTATTTTTCACTTTCAGTAAGATAAACTAGTTTTCTTATAAAAAAGGTTAATTTAGAATCAGGATTAAAAGAATCTATATTGTAGTTTTCTTTTAAGATAGTTCTTGATTTATAATCATCAATTGGAGTGGTGTATGTATATGAATCTGATGGTTGTTTTATTTGCCATACTAAAGAGGCTCTTTTTTTAATTAATTTAAGAAAGATATTTGGATTGTCAATTATTTCTTTTTTTAAATATTGGTTTATTTTATTATTGTTTTTTATAAAAAAATCTTTTTCTAAACCATTACCGCCATAGTTTATACAATATGAATTATAAAAAGTAGATGCTTGTTTTTGTGGATAAAGACTATTGTAAAATTCTTTGTATTTTTCTTTTGAAATTTGATTTTCGTAAAAATAACCATTTAAATAATTTAGTGTGTATCCTGAGCTAAAAGTTTCTTCTATTTTATTAACTTTTAATATTTTGTATAAAGGGTATTTAATTAATAAAATCACTAAAATTGAAATTAAAGTTATTTTTAAGAACTTGGTTTTATATATTAAAATTAAACTAACAATTGTGCTAATAAAGGTAATTATACCGTTGTGTCGTAAAAGACAGACTAATACTAAAGATGAAATTAATAGTATTTGATTGTTTTTTTTGTTTATCCATTTAATATCGAAGATAATGTTGAATAAGTTGATGGTTAAAAAAAGAATTGAATAACTAAATAAAACATCTTTCCATAATGTAATTGCCATTAATCCATTTTGTGGTGCGGCAAAAAAAATGAGACTGATTAGTATAATTAAAAGTCTATTTAAATTATTTGGTTTTAAATTTTTTATTAAAGATAATATTCCATAAACCCAAATTGCAGAAAGACTAATTATTTGGAAAATAACTATTGAAACTGGGCTGTAATAAATACGAGTTATTAGCCAGTATATAAGAGTATGAAATGCAGGATGAGCATCTATAAATTGGAAATCTGTTAATTGCTTCCATTGGCCTAAAGAGTCACCACTTAATAATCCTGGATAAAAAGTAACTAGATAAATAATTGGAATTAGTGAAAAAAATATTATAGAAATAATTATTGTTTTATCACTTATTTTTAAGTTGAATTTGAACTTTGGAGTTTTAATTAGGAAAACTAATTTGATTAATATATTAATAAAGGCAATTGTAAAAGAAAAGATTAAGATTCTTATGAGATAGTAAAAAAAATGGTTTGTTGGTAAGATTTTTAGGTTATAAATGTACGAATCGTCTGTTGTTGAATACAAATCAATGATTTCTTTTTCTTTAGTATTAGTATTTTCTATTGAAACTATTCCCGACCATTGGTGTTTTATAAATGTGATTTTTTCCTGATTTCTAATATTTATATAGTTTTCTTCTTTTCCATTAGAATAATAAGCTCCATCTTTTTTAAACCAATTTTTTATATCCTTATTAATTAAAACTGGTTTTTTATAGTTTGAAATCCAAACTTCAGTATCGTTAGATTTTTCGTTCTTTTGATTTATTGCGCTTATTAAGTAAGTTGGTGTTTTTAAATTAGGGATATATTCTTCAATATTTAGAAATAAAATAAATGAAACTGCGAAAAGATTTACTATATATAAAAATTTATTAGTTCTTTTCATTGGGATGATTTTTTCTTTAAAAACAAACCAATTTCTATCTTATTAAAAAGAATTCGTCTAATTCTTATTCTATCTTCTGTTCTTTTATTTTTATCAATAGCCTCTTTTAAAAATTCTTTTAATAAAGCGTTTTCTTTGTCTTTAGAAGATTGTTCTTTTTTTAATGATTCTTCAAAAAAAGAAAGCCATTTTTTTGATTCTTTTATTCTAGTGAATTTTTTTATTTGTTTTATATTTTCTTCTGATAATTCCAAAATCATTTTTCGGTTGTTATATAACTTTTCTATTTTTAGTATTAAATCATCTATATTTCTATTAATTATGAATTTTTTTTGTTTTTTTTCAAAGACTTCTGAAACAATTCCAACATCAGTTGATATTATTGGTACTCCACAAGCCATTGCTTCTAAAACTGGATTTGGTGTACCTTCTACTTCTGAGGCACAAATCAAAATGTCTATATTACTGTAATAATCAACCATTTTTTTAAGAGGTATAAATATTTTATTTCTGTCAGCGAAATTTTCGACGACATTGAATCCTTTATGTTTAAGAATTTTAATGGCTGGTTTAATAATAGTGTTTACACCTTTAATGTCGTCTCCTTTTTTTATAGACCATTTACTATTTCCAACCCAACCAATTATTAAATCTTTTTTGTCTTTATTAAATCGATTTAAATTAATTGGATAAAAAAGATTTAAATCAACCCCATCTTGAATTATATAATTAGGTTTTTTAATTTTTTCATTCGAAGAATAAATATTATAAAGTTTTTTAGAACTAACAGTGTAAAAATCAACGATTGTATTAAATTTATTAAAATATTTTTCTATAGATTCTTTGTCTAAAAAAGCATGATCATAAACAGAACTAGTAATGACAGGTTTTGTAGAAGATATTATGTTGTTGATAATATCTTCTGAATTATGAATATTTTGGTTGAAAAAATCACATGGTATGAGTCTCCAAAAAAAATGAATTAAATCAAATTTTTTTCTTAATATTTTTTTGTAAAAATTACCTATATCTTTGTAATTAATTACATATTCTATTTTTATATCAAAGTTTTTTGATAAATTTTTCTTGATTGATTTAGCAATGTTGCTAAATGCCCAATTGGGTGTGTCGCATACAAGTAAAATTTTCTTTTTATTTTCTTTTTTCATTTATAAATGTTTTTAAATTTAAAATTGTTTTATTCCAACTCATTTTTTCAACTGTTTTTTGAGAATTGGATTTTAGATGATTATACAATTTTTTATCACTAATTAGCTTTTGTAAAAGTTTTTTGGTTTTTTTGAAGTTATTTGGTTCTGTAACTAGTGCATTATAGCCATCGATTATATATTCATCATAGCCAGTGACTTTGGCAACAATTGAGACTCCCCCACAGGCCATCATTTCAAGTGGAGGACCAAAGAAGCCTTCTACTTTTGATAATTTTAATAGAATGTCACAAGATGAATAGATTTTTCTCATGTCTTGCATGGGAACTTTTTCAAAGAATCTGTTGCAATGCCATTCTGGTTTTGGTTTGCCATCGTAGGAAACACACCATACTTCACAATCTAGGTCTTGGACAACTTTAAATGCTTCTTCCATGCCTTTGAAAGGAAGGTTTATGGCTCCTTCGAGTAATATTCTTTTTTTGTTTTTTGGTTTTGGAGCAAACGGAGTATCGGGATGGAAAATATCGGTATTAATGCCATTGGGGACATAAAAAGAATCTTGATTAAAATTTTCTTTTAGGAATTTTTGAAGCCATTTGGCAATGGTCATAAATTCGAAAGGAAAAGAGTAAGTTCTTTTGACTCTTTGTTTTAGATAACTACCCTTGGGGTAAAATCGGGTTTCATCGGATTGAACAAAATAAATTTTTCTTTTGACATTTAATAATAAGAGCTCATAGGCGGTTATCCAACCAGTGGCCACAACTGTTTCGTATTTTTCAATAGTTTCCTTGTTACCTTTTAGAGGGATAACTTTGACAGATTGATCTGGGAACCAAGAAAGATCGGTTTTATTGTCATAACTTGCAATTAGAGTTTTGTAGCCAAGTTTTTTTAGCCTGTTTAAGTGTTCACAGACAACAGCCACACCACCAGTGATGTTGGTTGTGGGAATGATATAACAAATAGATTTTGCAATGGTGGAATTTGTTGATGATTGAGCCTTTGATAAAAATTTTGATAGAAATTTTAGATCATCAAAAATATATTGGGGATTTCGGATTTGAGTTCGGATAATTTCGGGAACTAATTTTCTATAGAGGTTCATTTATTTTCTGAATCAGCTAAATATTTTTTAGTGGCTTTTGCAGTATCACCATCATATTGAATTTGATGATTGTTGATGTAAATGGCGCGGGTGCAGAATTTTTTGATTTGTAATTTCATTTTGTTTTAAATTTCAAGAAGCCAATTGATGACATTTTTTTGACGGATGCCGTTATTAATTGATTCTTCTGGATCAATCGTTAACAGATATTTAGTATTGTGATCTTTTATAGATTCTAAGGGTGTTATTTCTCTTTGATATGTATGTTTGTCTCTAACACTCCAAGATACTTGGTAATATTCAGTATACCCTTCTTTTGTTGTAACTACAAAATCGACTTCTTTATCACCAACTCGACCAAAATTTACTTTAAGATTACGTCTGAGTAATTCTAAATATACAATATTTTCTAATAAATGGCCTCTGTCTTCACTTGATTGGTTGCTACTAAGAATTATTTGTCTAAAACCAGTGTCTATTGTATAAAACTTTTTTTGAGAATATAAACGTTTACGACCTTTAAGGCCAATTTTGTCAATTGAATAGAAGAGTAAACTTTCCGCTAAGGCGGAAATATATTTTTCAACAGTACTGTGAGATATTGCTCGACCTTTTGAAGTTAGAGTATCAGCAATTTTTTTAGCAGCAGTAATATTGCCAATATTATCTAACATAAAAGCTGAAATATCTTTAAGAACATCTTTATCATTAACTCCAGGTCGTTTAAGAACATCATTAAGATGAACCGTATTATATAAACCTTGAAGATATTCTAATATAAGGCCTTGGTTGTTCTTAAAATCTAAAATTTGAGGCATTCCTCCATATTGAATATATTTTTCGAACTTATCTGAAAGATCATTTTTATCTTTGAATGCTGAAATATACTCTGAAAAAGATAAGGGAAATACTTTGATTTCAAACATTCGACCAGAAAGAATAGTAGCTATATCTTGGGAGAGAAAATAAGCATTTGACCCAGTAACATATAAGTCAATTCCCTTTTTAACAAAAAGGCCATCAGTTAGGCGTTCAAAATTATTTATATTTTGAATTTCATCCAAAAAAATATAATTTTGTTTACCTTTTATGGTTTTATTTATAATATTTTGATAAAGTTCCAACCATTTATCGGCCCAAACTAAATTTTTTGGGTTTTCGAAATTATAATATTGAATTTGGCTAGAGGAAACACCATCATTAATTAATTCTTTTTGATATATTTCTAATAAAGTTGACTTTCCACAACGACGAACACCGGTTATTACTTTAATTATTTTTTTGTCGCGTAAATCTTTAAGTTTTTGAATATATTCTGGTCTTTGTATCATTAATTATAATTTTAACACAGTTTCACAAAAATTGAATAATTGCTTGGTTTCAAGCATTTATACACATTTTCTTGCACAATTGCTTGAGTTGAAATTTGGGGATAAGATGAGTATTATTGAATCGCTTTTGTTAGATGATTAATGAGTTTAACATATAGTACTAATGTATTTTTTTAAATTTTATTATTTATTTACATTCGTGTTTTCTTCGGTTTTAGTCATTGACAAGACCAATTACTCTAGTATTATTTTAGTATGAACAACAATTATTTGGCAATTTTTAAAGGTAAAAAAATTAGAAGAACAATTTATTCAAATGAGTGGTGGTTTTCAGTTGTGGATGTAGTTCAATCACTCACTGATAGTGTCAATCCTAACGATTATTGGTTTAAAATGAAAATAAGAGTTAAGAATGATGATGGATTTCAGTTATCGACAATTTGTCGACAACTGAAACTTGAATCATCAGATGGGAAAAAATATATTACAGATTGTGCTAATACTGAAGGAATATTTAGAATTATTCAATCAATCCCCTCACCTAAGGCTGAACCATTTAAAATGTGGTTAGCAAAAGTTGGTTATGAACGAGTCCAAGAAATCGAAGATCCAGAATTAGCCACCAAGCGAACTCGTGCCTTGTACCAAGCTAAAGGTTATTCAGAAAGTTGGATTGAAAAAAGAATGCGTGGTATTGCCATCCGCGAGGAATTAACTGACGAATGGCAAAAACGAGGTGCTAAAGAACAAAAAGATTATGAAATTTTGACTGCAGAAATTTCTAAAGCCACTTTTGGAGTAACTCCAATTGAATATAAAAAACTCAAAGGAATCAAAAGAGAAAATTTAAGAGATCATATGGATGATTTCGAATTGATCTTCACTATGCTAGGAGAAAGGTCTACTACTGAAATTCATCGCCAAGAAAAATCCATTGGTGTACCCAAATTAAAAAGTGACGCGAACAGAGGTGGTAAAATTGCTGGAAATGCCAGAAAAGAACTGGAAAATGAACTTGGTAAAACAATTGTTTCTAAAAAAAACTATTTATCTCAGAAAAAATCCATTAAGCTCAAATAATACTACTTGCGCTAGTGTATTATTTGTTTTCTAGATCGTCTAAATATTTTTTAGTTGCTTTTTGAGTATCGCCGTCGTACTGGATTTGATGGTTGTTGATGTAAATGGCGCGGGTGCAGAATTTTTCGACTTGAGCTAAAGCATGGGTAACAAAAATAATGGTAATGTCTTTTGATTTTTGAAATTCTTCCATCTTTTTGAAACATTTGTCTTGGAAAGCAGCATCACCAACAGATAGAATTTCGTCGACTATTAGAATTTCGGGGTGGACATGAATGGCAATGGCAAAAGCAAGGCGCATATACATACCTGAAGAATAATGTTTGATTGGTTGATCGATAAATTCCCAAATTTCGGCAAAATCGACAATAGATTTGTAATTGGTCGCAATTTCTTTTTGAGAAAGACCAAGAATGGCGCCGTTTAAGTAAATATTTTCACTGCCAGTTAATTCTGGATGCATGCCGGCACCAAGCTCGATTAGAGGAGAGATTTTACCTTTGACTTGCACTGTTCCGGATGTTGGCCACATAACGCCGGCAATGAGCTTTAGAATAGTTGATTTGCCACTGCCATTTGGACCAATTATGCCAACTGTCTCCCCTTTTTTAATTTCAAAGCTAATGTCTTTTAGAGCAGTAAAACTTTCAGCTGTTTTTTCGCCTTTGATTAGAGCGGGAAGAAATTCTTTGAAGGTTTTATGAGAGAGTTTGCTAAAATCTTTGGTAACATGACCAAATCGTATAACGATTTGGTCTGGTTCGCTGGTTCGCTGGTTCGCTGGTTCGCTAGACACCTTATTTGTTTTCATTATTATATTTTACCTTAGTAATAAAGGAATTTAACATTTTAGCTAATGATTCGTATTGATTTAATAAAATTTCTGATTCTGATTTTTCAATATAACCTATATCTCGGCTGAAAAGTATAAAATTTTGAGTTTCATAGAGAGAACCTTTTGCTTGATATAAAAATTGGATAAATTCTTTATTGCCTTTCCTTCCGAAACCTTCAGCAATATTAGCAGAAATAGAAGTAGAAGCCCTTTGTAGTTGGGATGTTATTCCAAAAATTTCCGATTTTGGAAAATTTTTAGTTATTTTATATATGGTAATAGCTAATTTATTACTTTCTTTCCAAATATTTAGATCAGTAAAATTCATATTAATTTATTTCGCTAGTTTTTGATTTGTTAATTGTCTAGAGATCTAGAGTACCAGCGTTCTAGAGGACTAAATATTATCGGCGAAGATTTTTTCGCGAGATTTGAAATATTTAAAGCCAATTAAAAGAGTTATAAGAGAAACGACAATGGCGATGGCTAAACTGGAGTATTTAGGGACACCTCCAGCTAGAATTACTTGCCTGTAAGCATTAATAATGACAGCCATAGGGTTTATCTGGAAAACAAAGCGGTATCTTTCTGGGACTAAATCGGCTGGGAAGATGACTGGAGTGACATACATCCAAAGAAGCAAAATCATTGATAAAAGGTATTGAATGTCTCGGTAGAGAAGATTGGCGGCGGCAAAGAAAAGAGATAGACCAAGAGTGAAAATTTGTTGAATAAAAAAGATTGGAATAACCCAAAGAATATTTATATTGATTGGTATGTTGTAAATAATCATATAAATAACTAAGACTATGTTGGCAAAAAGAAAATCAATAATTTTAGCAACGATAGTGGCAATTACTAAAATAGTTCGAGGGAAATAAATTTTGGTAACTAAACCACCGGCTCCAACTATGGCTCCAGCGGCTGAACTAAGGGAACCGGTGAATAAGTTCCAAGGTAAAAGAGCAACGAAAAGGAAAATAGAATAAGGAATATTGCTGGCTGAATTGGTAGGAATTCGCATGATGATTGAGAAAGCAAAAGACATGACTAGCATTTGAGCTAGTGGATTTAGGATAACCCAGAAATAACCGAGGATGGATTGTTTGTAGCGAGCTTTGACTTCACGGCCAACCATTTGCCATAATAGTTCGCGCCATTTGTAGATGTCTTTTATTTCTTTGATAAGAGAAAGCATTAATGCATTATAGTACGTTAGTGCTCTGGTGTGCTAGTAGTCTGGTCAATTTACTAGGAGGTTGTTTTTATTAGTACTTGACACGGTTCTATATAGTGTCTAATATTGACAGTATATGGAATCGTATAGTTTAAGTTTATTGACAAAAAAATTACTTGAGTCTGGGTTTACTTTGATAAATTCAAAAACATTAAAAGATATTTTGGGTATAAAAAGTGAAAGGACTTATTACCGAATTGTTAGTGATTTTATAAAGAATGGAGTTTTAATTAATATCGAAAAGAATAAGTATTGTGTAACTGGAAAAAATATAGATACTTTTGAAATAGCTAATTTTTTGTACCAACCATCTTATATTTCTTTGGAAACAGCTCTTAATTATTGGGGTATTTTGTCACAATTTCCTTTTGAAATAACTAACGTAACTTCAAAGAAAAATATCACTAAAAAATTTGATGAAAAAATATATAGTTACAGTCATATAAATTCCAAATATTTTGGAATGTTTACTAAAAAAAATAATATGCTGATAGCTTTGCCAGAAAAAGCTCTTTTTGATCAAATTTATTTAGCTTCAAAAGGTCTTAAATCAATTAATTTTGATGAATATGATCTGGGAAACATTAATGTAAAAACATTTTTAGATATGTGTCGTCAATTAAAAGCAGATAAGAATATTATGGAATTGGTTAAAAAAATCATTAAATAATAATATGTTAACTACTAATCAAATAAAAGAATTTTCAAGACTGTTAAAAATAAATGAAAGTGTAGTGGTTCGAGAGTATATTCAAACACTATTTTTGAAGGAATTATACGATGAAAAATATTCTCAAAATATTTTTTTTAAGGGAGGAACAGCAATAAGATTAATTTTAAAAGGAACACGTTTTTCAGAAGATTTAGATTTTACCGTTATGGGAGATAAAGAGGAATTTGATGTGTTTATAATAAAATTTTTTAAGAAACTAGAAAAATTATATGGTTTTAATTTCAAGAAAAGAAAAACTATTACTGGAGATAAATATTTGTTGACGGCTGATTTGAATATAGTTAATTATAAAATATTTATTAATCTTGATTTTTCTTTTAGGGAAAAAGTGATAAATCCAAGTCAATCAATTGTAAACACAAATTATCCAGTTATATTTACTGCTTATGTGAATCATTTGTCAGCTGAAGAAATATTGGCCGAAAAAATTAGAGCAACATTAACTCGAGATAAAGGACGAGATATTTATGATTTATGGTTTTTATTGAGTAAAAATATTTTTATAGATGAAAAATTAGTGAAAGAAAAATTAAAATATTACAATATAAAGACTTTTATGTCGGACCAATTAATTGCTAAGATAAATAAGTTTAGTAAGGAAAAGTTTATCTTAGACTTGAAACCATTTGTGCCTATTGATCAAAGAGATCGTTTGTTGGAATTTTATGATTATATCTTGGATTTTATAAAAGAAAATTTAAAAACTGTTTAAAAACTTTTTTTGATTTAATAAAATCTTTTATAAAGCTCATGTGACCCCTATATGTAAATATATTACACTTACAGGTTATGACACGATATTTTGTGTCAAGAGGTTAATTTAACACACTAGCACTTTGATGCATTAGTGCTTGCTGTACTCTGGTGCTTTAGAGGACTATGGTGGGATTGACATGATATGGATAATTATTGTATAATTGACACAATCATCAGGGAGAACACGACCCTTAAGCTAAGTGCTTATGAGCGACGCCTCCCATTTTTTTTGGACTTAATTTGTAATTTTGGTGGTATATATTCTAGCTTTTCTTTTTCCCGGTATAAAAACAATTTATAATCTTGAAAATCTTTTAAAAGACTTGATTCGGAAAATTTGTTTGGAATAATAATTTTTTCTAATTTTTTGTGTTGTTTGAGATATTTATGTAAACAACTGAAGTCACCATCTCCTGAAACGATTACTGCTTTGTCATAATTTTCAAATTCAATAGCAGCGGAATGTAAAACTAATTCAGCATCAACATTCCCTTTTGGTTTTCCGTGTTCATCTTTAACCGTAGGTTTGAAAATAAGAGTGTAGCCAATTGATTTAAGAAATTTATATAAATCTTTATACTGATCAAGATAACCAATAAATAAAAACGCTTTTGTTACTCTAAATTTGTCTAAAAGGAATTGATGAAATTTTTTATTATCTAGCTTCCATCCAGTATATATTTGTAGACCGTTTTTAAACAAATCTTTACTTGTGCCTAAGTTTAAATTTTGGCTGTCGATGAAAGCATAAATAATTTTATTTTTTGTAATCATAAATACATGATAACAGAAAAAAATATTACTAGATTATTGTTTTTAACATAGAGCGTTAGAGAGTTAAAGATTTGGAGTATTTTTTTAGTATAATGAATTAATTTACAAAAATATGGAAAAAATAAAAACAAAGACAGGGAGGAATAGTTATTTTGACAATATCAAAGGATTTTTAATTATATTAGTTGTTTTTGGCCACTTGTTAGAAGATTTTTTGAACTTAGGTTTTGTTAAATATCTTTACGTCTTAATATTTTCTTTTCATATGCCATTGTTTGTTTTTTGTTCTGGTTATTTTGCTACCAATATTAATTTTAAAAAAATAATTAGTAGATTAGTGTTTCCTTATTTGGTGTTTCAAACTTTATATTTTTTCTTTAATAAATATGTATTAGAGAATGCGGGGGTAACTTATGACTTAACAAATCCAGCTTGGAGTTTGTGGTATTTATTGTCTTTTATGTTTTGGGGAACAATGGTGCAGTTTATTAAAAAAGTTAATATAAAAGTTATTTTAATAGCCTTTGGATTAGGATTATTAGCGGGTTTTAATAGTTCAATAGGCTCTTACTTGAGTCTGTCAAGAACAATCGTCTTTTTCCCTTTCTTTCTTTTGGGATTTTATTGTAATAAAAACAAAATAGATTTTAGTAAGCTTAAAAAAAATAAGTTATTGGTAAGTTTAGTGAGTTTATTGTCTGTTTTAATAGTTTTGGGATTGTATCTTTATATTGATAGTATAAAGGTGTGGTGGATGTATAGTTTTTCGAGCTATAACAATCTTGATTATAATTTAATTATTAGATTAGGAATTTATTTAATAGCTTTGCTTTTGTCAGTGATGATAATGATTGTTGTTCCTAATTTTAAGATATATAAAATTACTGATATTGGAATAAATAGTATGGTGGTTTATTTACTTCATGGTTTTGTGATTAGATATTTGGAAAAGGTATTTCAATATGATATTTTGTCATCAAATATAAAGGTAATAAGTTATTTGGTGATTACTACAGTTGTAATAGTGTTAACTTTATCGTCAAAAATTACAACAGGTTTATTTAATAAGATATTTAAACGATAAAAAACCAATTGAGAGTATTTGTTATATAATAATGTTTATGAATAAAAATCTTAAAGTTTGTACTATTGGTGGTGGATCAGGAATGCCGATTGTTAATAAAGCTTTGATTAAAGCAGGATTTAGGGACATTAAATCAATAGTGACAACTTTTGATAATGGTGGAGATACTGGTCGGATGAGAACTGATGAAAGAGGAAAACTTTTGGCTTTTTCTGATTATTGGAGAGCTTTGATTTCGCTTTGGGATGATGGAAAACAAAAAGAAATTTGGCAAGATATGCTTAGATTTAGAGATGGCAGGGATAGAAACTTTGGAAATATATTTTTGCAATTTTTGTCAGAAAAAGAAGGTAATTTGGGTGAAATTGATGATTTGTTTTCTAGTTTGACTGGGGCTAAACTTTGCGGAGAAGTTATTCCAGTGTCTTTAAAACCATCAAATGTTTGTTTTACTACTATCAGTGGCAAGGAATATAAGGGAGAAAATTTTATTGATGATTTAAGAATGTCTTTGGATAAAATTGATAATATTTGGTTATCTCCAAAAGTTGAGGCAAATAAAAAAGCAAAAGAGATAATAGAGAATGCTGATGTGATTATAATTGGGCCTGGGACGACTTATGGATCGGTATTACCTAATTTTTTACCTGATGGAATTGTAGAAAGTTTTAATAAAAGTAAGGCTAAGAAGATATTTTTGGTTAATATTTTTTCTACTGGTAATGAAGTTAAAAAAGCTAGTCAAAATGGTTATTTAGAAATATTTCAAAAATATTTAAGAAATAAAACCCCTTTTGATCTGATAATTATGGCTGATTTAGCTGATTTGGATAAAAAATTATTAAAGAAAGTCTTTTATTTTTATAAATTAGAGAATTCACTATTGGTAGAAAAAGACATGCTTTGTCCAGTCAAAACAATAAAAGTTGACTTGGCAACAATAGATGAATCGAATATGAGGTTGAGGCATAGTGAAGAGAAGCTTGGAGAGTTGTTTAGATCATTAGAAATTTAGATAAATAGAGAAGTAGTAAAAGAAAATTTTTGGTAGAATGAAATATGTCTCAGAAGAAACTTAAGAAATTAAGAAAATTGGAAACGGAAAATTTAGTGAAAGAAGATGTTTTTGAACCTGTTTTGGGGATAAGAGAGATAGTTAAAGAGAATTGGAAATTTTTATTGGCCTTGTGTGTCGGTATTTTTGTTTTGTATTTTAATTCGCTATATGGTGATTTTGTGTCAGATGATTATGCAACAATTCCAAACAATCCTCAAATAATGAGTTTTAAACATGGATTTTTTGGTTTAATTACAGGATTGTCTAATTGGTTTTTGGCATTTCTTTTTGGGATTAAAAATCCTATTCCTTTTCATGTTTTTAATCTGGTAATTTATTTAGGAGTTTGTGTTTTGGCATTTATTTTCATAAAAATTATTTTTAGTAAAAAAACAGCTATTTTAACTACTATATTATTTGCAGTATTACCAATTCATGTGGAAGCTGTATCTTGGATTTCTGGTAAACCTTATTTGTTTACATCTTTGACTGTTTTATTGTCTTTAATATTTTTTGTTTTATATTTAAAAACTGGAATTAAAAAGTACTTTTGGTTTTTTATAATTTCTTTACCAATTGCTTTTTTGGCCGAAAGAGTTAGGTCTATTTCAGTATTATTATTAGTCCCTCTTTTGATTTTATCTTTTGGTAGTAAATTAAAGAAAAATATTGATTGGTTAAAAATATTTTTATATTGTTTTGTTGGAATAATAATTTTGTTGGTTATTTTGTGGCCTTTAATTAATCAAAGAATTGGAAATGTTAATTCGGGCTATAATGGAAGTGAAAGTGTTTTTTATAATCCATTTTTTCAATACCCAACGGCAATAGCTAAATATTTACAATTAATGCTGGTTCCAGCTGATTTGACTTTGTATCACACTATGTATATTTTGCCAGTTTGGTTGAATTGGTCAATTTTATTGTCTTATCTAACAGCTGTTGGTTATTTTTTCTTTAAAGATAAAAAAATATTTTTTGCTCTAGCTTTTATTTTTTTGGCAACTGCACCATCAATGGCTCCGGTAAAAGTCAGTTGGTTGGTGGCTGAAAGATATGCTTTATTAGGTAGTTTGGGTTTTTGTGCTTTTTTGGTTTTATTTTTTCAAAGACTTGGAAGAAAATTTGAAGTGCCTTTATTTTTCTTATTTATAGCTTTGATTAGTTATTATTCAGTTAGAACTTTTTATAGAAATAGTGATTGGCAGACAAATCATAAATTATGGGTAAACACTTGCCAAGTATCACCTAATAGCCACAATGCTTGGAATAATATTGGTGATGATTATGATAAGTTAGCTCAAGCAGAAACTACAAACGAAGGGAAGATGACGCAATACTTAAATTCAATTAAAGGTTTCACTCAATCGACTATAGTTAAACCAAATTATGCTGATGCTTTTCATAATCGAGCTAATATTTTTTATAAAATAGGAAGATTGGATTTGGCCAGGGATAGTTATGAAACAGCTTTGTCTTTTGGACCTAATTTGTACCAAAGTTATTTTAGTTTACTGCAAATTGATTTGGCGGAAAAGCGATATGATTTGGCAATGAATCATTTGGAAAGACTTAATAAGGTTAGACCAAATGATGTTCAGGTTTATTATATAACAGCTGTTGTTTATGCTAATATGGGTCAAAAAGATAAGGCTATTTCAATTTTAGAACAAATTGTTAAAGTTGCTCCTAATATAAAAGAAGTTAAAGATCTTTTAGATCAACTTAAGAAATAGATTTTATTTTTTTAATAATATTGTTGTATTCATTTAAAGAAACTTTTTGCCAAGAAAAACGTTGAACATATTTTTTATTACTTAATCCTATAAATTCTATTCTTTTAGAACTATTTAATAATTTGATTATTTTATTGGAAAAATCATTAATGTCAAAGGGCTTGCTATAAATTAAATTATTTTTAAATATTGTTTTAAGATTTTTGAGTTGCCAACAAACTATTGGTAATCCATAAGACATGGCCTGGGCAATGGCAATTCCCCAACCCTCTTCATGAGAGGGAAAAACAAAAATCTTTGATGAGTTTAGAACTTGACTAAGTTTTTTATCACTAACATAACCTAATACTTTTATATTTTTAGTAAGTGAATTTTTATTTATATCTTCTTTTATTTTTTTTAATTTATCTGTTGAAATTGCTCCCATTAAAACTAACTTTGCTTTTGGAAGACTTTTACAAACTGTTTTCCAAATTGGAATGAAATCGTCTAATCCTTTTGAAGGATCAAGACGACCTAAGAAAGCAGCTTCATATTTTGAATTTAACTTTGATTGGCTATTTTTAAAATCAATAGCATTAGAAGATAAAAATATTTTTTCTTTAGGTATGCCAAACTTTACAAGTTCTTCTTTAACGTTTTTGTTAACTACAATAATTAAATCAGCTCTTTTTCTTATTAATAAAAAAGACATTTTTTGGAGATAAAATCCAAAAAAATTTATAATTGGATTGCCTGGACGATTTTGCCATGGTGGATAGACATGATGAATTACTTGTACCCATAGAAGACATTTTTTTCTAAAGTAAAAAGCAGGAATAGTTTCCCAAAAAAGATCGGAAGTTGAATAAATAACAGATTTTTTTTCAATAGATATTGTTGATAGCGTTTTTAAGATATTTAAAACAGAAAATAAACAAAGAGCTATTATATTATTTGCTTTTAATAATGAATTTATTTTTATGTGTTTAAAATATATACTATTCGCCTTTAATTTGTGTGCCCAATTATTGGTTCCAATTAGTGTTATAGATATTTTTTTTGAAGAAATGTTTTTTAAAATTTTTAAAAAACGTATATCTCCGCCACTAATTTCTTCATGTTTCTGTTCGGGAACTAAGCCAAAAAGTAATAAGGAAATATTTTTCATAAATTAATGAAATATTTTCATTTGGTTAATTTTATCAATTTTTAGGTTAGAATAAAGTGTTTATATAAAAGTAAAAATGAAAAATATAATTCAGATAGCCCATGTAACTTCTATTCCTGGCCCTGTTCAAACTTTGGCAGAATTTATTGAGAATAAAAAATATAATTTAAAAAAAATATATTTTCAACTGGATGGAAGAAATAACTTATTTTATATTAAAGATTTTTTTTTGGCATTAATAAAAATATCTAAAGAAAAAAAAATTGATATTGGAATTGGGATGAATTGTTTTGACACTTTGCCTTTGTTGCTATTAAGAAAGTTTAAAAATATAAGAAAAATAATCTTTTTTAATACTGATTTTTCTAGAAAGAGATTTAGTAATAAATTATTGAATTTTATATATATTAGTATTGATAAATACTGTGCTAAAAAGGCCGATATTATTTGTTGTAACAGTCAAAGGACAATAAATAAAAGAGTTGATGAAGATGTTGATTTTAAAAAAATAATATATACCCCAAATGGAGTTTTTGTCAAAAAAATAAAAAAAATAAAGAAAGGTAAATATAATAAAAAATTAGTTTTTATTGGACACATTACAAAAGAACATGGACTAATGGATATACTAAAGTGCATATTAAAAAATAATCTTGTCTTAGAAGTTATTGGTGATGGGCCGGAGTTAGAAAATTATAAAAAATATGTTATTAAAAACAAAATAGAATCTAGGGTTAATTTTTTGGGTCGAAAGACTCATGAAGAAGTAATTGATTATTTATCTGATTTTAATGGATTTGGACTGGCACCTTATAGTAATTTGACTAATGATTGGACTTATTATTGTGATCCGGTGAAGATTAAAGAGTATTTGTCTTGTCTAGTGCCAGTGATTACTTCTTCTGTTGTTGAAGTTTCAAGCTATATTAAAGATAATAATATTGGTTTTGTTTATAGTAACGCCCCTGAACTTAGAAATATATTATTAACAATAAATAAAATGACTGATTTTGAGTATCAGGAAATGATTAGAAAATTGAAAAAATTACAAATAAAATTTGATTTGGAAAAAATTTATTCTAATCTATTGTTGCCATTTTTGTCTATTTAATTGTTTTAATAAACCAAATTTATTTTTAATTGTGTTTATAGTATAAAGATAGAGAGTTATTATGCAAGCCAATGGATGAAAGAACCAAGCAATGTCTGGTTTGTGAAAAAAGCCTTTAAGGGTGTCAAAAAGCATAGGAATAATCAAAACAACGTAAAGAATAAATTTTATGATACCAGATTTATTAGTTTTTTCCCAATTGAATTGACGGAGGTTTTGATAATAAAAATAATCAGTAATACGACGATTTTGTTTGCGAATAAATTTTTTAATAGAACTTTCACAAAAAGTATGAATAATCCCCTGTTTAACTTTGGCAAAATAAATAGATTTTTTCTTTTTTGATAGAAAACTAGCAATAATATCAATATCAAATAAATAATCTGAAATTAAATTATTTTTTAGAAAATCAGTCCTAAAAATAGTTCCATTGGCACCAATAGTTGGAATCTCTGAATTTGGTTTTAGTTGTATTTTTATATATTGATGTTTATCAACTTGATCTATTTTAAGGCCAGTCCATTTGAAATTTATATAGTTTTGGCGATCATAAACACCAGAAATAAAGGCATATGGATCGTTGACACCAGTTAGGGCTGAATATCTTTCTATAAAGCCTGCCTTAGGTCGATAGGTGAAGAATAATGGCTCTGTGCCAATTATTTTTTGGTCTTTTTCTAGAATGTTTATATTATTTTGGAGCCAATTTTTTGTAGGAAGAATGTTGTCAGAATCAATTAGAGCAATATATTGACCGATAGCTTTTTTAACACCAACTGCTTTACCAGCTTCGGCAGTTATTAATGGGTTTTTATATATTTTGGCATGATATTTTTTAGCAATTAACAAAGTTTTATCAGTCGATCCCCCATCGGCAATAATAATCTCGTAGTTTTTTGATGATACAGTTTGTTTTTTAATTGATTTAAGACAGGTTTCTAAAACTAATTGAGCATTAAGAGTGGGAATTACAAAAGAGACTTTAATCATGAGAAATCTTTTAATTTTTTAATATATTTAATAGCGTAATTTGAAAGATGTTTGATGTCATAAAAAGATTGAATTGAAATTATCTTTTGGAAAATAAATTTAGGACTTAAAATACCTTTAAATAAGTTTTGAACTAATTCTAATTGTTCTGTTGGAGAAATAGATGATTTGATGACTGGTTGGCGCATGTCAAAATCATCCCAATTTTTAGTTAAAAGAAGATTCTCATCTTGACAGTATTTAAAAAGCGGGGTGCCAGGATAGGGAATTAAAATGGTGGCTTGAAGACTGTCAGCAAGACCATTTTTGAAAATTTTTCTGGCCAGTGACAGAGTTTTATTGGCATCTTTTAAATCTTCATTTGGATAACCAATAATAACCGTGACGTGTGGTTCTAACTTAGCTTTTTTGGCAATGGTTAGAGTTTTTAGAGCATCACTAGTTTTTTCATTTTTATTAACAAAGTCTAGAGTTTTTTGATTGGCTGATTCAAGTCCATAAAGAATAAATCGGAAACCAGCTTTATACATTAATTGATATTCTTTTAAAGATAGGGCTCCAAAGCGCATATTACAGCCTATTTTTACTTTTTTGTTAAGACCTCTGTTAATTAACTCTTGGCATAGTTCTTTCAACCATGGGCCAACTGAAAGAGTGCCTGAATCATCAAAAATTTCTTTAACTTTGAAGTTGTAAACTAAATTTTCAATTTCTTTAATAGTGTGTTTTACAGAAAATTGACGAAAACATTTGCCTGGGAAAAGAGTAGTCCAAGAGCAATTTTTGACTGCCAGAAAATTGGCGACATATGAATGGTCTTTATTGACAGTTAAGTTATAAACATAACCATTAAAATTTTCTTCTGTTATTTTTATAATTGGAACGAAAGCAAAATTGTTTAAAATAAATCCTTTCTTGTAGGTTGATTTGGGATTATCAAAAAATTTGATATCAGGGAACACTTTTAATATGTCTTGCCTAAATAAGGTAATTTTATATTTTATAGATTCATTTTCTAATCTTGGTGAAATTGCCTTGTAGCTTGGTAATACATCAAATCTTAACAACATATTAAAAACTTGATTAGCAAGAGTTAGAGATGTAGTTTCAAGAATATATTCCTTTCCACTGCGCTTTTTATTTTCTGGACGTAGATGACCATCTCCTGTAAATATTCCGTTAAGTAAGTGTCTTTGTTTTTCTATTGGAAGATATAGTAATTCTGGTGGGATTTTTTTCTGATAGCAATTGTCTCCAAATAAAATTTGGAATAATTTTGCGACAATAGTTGAACTAACTGATATTTGACAAGAATGGTTAATTTCATTAATAGTTTCTGTTAATTTCAAATTGAGATATTTTGCAAAAAATTGTTTTGTTTTATCTATTAAATCTGTCTCTTTTATATTAAAAGTAAATCCAATCGTGGCAGAATTTGGTCTATTTTTATGAAAACTAACATGTCCTTCTGCAATAAATAATCCAGCTATAAACAAAAAATCATTATTGATTTCAATAGTTTTAGGTATTTTGTGATGACCATTAAAAAATGAAATTTTATCATCAATAGATGATAGATGATTAATAGATTCTAATAATTCACCTTTTTTATTTAAAGATAAATATCTATGTACAGTTTCTCTATCAATTTCTAATAGTTTACTTATTGCTCTTTCAGATTTTTTTAGATCCCAAAGCTTAATTATTTTTTCAACCTTTTTATCAGCTATTTTTTTATTAGTAGTAAATATTGTTGGCTGTTTAGAGATAATGTTTTCAACATTAAGTTGTTTTATATCTTTTATTTCATAATCTATAGGAATTGCAAGAAAATCTCCAACTTTTAAATTACCAGCTTCAATTGAATCTATAGTGTAGTTTTTATAATATTGCTTTAAGCAAGAATCACATTTAAGAAATTTGGAAACCATTGAAGGTTTACATTTATAAGACCAGGAGTTTTTATTATTACATCTGATTAAGGAATTTTTAGATAAATAATATACTTTATGATTAGGAGTTATTTTTAAGACATTTGGTAGATATAGAGTTGAAACATTTTTTATATTTTCATTTATAAATCTTTTATGCCAATCGATAACTTTTTGATATCCATGTTCGGCTGTTAAAACTTCGCAGGGAATTTTACTGTTGACAATATTTTCTATTGTATCAATTTTTTCCTTGGTGGTAATTCCAGTATCACCAGTTATGCAAAAAGTGCATTTGCCCCACCAACAATCACGACCAGACATAATATAAGAACCGGGTTTGTATTTGTAGTTAGTGTTGTTGTAGGCATAGATTTGCCATTGAGTTAATTTTCGATCAATGATTGGCAATTGATTTAAATTGTGATTTTTGGTGGATTTATATATTTTATTTTTTGGAGCTTTTTTGTTATTAATTAATTCAATTAATTCGGATAAGAGAAAGTCATAATCGCCACCAATTAAAATATAATCAACTTTACTATTTTTAATTGATTCTTGCGGTAGTGCAGTGACATGATCGCCCATAAGAATAACAATAGGTTTCCATTTACATTCTTTTTTAATCTGATTAATTATTTGCCAATGTTTTTTAATAACTGGAGTTTTGGTTTCAATGGCAATAATATTCGGTTTATTTTTTTTAAGACGTTTTAGCCAGTCTGAATAAGTGAGTTTTTGGGCTATAGCATCGTCCCAAAAGACTTTGTAGCCAAGTTTACTAAGTAGAGTAGCAGCATAGGCAGGAATGACAGGATAAATAACATTGCCAGTGTTTGTCCATTGGAATTGACGATTTTGGGATAAAAAAGGAGTTCCTTTTGAAGAAACTAGTGGTGGGTAGGAAATAGAAATAGATTTAACCACCGATGTATTTACCGGTTTTTTTGTTGAAGGCATGGGCTTTGAATTTAACTTCTTTTTTAAATAAACCACGTAGGAATAGTATACCGTAGTAAATGTGAGTAATAGGGATGGTAATGGTGGCTAAAATGGAAGTTAATAATTTGTTTTTGGTTAATATAAATTTAAAAAAAGTTAATATTAATATTGATAGATATAAATATAATGGTATATACAATAGATTATAGTTAATTGTTAAATAATTAATAGTTAATAGTAGTGTATAAAATACAAAGAAAGTGGGAATGAAATAACCAATTTTGAAACTAGTTTCAGGAAACTTTTTGGCAAAGAAACCTCTTTGAATGGCATAACGAGTGATTTGTTGAAGATGAGGAATGATAACTGATCGGCGATGATGATAAACAACTAAAGATGGATGGTAAAAAATTTTTTTATTAAGTTTTTTGACTAAACTTAAACAAAGAACAGTATCTTCTCCTGGCCAAAAAGAAGTATTAAAACCACCAATTGAATTAAAATCATCTTTTTTGACAATTAAATTAACACTAGGATAATCAGTGACAAAACGAGAGGATTGAATACTATTTCGATAAAGTCCGGCTCCACCACTGCCAAGCCAACTTGACCAAACTAAACCAGAAGCTTGTTTTAGATAATCATCTTTTGGCGGAGTAAGGCAAGGGCCACAAAAAGCGGCAAAATCAGGATTTTTTTGAACTAATTTAAAAGCATTTTTAAAATAGTTTTTTTTGGGATAGGAATCATCATCGAAAAAAACTAAATATTCACCTTTGGCTTTTTTGGCACCTAAATTTCTTTTTTCAGAAGGGTTAGCAGAACCGGAAATTTTGTCAGTGATAACTAAAACTTCAAAATTTTTAAAGGATTGTTGCTTTAATTTTAATAATGTTTCTTTGAGGTATGGGTTAACTTTACGGACGGGAATAATAATGGAAAAAAACTTAGATTTCATAATTATTTTCCGGTATTAATTCTCATATCTAATTCTGGATTGTAGATCCATTTTCTTTTATTTTTGTCATCATAATAATGAAGAATTTTAAGACGATAAAAAACAGCTAGAGCTTCTTTTAAGCAATTAAAAATAACATTAAGGCCATTAGCATGGGTTAGGCTGGTAAAACTATAATTTAATTTGATTGGGGCTTCGTAAATTTTTTTGAAACCAAGACGATTGGCAACTGATAAAATTTCTAAATCAAAAGCATAACTTTTAACTAAAAGACGGGGCAAAACTTTGGTTAAAACTGGTCGTTTAAAGATCTTTAGACCAGCTTGGGTGTCATGCAGTTTAATACCTAATAGAAATCTAGAGATAAGATAAGCTCCAAAACTGATTATCTTTCGATCAAGAGGATAATCAACTTGAGAAGCTGGATGATGTTTTGAAGCGACGATAATATCAGCCTTATACCACTCCATATGCTCTAGGATGAGTGATATACCATTAGGGTCAATTTCCATACCTGAATCAATAAAAGCGATATAATCCCCTTTTGTTTTGGCCATACCATAACGAACAGCATAACCTTTACCATGATTATTTTTATAGCCAAAAACTTTTAGTTTTTGAAGCTTTAGTTTTTTAATTTCTTTAAAAGACTTATCAACAGAGGTTCCATCAACAACAGCGATAATTTCATAATCGTAACGAATTTGTTTTAAAGTTTCATTAATAGACTTAAGATCTTTTTTGATGGTTTTTTCTTGTTTATAGATAGGGATGATGACAGATAAAAAGTGATTGTTATTTTTCATTTAAAAGAGTCAAGTTATAAAGGGCAAGTGTTTGAAGAGCAGTTTTTTTCCAGCTAAAATTTTTAGCGCGAACTAAACCAAGTTGGGCATATTTTTGACGAAGAGTTCCACTTTGCCAAAATTGATTTAAAGCTTTCTCTAAACTTTTTTGAGAGTATGGATTAAATTTTAGACCATTAGAGTCCATAATTTCATTAAGGCAAGAATCTTGGCTGTAAACGATTGGGATGCCAGATTGCATGGCTTGAACAAGAGGTAATCCAAACCCTTCGGCAAATGATGGTTGACAATAAATAGTTGCTAAATTAAAAATAAAAGGTAACTCTTCGTCAGATACAAAGCCAGTAAGAATTAGTTTCTTGGTGCGCTGGAGCTCTGGTTCTCTAGATTTAGATTGGAGCCAAAGTAAATCTTGAGTCCAAGGATGATTAGGGACATCTTTTTTAGTAGCAGAAGACCCAACTATAACTAATGGATATTTTAATTTTAAACAAGCTTTTACTAAAGTTGGAATATTTTTGTTCCAATTAATATCACCAACAAAGAGGACAAATTTTGATGGTAATTTATATTTCTTTTTAATTTCTTTTAATTTATTTATATTATTGCAAGGTTTAAAACTTGAATCAGCAGCTAAATGAGTAGCGAAAATATTACTTAATTTAAATTTAGTGATTTGATTA
This sequence comes from uncultured Gammaproteobacteria bacterium, assembly GCA_964408995.1. Classification (GTDB taxonomy): domain Bacteria; phylum Patescibacteriota; class Microgenomatia; order UBA12405; family UBA12405; genus WARW01. The sequence goes on along the minus strand of CAYPBP010000001.1, from coordinate 22,611 downwards.
ATAATATTTTTTGAATAGTTAGAAACAGTTAATATTTTGTCAACTTTTAATAATCTATTTTTTTGAATTAACCACTTTAAATAACCTTTAATACCAACAGGAAAATGTTTTTTAAACTCGATAGGGATTAAATCATGAACAGTAATTATAGTGGGAAGATTACTTTTTTTGGGTAGAGTTAATTTGAAGGGATCAAAGTAAGGATAGTGGATTAAATTATAATTTCCAATTTCTAATTTCCAGTCTTTGATTAATTTTATTGACCAATCTTTATAATCAGGATTATTTTTAACTTCGCTTTGAAGAGCAGTGATTAAATTTGAAGTGTAATAACCAACCCCTCGAAGAGCATTGCCATCAAGAGTTGGAGAAATATCAATAGCTATTTTTATTTTTTTAGACATTATTTTTTGTCCCAATCATTTTTTAAATCAATTTTACGATTGGTTTTGGTTAATTCCCAAAATTTAGTATAAGTAATTGGGAATCTTAGGGCAGAATAAAAAGAAAAGACAAAACCAGGAAAACCATCAACATAACCACGGTGTCGGAAAAAGGTTTTGAAAAACCACCAATTTGGTTTGAAAAAGTAAAAGTTTATAGCATTTATAAAGTTTATTTTTGTGTTTTTTTGTTGTAGTTCTTGGGCCAAGAGAGTGGTATATCGATTGTGACGAAGAAGATATTTGGAAAAAGAAGTGTCGGCGTAATGCTCAAGATCATTTTTTAACCAACCAATCTCCCCTTCTACTTTGGCTTGTTCATGGACATCAACACAAGGAAGTCTAGCTTTACCATTTTTATAAAATCTAATGGTTGGATCAGGATATTGACCACCTTTTTTTAAAAAAGAACCCAAAAAATAGTTTTGACGAGGAACCCAAAAAGCATTTTCTTTTACTTTATTAATATCCTTTTTAAGATAAGAAATTATTTCATCTTTAAGTTCTGGAGTGACTATCTCGTCAGCATCGAGTTGAAGTATCCAATCACCAGTACAGCCATCAATAGCAATGTTTTTATTAATATGAAACATTGGCTTATTGGTAGTTTTAATTATTTTTACATTGTTAAATTTAGAAGCTATGTCTATGGTTTTATCTTGAGAAGCACCGTCAGCAATAACAATTTCATTTACCCAATCTAGGGCTTCCAAACACTTTTGAATATTAGCTTCTTCATTATATGTAGCGATAGCAACTGAAATAGTATTTTTTTTGTTTTTCATTGTTTTGAATATATTTTAAACCCTGGTTGGCCATTTGGGAAATTTATAACTTTATAAGGATTTAAAAGAGCTTCTTCATCACTGGTTACAACCAATGAATTTAATGGAATATTATCCCAATTAATTTTTTCAAAATGATATTTATTGTAATCTAAAACAGTAGAAAAACCAAAATTATCTGGTGGAGTTAATTTTATTTGTGATTGAATAAGTTGTGGTGGATATTGAGAATAGAATAAAAAGAGGATATAAGGTTGATCGTATTTATTAGTTACATAGATTTGACTGTACTTATCTTTTTCTTGCTCTAGATAAGGAACTAGTTGATCAAAACCATATTGCCAAGCAAAAGGATATCTTTTAGGATAATGGACAAAATAAGCGTCTAAATAATAGGCAACAAAATAACTATAAATGATTATAAAAATAAGAGTAATTATCTTAAATAGATTTTTATTTTTAAATAAAGTAAAGAAATAATAAATACCACTAGCAATTAAAATGGATATAGGTATAACCATGGCTAAGGCCCTAAGAGCTGATGGAGCTTGAAAAGTTAAGGATGAGGCAATTGGAGATATTAATAAAAAGGCTAAGATAAAAATCTTGGATTTTTTATTAAACAAAATAGTTTTTAATAAAAATATAATACCTAATATTAAAAATGGTAATTCTATTAAATGTATTTGGCCCATTTCAGGAACTTTTGATCTAGGAACTTCATCTCCATTAATTGCTAGAAAATTTAAATCAAAGTGGGAAGTATATTTTTGAGCCCAAGATACTAAGTATAAAATTCTTTTATTATGCATTCCCCTGTTGATTAACTTAACATTATTATGATGGTTTATAAGCTCATTAGCTCTCCAAATTGGACCTTGATCGGCAGTTAGCCCGACTCCACCGAGACGCTTTGTCCCACCATTATTTAAAAATGAAAAAGCCACTGGTATGGCTAGAATAATTCCAAAAATGATAGGGATTAATATTTTTGGAAGTTTTGTTAACAAAAATTTAAAATAAAGAATAACTAAGGTAAAGGCTAAAAGTGGAGCGATAAGACGAGCTGAATGATAAATGTACAAAGACAGGATGTAAAGAATAACAAAAATACTAAAATTTAATAAAAACTTTTCTTTAATTGATTTGAAAAAGAAATAGGTACCAATAACAATAAAGGAAAGAGCGGCCGAAGATTCCCAAGCTCCACGACTAAAATGAATGTGCCAAGGAGATAAACATAAAACGATAGAGCTTAAGAGAGCTAGAGCGTTAGATTTTGAGAGAAGTAATATTAATTTATATAAAAAAAGGATGGTTAATACTGCTAAGATTAAATTTGGCAATCTGACGGCCAATGGTGTGAGCCCTAATATTTTAACGAAAGGTAAGGCTAAATAAACATAGCCACCCGGTTTGAAATCACCAAAAGACTTAAAATGGAGTGGCCAAGGGTCTCCATGTTCGTCTTTACCAGTTTCTAAAAGAGAATAAGCATTGTAACCAAGAGCGGCCTCATCAGGGTTTAGGGCTGGAGTAGTGTTTAAATTAATAAATCTAATTAGAAAGGCAATTAGAAGAATAATTATTAATGGTATTTTGTTAATTTTGGTAGCCATAAAAAGTGGAAATATTATTTATTGGACTTAGTGGTAAAAAGTTTTTAAAATTATCTGACTTGTCAATTGTTTGACGGTATATTTCATTATAATTAAAAACAGCCAGAGAAGATGGTTGATCTTTAATTACATTAAAATCTGGGGTAGTAAATTTAATATTGTCTATTTTTTCAACTCTTCCTGTATCACCAGATAAATTTTCTGTTAATTTGGCTTGTTGTTGATAAATTTTAGGTGGATATTTTGAATAAAAAAGGTAATAGATATAAGCTTGACCATAATAATCACTCATAATTATTTGATTAAAATTATTCTTATTTTTTATTAAATAATCCATAGATTGTTTGTAGCCATAAAGAAAATCATCTGGACTTTTTTTAACCATATGATTTAAATAAAGATCACTATAGTAAATAAAAGAAATTAAATAAGCACCAATAATTAGACTATATAAAAATATGTTTTTATATTTATTAATGACAACATAAATTCCAAGAGAAATAAAATAAATTAAAGGAATGGAAAGAGACATAACCCTAACTGCTTGAAGGGAATCTCTGGTTAGAGCCGCTGGTATTGGGGCTACTAAAAGCCAAAGGAAAAAGAAAAGATTAAGTTTGTCTATTTTTTGACGACTTAAGGCAAAGAAAATTCCGATGATTAAAAACAAAAGACTTGGATAAAGTATAACGCCAACGTATGGAGCTGAGTGACGTGGGCTTTGCCAATCTCCTTCAAAAGCTAAAAATCTAGGAGAAAAATGATTTAGATAACGAGAAGAAAAATTTCTTAAAAAGAAAATTGATTGATTGTAGAATATTTGATAATTAATTTTACTTGATTCGTTGATTATAGTTTGAGTTTCAATTTCTGATCTGGGATAAGAAAATAAACTAACAACTTTTAAACGATTAGTATTATTGGAAAAAAATATTCCGTAAATAATAGGGATAGAAAAAATAAAGAGAGGTAAAACAAAATTCAAAAATAATGGTTTTATATTTTTTATTTTTACTATTTGTAAATTTGTTAAGAACAAAATGATAATTAAAAACAAACTTATCATTTTGCCAGCTTGATAGGTAAAAAGAGTTAAACCAAAAGTGATAGCAGAAAATAACAAATATTTATTTATTTTTTTATTAATATATTTGAAGAAAAAATATGAGGCTAACACTAATTCAAAAGTTAAAACATTAGTTTCCCAAGCACCTTTGGAAAAATGAATGGAATAAGGGTTAAGGCTTGTAATAATAGCCGCAATAATGGCTGTTTTATGGCTTTTTTGATTAATCTCTTTGATTAAAAAATAAATTAAAATTGGCAATAAAGATCCAAGTAAAATTGATGGTAGTCTGGTAGCAATGGCATTTAACCCAAATAATTTTATAAAAGGAATAGCTAGATAAACATAAAGTCCAGGTTTATGGTCACCAAATGATTTAAAAATAATTGGGGTAATTTTGCCATATTCATCCCTGCCAGTTTCTATTATGGAATAAGCATTGTAACCAAGTGCGGCCTCATCCCAAAGAAGTGGAGGATATTCCCCTACTTTATAGAATCTTATAAAAAAAGAAACTATAAAAACAATTATTAGAAAAAATTTAATATTTTTAGTCATTGATAGTTAAAATATCGAAAGCAGGTGAATTGTTTAAAAAATAAATAGTTTTAAGTAAGGTAGTATTGTTTTTATTATAGTTGTCAGGGGATGTTATTAAAAGAGTTTTTTGATTAACATTTTCGGTTTCTTTTTTTATTTCCCAATCATTTATAAATTTGAATTTATCAAAAGCGTTAACCCAATACCAATCAGTATGAAAACCCCAATTTTTACGAGTATCTGTTTGATATGATTTTGGATCCCATGGCCAATAAAATAATATGAATTCATGGGCTTCACCATATTTCTTGGTGAAGATTATTTGATCATAATTATGATAATTTTCTTTTATATAGCTAATAGATTCTTTGTAACCATATTGCCAAGAGCTAGAATAGTTTTTTGAGTAATCAATGAAATAATTTTTAAGATAAATAATTGATTGAATTATTAAAATTAATAGAAATAAAGAAATAAAGATTGATTTTAATTTTTTATCTTTTAATAAAGAAATAATTTGGGAAAGACCATAAATTATAAAAATTTGGGGAAGAGGTAATATAGTCATGCCTCTAATGATTGGAAAATCTCCAACAGTGATAACTGCTGGAATTAAACCGATTAGGAACCAAGATAATAGAAAAAATGACAGCTGATCTTTTTTGAATAATTTTATAAATAGTATTACTAGCCCAATGTAAAAGAATGGGAGGCATATTGGAAAAAGAACACCACTTTTTGGGATGTTAAATTGAAAATTTTGAGTGCTGTCAAAAAATAATATTTTAGGATTAATAAAACCAAGATAATTTTTGGTGACAACAGAGGAAAAAAAAGTTACTCGATTGTATTTTAATTTGGCAATAAATTTATTACCTTGATAATTATTTCGATTATTTTCTATTTCATTAATCGAAGCTGGGTTAATAGCAAAAACCCATCGACTTCTGGCTTGAGCCTCTTTGTTGAAAGTATTGATTATTTGGGGAATTAGTAAAAAAGAAAGAATCAACAAACTAGCTGTAAAAAGTTTTTTATGTTTATTAAATTTTTCTTTGATGTTTTTAAAAAAGATAATAAAGTAGAAAAAAAGCAAAAATGGAACAACTATTTTAGTATTATGATAAGCATAAGTAGAAATTGATGTGAAGAAAACTGCTGGCAAAATAAAATTTATTTTTTTGATTGATTTAATTAAGAATAAAATTCCAAGAACAAGAAAAAATTGAGCCACGGTGGATTGGAAAACAGCCCTGGATGGAAATAATGTCCATGGAGATAAGGCTACTAATAACATTAGTAAATAAGCATTTTTTGAATTACGGAATAGTTCTTTTCCTAAAAAATAGGAAATTATAACTAACCCAAAACCACAAAGAGCGGAGACAATTCTAGTAGTCCATTCGTTTAAACCAAAGAAATATATAAAGGGCATTGAAAGATACATATTAAGGGTAGTAGGGTAATCACCATAGGCTCTAAAATTAAAAATAGGTAATTTACTCCCCCACTGATCTTTAGCTGTATTTAAGAGGCTATAAGCGTTATAACCATGACTAACTTCATCCCAATTTAAACCAACAGGGAATTTATCTAATTGCCAAAGTCGAAGAAAAAAAGCAATTATGGTAATTAAAATAAATAAACCCTTTGGTACTTCGTACCACCTTTCCCTTGACAGGGCACCTTTATTTTTATTTAAATTATTTTTCATTTTTTCGATTTGATCTTATGGCAATAATTATAGCTAAAGCTAGACTAATAATACTGATTAAGTTGCTTGCTGTTCTGATTGGAGTGTTGGTTAATTTTAACAAAATGTAATGGTTACCCTTACTTACATTAAATTCAATTAACCCTAACTCTTTATTAATTTCAAAATTAGTTTTTTGATTATTTACAAATAATTGCCAATTTGGAAAATAAACTAAAGGTAAAGTAATTTTTCCATTGCTATTGGCAATAATAGTTAAATTAATTTGATTACTTTTTTTATTGTAATTAGTTATAACGATATTATCGGAAACAATTGGTTTTTCTGGAGCAAAAGAAGTTGGAAAACTTTGACCATATTTGGGCCAATAATCTTTTAGACCAGCACCACTTTGAGCAATTATTTCTGATGATGATAGTTTTTGAGTGTCAGTTAGATTAGGAAACCAAATATCTTCTTTGAAATAAGAGAAATTTAAAATAATAGTGATTATGGAGACAAGAACTACTGTTAATATTTGTTGTTTTTTATTAACTAATAAGATTATTGATCCAGCAACAAAAGATGAGGCAAAAATGGCGATTGATAAAAAGCGCCATGGAAATTGGTAAAAAGCCATAAGAGGAAACATTTGCCAAATAAAAGTTGATTTGTTGTGGGTTAGAAAAACTGAAAAAAGAAAAATAAAGAAAAATAAAATAACCAAAGCCAATTGTTTTGTTTTGATTTGATTTCGTTTGAAAAATAAAAATAAAATTGATATTAAAGGAAGTAGCCATTGAACAAGACCAATTGAAAAAGCCATATCATCAATTGGGCCCCAAAGTGAAGCTCCAAATCCCCAAAAGCGAGAAATAAATAATTGATTTAAAGTGGCAAAATGAATAATGTATTGAAAATAACCCTGAGTCATAGTGTCAACAGTAACTAAGTTTTTTTCAAAGATTGCTGGTAATAAAAAGAAAGAACTAATTCCAACAGAAATTAAAACAGGAATAGATAATTTAAAGATTGATTTAGCATTTAAGTTCTTATTTTTAAATAAAATTAAAAGCGAATAAACAATAAGAACTGGAGCAATAGCTAGACTAGTAAGATTGTGACTTAACAAAAGAGCTGATAGAGATATGGTTAGAAAAATCCAATTTTTAATTTTTAATTTGAAATTTTTAATGAATTTAGTTAGAAAATAAAAAACCCAGGGAATTATATTAATAGCTAAAGATTCAGAAAGAGCGCCTCTGACAAAGCTATCGGTGGCTTGGTAAGGAGCTAAGAGAAAAATAATAGCTGAAATAAAAGCACCTAGTTTTCCCCAAAAAATGCTAGCAAAAAAATACATTCCAAAAACACCAATCAGATGACAAGAAGCAAAGGTTATTTTAAGACTATTAATTAAACTAAAACCAATTAAGTGAAAAAATTCAGCTATACCATAGGCTAGTGGTGAGTAATAATTAAAGAGAGGGTAACCATAGCCCATTCCCCCATCTTTTATAACCCTGCAAGGTATTTGACCATCTTTTAGACAGTTATCTAGTTGATCTAATCTAAAAACATGCATATCATCCATCATAGAAAAATAACCAGGTCTTAAAAGACGATAAAAAGTGATTATGGAAATTAGAAAAAGACAAATTAAAAGAATAATATTTTTTTTAGACTTCATTGGTTAAAATTGATTAAATAAATTTTTTCTTGTTCGGTATATTTTTTTTCAACTTGATCAATTTGTTCAAAACTAATTTTAGTTTGATGATTTTTGTTATAGTCTTCTAAACTATTTTTAATTCTAATCAATTCTTTTTCTGGAATAACAAAAAGAGAATTATTAGGAATATTACTAAGCATATTAGACCACTCAATAGTACCAAGATAGTATTTATTTTCAGCTTGCATACCAGTAAAAAAGGAATTATTATCCCAAACTAAAGCTTTGGCTGGAGAAATATTTTTGTTTGAAGGTAGATATTCACTATAATTTAAAAAGAAGGGCATAAAAGGCTCGTATGAATTAATAAAAAAAGTTTTTGATTTATTAATACTTATAGCCTTAATAACTGCCTCTTTCATTCCATAATGCCAATCACGAGCTGAAATGTTTGGATAATGAAAATAGTATTGATGAATATATCTACTAAAACAAATTACATATAAAAATAGAATGAAAATAATAAAGATTTTTGATTTAGTAATATCAAAAATTTGTTTAAGACCTATGGTTGAAAATAAAATCAAAAATGGCAACATTAAAATAAGACGAGTGGCGTGAGGAAAAGCTGAATCACGAGTTAAAGAAAAAGGAATTGGGGCACAAAGCAAACTTATCAAAAAGAAAAAATAAAATTTTCGATTTGGTGATTTTTTAATAAAAATTGAAGAAATTCCAATAATTATTAAAAACAAATCTGGAAAGAGTAAATTACCTGTAGTTTGAATTCCTTGACGAAGATTACCGTCTCCTTTTAGAAATAGAAATTCAGTGGAAAAAGCAGAGAAATAATTTTTAACAAACATTTCTGTCCATTGAGATAGTTTGTTGTGAAAAATCTTTGAAATAAACGTTGGCTTAAGTCCTATTTGTTGACCATAAACCATTACAGAGTCTTCTTGCCGAAGATAATCAACTGTTTTACTAATAGTTGGATCACTAAAAATATTTATATAAGAAAAACGATAACCAGCACGACCATTAAAAGTATCTACTACAAAAGGAATAGTCATTATAAAAATAATCAAACTTAGAATAAATTTTGTTTTTAAGGAAAGATTTATTAAAGTTTTAAACCATATAGATAATAAAATTATGCCAATAAATATTAAAAATAATTTGGCAGTGCTATAAAAATAAACAGTTAAAATAAAAGAAATGGCTGAAAAGAACAAAAACTTGTCCTTTTTTAAATTAATGAATTTTATCCAAAAATAAAAACCTAAAAGTAAAAAAAGAAGCATGCCTGTGGCTTCAAAAGCAACTCGACTGTAATGGAACAGCCATGGTGTAATGGAAAATAAAAAAGATCCAATTAAGGCCCATACTTGATTTTCAAAAAGACTTTTTAAAATTAAGAAAAACACAAAAACGCTTAAAATGCCAAAAATAGCAGCTGGTAATCTAGCAGCAAAATCAGTGTGTCCAACAAACTTTTGAACAATGGCAATTGAATAGATATAAAATGGAGTTCTCCAGTCTGAATATGAATGAAAATGAATTGGAAATTTGTTGCCAAAATAATCGGTACCTCTATTGTTAAAAACAAAGGCTTGATAATTAGCATCGGCTTCATCTGAAAAAATAGATGGTGGAACAATTGTAATTTTATATAAATAAAGAAAAAAGGAAAAAGTTAGAAGTAGGATTAAACTTAATATGTATATTTTTTTCATAATTTAAATAGTGATATATTTTTCACAAAAACTTTTTTCATCAAGTTTTTCTATATTAATAGATTTAATACTTAAATTATTAGGATAATTAATTAAACTGTAGTTTTGGCAAGTGTATCCCCTGTTGATTGAAAAAATTTTACCGGCATCTGAGAGGCGACTTATATAAAGTTTTGGTTCTTTTTCGTTAAAAACGAAATCATCTGTATCAAAAATTAAAGTGTAGTTGTTACCGGAAGGAAGATATTTATTGTTGTTTATAAAATGAATATTTTTAAATGAAATATTGTCTTTCGATTTGGAATAGATATTTTTAATTAAATGGAAGTTATTTTTTTGGTAAGAGTTAGAGAAAAATAAATAAGATCTAAACAATACTTCTGGTTCACGACTAATAACATATATTTCTCTATTTTTACTACTTTCTAATTTTAAATAATTAGAAACAATTCTATTACTAGAAGCAAAAGACTCTGATTGATAAATAGGAGATTTAAGAAAATAAATATCAATAAAATTGATAAAACTTATTAAATAGATAGCAATTAATAAAAATTTTAAAAATTTATTGGAAAAAGTTTGCCAGAATAAGAGAATACCAGCAGCAATAAGAATAAAAAGGTAAGGATATTGAAATGATGAATGAAAGACATAAGACGGAATAGAGTCTGACCGAATAGCTTCTGGAACAGGAGAGAGAAGGATAAAGGAACAGATAAGATACAAAAAACTTCGACTTTTTATATACAAATAAATGATTCCCATGATAATTAAAAATGCATCTATATAATAGAAATAACCATGTTTCCAAAGTGAACCAGTAGCAGCGTGATCACCGTTTAAGAAGAGAATGTCTGTAGAAAAATTATATAAATATTTTTCAATAAATTTTCTGGTGTAAACAGTATATTTATTAGTTAATATTTTTTTAAATGGTTCTGATTGAATTGATTGTCTTCTTTCAAGATTTACTTGATCTACAATTTTTTGAGAATAAGGAGTTATTATTTCACCTATCCTGTTCCCAATAGGTTGACTTTTTAATGTAAAAATAAAGTTTAAAGTGATTAGTAATGCTCCTAAAGTAACTATTAAATAGTGTTTCCCATTTTTTTTGTTAAATTTCCATAAAAAATATGAACTAATAACAATAAATGGAAGAAGTAAAACTTTAGTGCCAATATATGAATTGAAGGCTATATAACCAGTGATTATTGATAAATATAGATACTTTGGTTTAAGTGAACTTAAAAGATAAAAAGTTAATAAAAAAAAGAAAATAGCGATTGGAGCATCAAAAGAAGTGCGACTAACATAAATACTCCATGGATTAATTCCAGCAACAAGAGAAGAAATTATGGCTAAATTATTTTTTTTAGTTAATTTAAATGTTATTAAATAAATTAATAGTATAGACAAGCAGCTAATAATTACGTAAGGTAATTTAGCAGTAAAGAGATTGGTTGGGAGGAGTCCTATGATGGGAGAAAAAATTAAACTAGACATTTCAGCAAGTTTTAAAGGATTGATATTACCTTCAATATTGGTAAAACCATAAAAAATTGCCTTAGCGTTTAAAACAAAATGTAATTCATCGTTGTTAATACCGTTAGGGATTCTATCTAAATAGATTAGTCTAATTATTCCTGATAGGAATATTATTAAAAATAAGATGATAAATTTCTTTTTCATTTCTATTCTTTATTTTATATTAAAGTGAAGATTAAAATATTAACTAGAAAAATTAAAAGTGAATAAGTTACAGATTGATAAAAATTTCTTTGTTGAATTTTAGTTTTTTGATTTTCAATTGTCTTTGTAACAGAATCTTTTAAACTTAAGGTAGTATAAGTAGTTTTGAAATTAATATTTTTATTTTCATAATTTCCATAAACATAAAGTAAATTGTCTCTTTGACTGTTACCACTAACTTTTATAAAAAATGTATCCCCTTTTTTAGAAATTAATGCTGGAAATTTAAAGTTTAACCAACCAGGATCTTGGATACCCCGACCAGAGATACTTAATTCTCTAACTATCTTTTGTTTATTATCCAAAACTTCTAAATAAACAGCATCATAGCTTTCTAATCCAGGATTTTTTAATAAGACAGAAACTGAATTAAGATTGTCTTGATCAGAATTAAAAGATTGAAAATAAGTATGGTTGATATCTATAGGTAAAGTATCTTCAAATGAAGTTTGACGAATACCTGGTCTTTCTCTGATAAAAACAGAAGGTAAAATTACAATTAAAAATAGTAAAAATACTAATTCACTAATTATTAAAATTAAAATTTTATTTCTTTTTAGCATAGTAAATTGTTCCTATAACACCAGCTAATAGAAGTAAATTATGAATATTTTTTTGAATAATAACTGGATTAAATATGGTTTTTAACTTAATAAATTGGTATGGAGAAGTTAAATTGACGAAATTAGAATCAATAGGTATTAGATGACCCCAAGTTAAATAATTATCGTTAAACAAGAGTATATAAACCAATATAAAAGTAAAAAATACAATAAAAAATATCTTCTCTTTAGCTTTAGAACTTATAAAAAAAATAATAATAAAAGGGAAAAACCACGTTAACCATTGAGGGTGAAAATTAACTAATCCAATAAAAATTAAGAATATCTGCAATATGGCAACTTCAAATTTATATTTAGATTTAGAAAATAGATAAGCAATTAATATAAAAATAAAAAGAATGGGAAAAATCGGTAATCCAATAATTTTGAATTCAAGAATTTTTTGAGTTAATCCAGAACCAAAAAATGAATCATAGAAACTTTTTTGTTTTATAAAAGGAAGAATACTTAAAACTAGAGGTACTATTGAAAATAGACTATATTTAATATTCTTAAATATATTTTTTTTGTCATAAAAAAATAGAAATGGTACAAACATAATTGGATACATTTTAAGAGCAATAGCAAATCCAATAGTTATATATGACCAAAATTGTTTATTATTTTTAATAAAATAAAAAGAAAGAAGAGTTAAGAAAGCTGGAACAATATCAAAGTTTCCAAGAATATAAATTAAATAAATTGAAATTGGATTAAAAAACCAAAAATATAATATCTTTTTATTATTATACATCTTATATAAGAGATACCCTATTGATAGGTCAAAAATCAAATAAGGTAATTTTAGTATCAGCATAAAAAATATTAAATTGGGATAATTATTTTGATTTTCTCCCCAATCATTGATCCATAAATAAAAATTATTAGCTAAAAAAGGTTTAGAAATGCTTTGAGTAATACCAAAAGTGTAATAAGTCAGAGGAAGATAATTAAAAGTATCTTTGTATCCTAGGTTGGTTTTATTTTTATCCAAATAATCGTAAATATTAAAAACACCTTGGGAAAAGAATTGAAAATGATAATGTTGAGATTTTATATCTGGATGATAAAAAAAAGGCATTACTAAAAGTCGAATCAAAATAGCAAGAGTAATTGTTGTTTTTATTGTTTTAAACACTAATTTATTCTACCTTAAAAAATTTCTAATAGTGAATGTTTTTTAAAGATTATTTAGTGTAAAATATAATTTGATTTATGTTTAATAAAAATAAATTTTTTATTTTATTGACAGTTATTTTTTTTATAGCTCTCTTTTTAAGAGTTTATAAACTTGATTCAGTTCCTTATGGTTTTCATGTAGATGAAGCAAAAGCTGCTTGGAATGCTTTTTCAATAATGAAAACTGGGATGGATGATAAAGGGAATAAATTACCATTGTATTATGATTCGTTTGGAGATTTTAGACCAACAGGTTTAATTTATTTTATAATTCCATCAATAAGTATTCTAGGAAATACTGTTTTTGCAGTAAGATTTATCTTTGTGTTAATAGGAGCATTAACTATTTTTCCTTTAGCTTTATTTTTATTGGAAATAACAAAAAATAGAAATAAAAAATTATCCTTGATTGTAGCTTTAATATTAGCTTTCAATCCTTGGCATATAATTGCCAGTAGAGCTACTAGTGAGAGTATTGTTGTTGTTTTTTTAACCTTATTTGGTTTGTACTTTTTTATAAGACTAATTAAAAGTAATAGTTTTATAAATATGTTTTTGGCTTATTTTTGTTTAATTATTTCTTTCTTCTTTTATCATAATATTAGAGTTTTAGCTCCAATATTTGTTTTTGTAATATTATTTTTTTATAAATTTGTTTTTTTACAAAAAATTAAACTAAAACCTTTAATATTTTTAATTCTTTTACTTACTTCGACTATTTTAATTTTCTTATCACCTCAAGCTAGAGGAAGAATGTCACAGGTAAGTTTGAAAAGTGACTTTAAAGTTCTTTATGAAGTTACTAAAATGCCAACAGAAGAAGGCCCTAATCGTGTTTTTATTGCAAGAGTTTTCCATAATCGAATAGCTTCTTACACAAGACGTTTTGCAGAGGAATATAAGGAATATTTTGGGACAACTTTTTTAACTGGAGAAGTTGTAAAACCTGTTCGTTATTCTGTTCCGTATGTTGGATTATTAACTTATTTTGAATTGATATTGATAATTTTGGGTTTAATTTTTGTGTCAAAAAGAAAAGAAATGTTGGTTATTTTAGCTTTATTAGTTGTTGCACCATTACCAGCAGCAGTGACAATTGAAGACACTCCCAATATATTAAGAGCTATCTTTATGATGCCTTTTTTATTGATTATCGCTGCTTATGGGTTTTATGAATTAACTAAATTGAAATCAAAATGGAGATATTTATCCATACTGATTGCTGTTGGATATTTTTTGAATTTTATATATTTTTCACATATGTATTTTGTCCATCAAAGAATGAGTATTGCAACTTATTATCGTAATGGTGGTAACGTGGAACTGATTAAAAAGTTGTCTGAAGTTAAAAACAATTATAAAAAAATTGTTTTAACAAATAGTCCTGATGATTTGTATCCATGGTTTGCTTTTTTTGAAAAAATAGATCCATCTATTTTTAATAATTCATATAAAACCATTAATGGTGAAGGTAGAAGTTTTGAAAATATATTTTTTTCAAAAGATAAATGTCCTTTAAATGAGGCTCTTAAAAAGGGCCAAAAAGAGTTTGATTCAATATTGTTTATTGATTCTGAAGGTTGTGAAATTGATAAAAAATTTGAGTCTGTTGTAAAAATTAACTTGATAGAAACAATTTTTAGACCAGATGGTTCACCACCTTATTATCTGAGAAGTGTTGATTTGCTTAAATGAAATTTTTTTTAAATATTTTATTACCATTTATATTGGTTTTTGTAGTAATAATTGGAACTTTATTTACAACTAGAGTTATAAATAAAGATTTTTCTGTTAATAAAGTAAAACTCATTTTTGATATGCCTTCTATTGGAGATAGTATTTCACAACACCAAAAAGATGCTAGATATATGCCTTATAAGGTAAGATTGATTATTTTTAATAAATCCGTTTATGTTTATCAAATTTTTAGAAATATATCTAATTTTTGGAACTTAAATAATATTAATAAAACTATTCTATTGGTTAATATTTATCCGTTAGTGGTTGGTTTTTATTTTTTGAAAAAACGAGATAAAAGAAAATTAATGTGTGTTTTATTAATATTAGCCAACTCTTTAATTATTGGAATAAATAAAATGGTAGATGCAAGGGCTGCTACATTATTTATATTACCTGTTTTTGCTTTTTTAATAATTAAAGGAATTCCAAAAATTAATTTAAAAATTTATTTACCATTATTAATTTTGAATATTATTTTATTAATTTAATATGAGTAAAATTCAAAAGTTTTTAATTTTTATATTAATTATTTTTACTTTTTTTGTAAGATTAATAGTTTTAGATAAAGTGCCACCTCATTTGTCTAATGATGAAATTTCAATAGCTTATGATGCATATTCGATATTACACACAGGTAGAGATGAACATAATAATTATTTACCGTTATCTTTTCAATCTCATAATACCTATAAAGCGCCTTTATATATTTATTTGGCAAGTATTTCAAATTATTTTTTGGGTAATTCTGAACTCTCAGTTAGATTACCATCTGCTTTATTGGGTAGTTTGACAGTTTTTCTTTTAGGTTATTTAGTTTTTATTTTAAGCAAGAATATTAGTTTATCTATAATATCAACTTTTGTATTATCTTTGACTCCTTGGCATATATATTCGTCAAGAATGGCATTGGAGTCAAATATTGCCTTGTTTTTTTTACTTCTTGCATTAGTTTTATTTTTTAAATCTTTGGTTAAAAAAAATAATTTTTATATATTTTTTTCTATGTTATGTTTTGCATTATCAATTTGGGGATACCACACTGAATGGTTGCTAACACCAATACTTATGTTGTCGTTGGCGATAATTTATAGAAAAAAAGTAAAATATAATATTTTTTTTGGAATAAGTATTCTAATCTTTTTTAGTCTTGTTATTCCAATAGCTAACAACGCTTGGTTAAATAGAAACACTAATGCTAGGGCTAACACTGAGATAATAACTAAAGATCGTGGTGTAGCAAAATCCGTTAATGATTCTGATGTTTCTAGTCTTAAAAAAGGAATTGTTGTTTGCCAGTCTCTTTTTTTGAATTATTCTGACTATACAAAATTAGGACATTTGTTTTTTGATGGATTACCATTATTGCCTAAAGAAGATCCTTATAGCGTTGGGTTATTTTTATTACCATTGTTGCCATTTTTATTATGGGGATTATTTAAGGTTAAATTATATTTTCCTAATGATTATTTATTTATATATTTTTGGATAATAATATCTCCATTTATCCCTAGTTTAACAATAGGTGGACCAAACATGGTCAGAAATCTAACAGCAGTGCTACCCTATTCTTTGTTAATAGGAATTGGTTTATTTAACTTAAAAAGTTATTTTCAAGGCTATAAATTAGTTTTAGGATTTTTTATATTATTAATATCTTTTTTATATTTTTTAATCATATATTTTTATCATTTCCCTTTTCAAATGGGAGAAAATTTTCAGTATGGTTATAAACAAGCAGCTGAATATATAAAGTTTAATTATGATAAATATGATCAAATAATTGTTGATCCGAGATTTGGTGATGTAAATATATATGCTGGTGTTCCGCATTTATATTTAACTTATTTTACACAACTAGATCCAAATAAATTATTAGAAAGAAAGAGTAATCTTGATGGCTTATTTTTTGACA
Source organism: uncultured Gammaproteobacteria bacterium (assembly GCA_964408995.1). Taxonomy (GTDB): domain Bacteria; phylum Patescibacteriota; class Microgenomatia; order UBA12405; family UBA12405; genus WARW01. The sequence continues at coordinate 5,872 of CAYPBP010000001.1, read as the reverse complement.
AATATAGAATAAAATCAATTAATTGGAATTTGGAGAAAGTGAATAAAAAAACTTTATATTTAACTCCTTTTGATAATCAACCAAATAGGAATTTTACTGAATTAAAAACTGTTAAAGAAATTCGTCTACCTAATAACAAATTAGAATTTACTCTATTAGAGAGTCTTTAATTTTTTTATTTTTTGACCAGACCAAAGAATAAAATTAATTAGATAGTGATTAAGTAAACCATGGTATTTTTTACTTCCAGGAATAAGACGACGCCATTGATTGTTGGAATCAGCTAATTTGACTCCACTAGCGCCATGACGATGAATGATTTGACATTTGGGGAAGTAGATTACATCTTTGCCTACTTTATTGATTTGGCGACACAAGTCCATGTCTTCGAAATAGAAAAAGTATTTTTCGTTCCAAGAACCAATTGATTTGAAAAATGATTTTTGGGTGAGGATGCAACCACCGGAAATAGCCCAAACCTTAATTGGATCTTTTGAGGTTGGAATATATTTAGAATAAGAATCTTTTTTGTTTAACCAAAATTCTTTGAATGCATTTAAGGCTGATTGTTTTGGAAAAACTGAAGCTTGAATTGTTTTATCTGGATTTAAAAATTGAGGACCAATAATGCCAATATTGTCTTTGTCTTTAAAATAGTCTAATAAGTTGTTTATAGAGCTATCAATTAGTTCTATATCAGAATTCATAAATAGAATATATTCGTTTGAAGCTTGTTTTAATCCAATATTATTGGCTTTGGAAAATCCTAGATTGGCATTATTTTCTATGATTTTTATATTTTTTTCTTTTGAAAGTAATTCAACTGTATTGTCGGTAGATCCATTATCGACAATAATAATTTCTGGATTGTTTAGAAATTTATTAATCGTTTGGACACATTTTAAAGTGATTTTAGCAGTGTTCCAAGTGACGATGATAATGCTTAGTGGTAATGTTTTTTCCATATGTATTTTATTAATCAACTTGGTTATTTATATCTAAATATATCATTGTTTTTAGTTTTTTTTAAACTAAAGAATTTATTTATAATGATGTTATCATTTGTAAATGAAAATGAGTTGGAAAAACATTTGGGTTTTTATCTTAATTTTAAGTGTATTAGTAATGCCTTTGACTGAGAGTTTTTGTAGATTACCTTTGGTAGCGATAATTATTACTATAATTGGATTCTTTTTATTATTTAAATTTCCTAAAAGTTGGTTTTTAATTTTACCAGTGTTATTTTTGTTAAATTTGAGTTTAAACAAATTATTTGTATTTGATATTAAGTCTTTTACTTATAGTTTTGACTATGAAAAGATAGTTGTCACAAACCCTAATAATATAAAAATGATTGATCAGTATTGGCATGAAGATTTATTGTTACCTTATAAAATTAGAAATCTATTCTATTTACCTTGGCTTTTAGGTTTTAGTTGGCTTGATTTAACTTTTAAATTGATGTCCCCTGCTTTTTTAGTAAGAATAATAGGTTATTCCGGATCTTTTTTATTGTTTTTGGGAATAATTGAATTTATCAAAGATAAAAACAGAAAATGGTTTTTTTGTTTATGGGGGTTAACAGTGGTGTTGTCTTCTGGACTAGGAATATTAGTTGACAGCAGAAAAGCTATGGTTTTAGCTGTTCCTAGCGTAATATATTTTATATATTTAGCAGTTAGAAACAATAAACTAAATAAATTGTCGATTTATTGGGTTATTTTATTTTTAATTGATTTAATTTTGAGATGATTAAAAAATATTTTTATGTCATATTGGGGTTGATTTTACTAATCGGAGCTTTCTTAAGAATAGCTAAACTTGACAGTGTCCCTCCACACTTAGGTAACGATGAAATATCAATTGCTTTTGATAGTTATTCTATAAGAAATATTGGTATGGACGAACATGGTAAAAAATGGCCATTATCTTTTGAATCACACCGAAGTTATAAAGCGCCTTTATATGCTTATTTGAATATGCCAATAAATTGGATTATGGGAAATAATGAATATGGAGTGAGATTGTTGTCGGCTATTTTTGGAATTGTGGCAATATTTTTAATTGCTATTTTAGGTAAATTTCTTGGGGGTGAAACTTTAGGTTTAATTGCTGCAATTTTATTAACATTTAACCAAAAAGCAATATTTGCTTCGAGAATTGGTTACGAATCAAACGTGGCTTATATAGTGATGACTTTGGGAATATTGTTTATGTTTTATTTTAAACAAAGTAAAAAGAAAATTTATGCCATATTGTCTGGTATTTTGTTAGGTTTGTCGATTTGGGGATATCACACTCAGTGGGGTTTGGTACCAATGTTGGTAGTTATTTTGCCATTTTTATCAAGAAAGGAAATTAATCTAAAAAAATGGTGGTTAATGTGTCTGTTTTTAATTGTGATTGCTATGCCAATTTTTTATAATTTTGTAACTGTACAAAAAAATGATGAAAACAATAGAGCTAGCTCGCAAATATGGTTTAGTGAAGCTTCTATAAAAAATTATTTAGATAATAGCAATGATAATCCAATTAAAAAAATAACATTTTTCTTAATGGCTCCAGTAAATAACTATTTACAACATTTTAGTTTAGATAGTTTGTTTACTAGTGGGTCTGATATTTTTAATGGAGAAAGCCCATTAGAAACTGGATGGTTTTTATTGGCTTCGTTACCCTTGTTAATAATTGGATTATTTCATTTTAAAGAAATATTTAAAGAAAATAGCAGTTGGATTTTGGTATGGTGGCTTTTATGTCCAATAGTTCCAGCAATGACTTATGGAGGAGTGGCATCTGTAAGAAATTTATCTTTTTTGATACCGACTATATTAATAATGGCTGGTGGTTTTAAGGTTTTAATTGATAGAAATAAGTTTTTGATGGTTATATTTTCAGGATTATTGTTGTTTAACTTTTTTGTTTTTTGTATATCATATTTTATTCATTTTCCGTTGAATCAAGGTGATAATTTTCAATATGGATATAAACAAGCATGGGAATATATAAAACCAAGAGTCAATTATTACCAATATATAATAGTTGAACCAAAGTTTGGTACAGTCGGACAACATGTAGGTGTGCCACATTTATATTTTGGTTATTTTAAGGCTTTTTCTTTGGAAGCAATGCAAAATAGAATTGATGGTGATGGAACAAAAATTGATAAGTTTTGGTTTAAAGAAGTTGATTGGAATAATGAAGAATTAAAACCTAAAAGTCTCTATGTTGTATCTGTTATTAATCCTATGGCTGGTAAAGCAGGCAGTAAATTAAAATTACTAAATACAATTGAAAAACCAAATCATGAACCCCAGTTTCTAATTTACGAAACTATAGATAATTAACAATAAGAATTATTGAAATAATATTATTGTTTGTGTTTTTCATATAAATATATGAACAATAAGGTTGTACTGGAAAATAGAGTTAATGTAATGGCAATATTTAAATGTGTTGGGTAATAATTTAAAGTTATTTGATGTTGACCAGCAGGGATTAAAATAGATTGAAACGTATGATTAGTTTGAAAAATTGTTGTTTTTTGATTATCAATCTTAGCAACCCATCCAGGGAAAAAACTATTGGAAACAAAAACTAATTGACTACAATTATTTTCTGTTTGAAAAGAAAGTGAATTGTTATTTTCATTTATATTTTTAATATTTGAATTGATTGAAGTACAGTTGTTAATTTCTTCTGAAAATAAGTTTTGATTGTTTGAATAAATGACAGCTGAATTGGCAAAATCTATATTTTTATAATTATCTTTAAATTCGTTTTTATCTTTTAGAAAAATGATGTCTTTTACAAATCTAACTTTAGGTAAAACATTTTTATCTTCTTGGATAAGAGTATTTTTTTCTTTTAAAACAGTAAAAAAAAGTTTTTCATCTTTAGGATTTGATGCAGATTTAAACTCCTGGGTCAATTTATATTTAACTGAAAGATTTTTATAAAGATTAGAAGATGTATTAGTTGCAACAAAAGATCTTTTGGCGTAATCTTGATATTTATCACCTTGTAACAAAGATAAATATTCATAATTTATTAAAGGTAAAGTGGCATCAGATCCGTCAGGAGAAGAAAGATTGTAAGGAGTCCACATATTAGCGGGAATAGTATTGGTAGTTGAAATACGATAACCATTACTATTTTGCTGTAAATATTCAATTAATGGAGTATTTGGAAAAAGATATTCTGATTTTGAAAAAGGTAAATATTTTAAACCAAAATAAAATAATTCAATTATGGTTAAAAATAAAAGTAATAATGGAAATATTTTTTTTAAAAAATGTTTTTTTAAAAAAAATGAAAAGAATAAGACTAAAGAGATTGGGAGTGAAAACAATAAGGAATAAAGAATATTTTTAAAAGAAACAGGAGAAAAAATAAGTATTTTAAAATTAGAAAGAATAAGAAGAACTAATTGCCAAATTAGAATTACAAAAACTAAAGAACTAAATTTTTGTTTAATTTTTGAAATATTATCTATGAAATAGGCAGAAATTGCAGCAACTGAAAAATTGGCTAATAAAAATATTCTAGTAGAAATACCATTGCCACTAAATACTAAACCTAGATTTTCCTTTAAAAAGTTAGAAAAAGGGTTCTTGATGGCAATTAAAAATGAAAAAATAATGGTAAATAAAAAGAATTTAATTTTTGATGGTAATTTTTTTTTGAAAAATAAAAAAACAACAAAAATTAGAGAAATAATAGCAATTGTTCCTGGAAAAATAGCATTATTATCATAAAATCCTGAGCCTACATAATCATAAGTAGTCGGATTTCCATAAAAATTTGCAATCGGAATAGTAAATAAATTTGCAACTGGTAAGAAACCACTGGTTAGATCTTGAGAAGTATTATCAATATTATGAATCGAACGGTTAATTAATTCATATCCTGGAATTAAAAGAGGAGCAGTTAGCAATAAACCTAAACTACAATAAATAACTAATTTTAAAATTTTTTGAGATAATTTTTGATTTACAAACAAAAGAAAGTAAAGACTAGAGAATATGAGAGAAAAAATTGAATATTGAGGGTAACCACCATAAAATTGAAGGGCAATAAAAACTGATAATAAAACTAAGAATTTTTGTTTTTTAGTTTGATTATATTTTTCAATACAAATAATAAGCAACGGTAAGAAGGCCGCTACATAGGTATGTATTCCATATTCCAACCACACAATAGTAAATAATGAAAAAGAAAAAACTATTGAACCAATTAATGATGAAATCTTTTTGAATTTGAGAATTAAAAAACAATAATATGAAGACAAAAGAGAAAATATTAATTGAAGTAAAACCATCCAACTCCAAGCTATTCCATTATTTTGGGTAAGAAAAAATGGTAAATTAGTTAAATTAAAAAGCGAATTTTGAAAATTAGCAAAAAGTGGCATACCTAAAAAATATTGTTTATTCCAAAATGGAAATATACCATTTTTGATGGAATCTATTGCTATTATTCTCCATTGATAAACAATGGAAACAATATCTGACATCAGTGGATTCTTGACTGGAACATGTGTTACAAATCCCCAATTTTGATTTAGCCATGGATAATACATGCCGACAATAATATCTGTTGGCATGGAAATTAATTTGTATAAAAAGAATTTATAAAAAAATAAAAAAGTAATACCAATTAAAAAAACAATCGGAATTATTTTGTTTAGATTTTTCTTGAAAAACTTAATCATTTGAAAATTTATCGAATATTTCAATATCGGTTAGTTTGGGAAAAACAACTTGGTTTGGGTGTTTTTTGATTTGTTTTTTAGCAGCTCTGATTATCTTTATATAGTTTGGACCAGATAAAACGCGTCCAATTAATGCCAATCTATTAAAAATAATAAGTT